>JAQVJM010000022.1 GCA_028695135.1 Candidatus Moraniibacteriota bacterium | reverse complement strand
CCGGATTGCCTTTGGAGCAGGCATGTGGACATAAATCCCGGCGACAGGCTGTCGGAGTGCGGAGGGATGATGGAGCCGATCGGAATAGACCAGAAAAAAGGAAATTATATCATTCTTCATAAGTGCATAAAGTGCGGTTATGAAAAAAGGAACAGAACCGCGGAAGGGGATGATTTCGACGCGATTTTAAAAGTAGCCGGGGAATTACGTAATTAATTACGTAATTTAATACTTACTTTAGTAAGTATTAAAATCCGAACACGTCGCTCATTAAAAATTTGACATTTTTTACAATAATGTTATTATCTTTCCTAAGCAAGATAATAATATCATTTTTTAGATGAGTAATATTTTTGTTCAATTTAACAGACGACATAGCCAGCTCTTATGGGAAGAGATCGGATGTGTTTTTTATGTATAAATATCATTTAATCTTTGCTTCAAAGCATCTCGGATCCCTTCTCATAAGGGATTTTTATTTTGAAAAAAATCTTTAAAGAAGGAAGTTCTTTCTTAAATCTGTCTGAGAAATATAAAAATCATCAAGGAGTTCCAAATGAAAAGTTCCGAAATTTTTTCAGATGAGAGAACGGCTGTAAAAAGGGTATCTAGTTGCGATATCGATTTGATTAAAGACATTGCGAGACTTTATTGCGAAATATGGAAGGAGCCTCCATGGAATGAATATTTTTGGAAAGCGGATAATGTTTTTCAAGACATTTCTTCACATATGAAAGAGCCTCGCGCCATCATTTTGGCGGCTTTTTATCGAAATAAACTGGCAGGATTTTCTTGGGGAAAATGCGTGGGAGAAAAGGAGCTTGAAACAATTTCTTCCGGAGCCGATCTGGGATTTATCTTTTCCGACAATCCCAGGGCATATTATATCAGCGAGTTGGCTGTCGATATGAGAATGAGGCAGAGAAGAATAGGAAGCAACTTGGCCGCAGAATTGATAAGAGAGGCGCGCAAAGAAGGTTTTGCGATTTTTTGCCTCAGGACAGACAGCGATGCAACGGCCGCTCAAAGGGTATACTCCGGATTAGGATTCATCAATTTGGGAATCTCCGATGGGAAATATCCCGAGCGCAAATATTGGCTGTTGAAATAGAATGACAAGGGAAGAATATCGCGGATATTCTTCCCTGCGCAAGAGCAAAATCGTATAGGATATATTTTTTTAAGATTCAAATAAATTATATAAATCAATAATTATATGAAATCAATAATTATAAGAAGAGGTAAATTTTCCGGAAAAACGCTGGCTATTTTTGGCGGGGTGCATGGAGATGAGGAAGTTGGAGTAAAAATTATAGATGAATTGAAAAATGGTCTTTCTTTAGAAGAGGGGACGGTTTATCTTGTGTATGCCAATACTGAAGCCATAAAAAAGAAAAAGAGATTTGTCGAAAGAGATCTTAACAGATGTTTTTTTTCTGAAAATAAAAATAGTTCGCTCGAAGATAGGCGCGCGAGAAAATTAATTAAAATAATGGATAAATGCGATGCCGTGCTCGATCTGCACTCTTTTTCGGACCAAGGGAGCGATGCTTTCGCTATTTGTGAAAAAAACGCCTTTGAAATCGCGAATAAATTCAAAGTGGCGGTCGTGTCCGACGGCTGGTCAGAAGCGGAGCCCAATGGAACTGACGGATATATGTTTGATAAAGGAAAAATAGGGATATGTTTGGAATGCGGACCTAAGAATGAAATAAATAAATCCTTGAAGGTTGCGCGACACGCTGTGGAAATTTTTTTGGATCATTTCGGATGTAAAAAAAACAAAACAAAAACCCAGTAAGAAGAAGAAACGCTATATAACAGCTTTCAGGGCGGTTAAAAAAGAAGGCGATAATTTTAGATTCTCAAAAAAATTCAGGAATTTCGAAACTTTACCGGATGGAATTGTTTTCGCTTATGACGGAAAAAAGGAATATAAGGCCGATAAGGGGAATTGCATAATTCTTCCCACTCCTTGCGAAGTTATAGGGGGAGAAGTTTTTGTCTTGGGGAAAGAAAAAATTAATTGATATATTTTAAAAATAGCTGGGGAATTAAGGGACTTTTAAACTAAATTTTAAAAATTGTCGTAACTAAATTTAAGTTGACTTTTAAGTTCAAGTTTGCTATTATTTATTGTTGCAATTTCTTTAAATTGCAAATATTAACAAAGTACATTTAAAATTGAATAATGAGAGGATATTATGGATTATAGAGGAATATTTCGACTAAGTGAAAATGATCTGGATAAGATTGCCTATGCCAATAACTGGCTCCCGAAAAGAGTTATTGATGCGCATGTTCATTCTTGGCCAAATTATGCAGATTTTAGGTGCGTGCTTAATGAAAACGCGCATGTCCCAGGGTCTATGTATAATTATTTTTAATGGAGCATGCATAAAAAAATAATTAACGCAATGTTTCCTAAAATCGATTATTTGTCAGTTGTTTTTGGAATGCCATATATTATGAATGATGTGGAAATGAATAAATATATATTGGAGCAAAAGGAATACAATTCTATATTGCCTGCGATGGTTGATAATAATCAATCTTCTTATGGCGATGGTGATGTGCAGGATGAATTGATAAAAAATTTTTGTGCATTAAAAATGTATCCTGTTCCAAGGCAAAAAAATGCGCTGAGGTCTAAAATTATTGATGTCTTCCCAATTAAAAAACTAAGAGAAGTGAATTATGCAAGATCTTCTATTATTCTGCATTTGCCAGTTAACTTATTTCATCATCACGATGAATTAATCGCATTAGCTGAAGAATTTTGTGATATTATTTTTATTGTAGCGCATTGCGGTAATTTTTACTGCTATAACGCAAAATTTAGTGAGTCATTAAGTAATGACATCGTTAAACATAAGAATATATTTTTTGACACAGCAATGGTTGCTAATGCAGATGTATTTTGCGAATTAATTTCGCGAGTTGGTATAGCGCGCTTACTGTATGGCAGTGATGCTCCATTTAGCTATATTAGCGGGAGACACATAATGTATGATGATAAAATCATGATAGAAAGTGCAGTACCATTTGCATGGGTAAAAGAAGACCATTATCAACGATATCAGCACTTAATAGATACGTTCCCATTTTTTCATATAGAGACAATAATCTCAATTAGAGATGCATTAAAATCCTGTTTGGGTAGTGAAAATAGAGGAAAGGAACTTGTGTTTTATAACAATGCAAATAGATTATTTGGGGGAAGCAAATTATGAAAACAAGAGAAGAAATTGCAAAGAGCATTAAGAGCAGATTTTTTATTCTCACACAAAATGGTAACGAAATTCCGATTGACTTATCCATAATTAATGAAAAGCAGGAATTCCTGAGGGAGTATCCTGAGCTGGTAAAGGTTATTAAATTTGAAGTTCTTGGTGAAAAACCCGGGAAAGTGCCGCCGTCGGTTCATCTTATGCAAAAACTTGAACTTGTCGGGTATGAAGCAGCGAGTGATTCTGGCCATTTCAGGTTTTACCCAAAAGGTTCGTTGATGTTGAAGCTTTTAGAGGATTGGGCTGAAGAAATCGCAATAAAAAGACTAGGCGCAATGCAAATTGAAACTCCTATTTTGTATGACTGGAATCATAAGTCGATACGTAGTCAGGGTGAATCTTTTCACGAGAGGCATTATTCGGTTAAGGTGCCAGATCATAAGGACAAAGAATTTGTCTTAAGGTTTGCTGGCGACTTCGGATTGTTTTGTATGCTGGGCGATTCAAATATTTCATACAAACAGCTTCCTTTGCGTGTTTATGAGTTCTCAAAGAGCTTTAGATATGAACTTAGGGGAGGGCTTGTTGGCTTGAGGCGTCTGAGAGGATTTTCAATGCCAGATGTTCACAGTTTTTGTTCTGATATTGAACAGGGATGGGAAGAATACAAAGAGCTGTATCGTAGCTATTCTGACTTAGCAAATGCTACCGAGACTGAATACGCAATCATTTTCAGAATAGTGGATGGTTTTTACATGAAACACAAAAACCAAATCTTGGAGATGCTGCAGTATAGCAACCAACCAGCCATCATAGAGGTGCTGTCTGATATGAAACATTATTGGGCAGTAAAGCATGAATTTCAGGGCATTGATTCTGTGGGTGGCGCATGTCAAGTGGCTACTGTACAGTTGGATGTTATGGATGCCGAGAAGTACGGTATCACATATACAGATGAAAAAGGAAAGGAGGTTGGGTGTATAATATGTCACTCAACCATTGGTGCGCTTGAGCGGTGGCTATTTCTCGTTCTTGAATCAGCCATGAAGATGGAAGTCCCACAATTTCCGTTGTGGCTTTCTCCAGAGCACGTCCGTTTTATACCGGTATCTGAGGAATATTTAAGTCATGCTATTCGGTTAGCATCCGAATTTTATGACAAAAATATCAGAGTATCAGTTGATGATCGTCAGTTGACGGTCGGAAAAAAGATCAGGCTCGCAAGCCAGGAGTGGACGCCATATATAGTGGTTGTTGGCCAACGAGAAGTTGATATGGGTATTGATACGGTGAAAAAACGTGGGGTGAAAAATGATATATCAATGACTAGCGAACAACTGATCAAAGAAATATCCCTAAGTATTTCACAAATGCCATTTCGCCATTCAACTTTTCCACGGCTAATGTCCAAAAGACCAACATTTTACGGCTGATGTTCAAATGGGTGTAGTATAGTCGATTTAAAAATCGACTATACTACTTTAATTACCTAGAAAGTTAAGGGAGCTTAATCATGATACGCAAGGAAAAATTTGGTGGTATTATTTATAATGAGGATAGTGGTAAAGTGTATTCCGTGGATGACTTTACCTTTCGCGCTATTGAGCTAAAAAATGAACACAAGAGCGATTCTGTTGTTCTTAAAATTTTAGAACAGGAATTTTCTGTTCAGCCGGATGAAAAACAATACTATCAGTTGCAGGAACTATTGGCAAAAAACTTTACTCCGGAGAGCTTGAAGACCCAGCGAAATAGTTGCATAACGGATGATGAGAAAATATCTTTCGGAGAAGATATGGGATCACATTTTGTTGCGCCCATTATTATTTTCTGGATTTTAACTAACAAATGCAACTTAAGATGCATGCACTGTGTTCAAGATTCAGGAATTGAATACGATGGAGAGCTTTCAACTGTTGAGTGCATGTCAATCATCGATCAATTTAATGAAATGGGTGTGTGCGAACTGAGTTTCAGCGGAGGGGAACCACTTTCCGTTTTTGATAAATTGATTGATATTGGCTCCTATTCGCGTAATCTTGGATTTAAGTTGAGTGTTGCCACAAACGCTGTGTTGGCAAATACTAAAAGGGCAAAGATGCTATTTGAGGCAGGATTTGGATATGCGCAGGTCAGCATTGAGGGATCACAACATCTGCATGATAAAATTCGTGGCAAGGGCGCTTTCGAGGCTGCTAAAAAAGGGATTGCAAACTTAAGCAAGGAAGGGCTGTCAATTATGTTGGCAACCACGATTTCAGATGCAAACAAGGAAGATCTCAATATTGTTATTGATCTTGCAAAAAATCTTGGTGTGCGAGGAGTTCGTTTTGTTCGATTCCTTCCAATGGGGAGAGGGTTGGATAATTTAGATATGTTCTCTATTTCTCGCGATGACGAATTGCGTATTGCAGAAAAATTATGGAAGTTAAAGTGGCAGAATATCAATGATCTCGTCATTACTTTCAATAAGCATTACGCATCATATGGAATGAAAGTTGCCCCAGAAATAAGTGGTCTTGATGAATTTGACTGGAAATGGGATTGTCCTGCCGGTAGAATGAGGGCCACTATTATGCCAAGCGGAGAAATAACAACCTGTCCGCTTATTGGCAGTCTGGGTTTAAGCGGAGGAAATGTGAGGACTCACAACTTCCGAGACCTTTGGCTCTCCAGTGATTTTTTCCAGAAGTTTCGCGAAGAAAAAGAAGACTGCATCGGCTGTAAGGAATGGAGAATCTGCAAGGGAGGGTGCAAGGCATGGTCCTATGTCGGTAGCGGTCGCATAGGGTCACGAGACCCTTTGTGCTTTTTGAACCTTTAGTGTAGGGGTTATAAAATGGATAAGCAATATAGACCTATCATACAGATAATGTGGCACTTGAATAATGAATGTAATCTGCAATGCAGGCATTGCTACATTAAAAATCAATCACGCATTCCTGTTGATAGATTAGATTTTCAGCTCAAGGCGATTGACCGGATAATCGAATTGTGCGAATATTATTCCTTAATAAGGGTCGGACTGCTTGGCGGAGAACCATTATTGGATCCTAATATTTTCACAATTATAAAACATCTAAATGATGTGGGAGTCAGAAGAGTTGATATCGGAACAAATGCCACACTCATTGATTTTAAATGTGCTAAACAAATAGCTTCCCTGAATGTTAAAATGGTTCAGATAAGTCTTGAGGGGCATAATTCAGAAGTCAATGATCAGGTTCGCGGAACAGGTTCCTTCAAAAAATCGATTCATGGTCTAAGGCTTTTAAGGAATTGCGGTATCGATGTGGGGATTATGACAACCGTGTCAAAATTCAATTTGCAATATATCGAAAATATTGTTAACATGGCAGAAAGAGAGGGTGCAAAACTAATTGCATTCAATAGGATGTTGCCAATAGGGAAGGGAAAAGGCGGAATGCTTATTCCATTGGAAAGTCATGAGATGAAGGAAATGATGAGATTGATACACTCGTTGAACGACTCTAGAAGTATTGAGGTGACTTCCGATGATCCTTTGCTTTATGTCCCAGTTGATGGCAGGATTCTTTCTTCGAGTGAACTGGGTGGGTGCGGTGCAGGTATTGGCAATTTGGCAATATGTCACAATGGTGATGTTTTCCCATGCAGACGTTTGCCGATAGTCGTTGGCAATATTTCCGACAGTTCCCTTTTGGATATAATTAATTCAGAAAAGATGGATTGTTTTTATGACAGAAAGTCTTTTTTGAAGGGTTATTGTGCGGAATGTGATTTTAGGCAAATATGTGGCGGTTGTAGAGCCGCGGCGTATGCCTATACAGGTGACCATCATGGTCATGATCCACAATGTTGGAGAATTTCAACAGTATACAAAGGAGGTGATTAAAATTGGGTGCGGAAAAGCAGCTGAAGAGGCGCGGCTTCTCGTTGCGGGAGTTTGTTACTTCTTGCTCAACCTGTATGGGAAAGGAGGGCATGCTCGGAGATGAAGCAAAGCCGTATACCGCAAAAAGCCAGACCAAGAAGCGGAAGAAGCAGTAATGTTTCGTTTCGCGAGCGTAGTAAGTGGGGATGTAATTAATTTTACATCCCCCTAATTTTTTAGTACAATATTTTATATATAAAAAAATAAATCTGTTTTTATGAATATCAATGATGTAAATAACCTGGTTAAGAAATTTACAAAGTCATTTATCAGCGAGCATGAATCGGTTGATATTGAAGGGATATTATTATTTGGCTCTGCTGTTGACGAAAAACATTTTAATCAACATTCCGATGTTGATCTTTATGTTGTGATAAAAAATATCGGGAAAAGATATCGTGGGGTGAAAAACATTAATGGCATAGAAATAGACTATTTTGTAAATCCAATAAAACAATTGAGAGAGGATTTTGAAGCGGCAAAAATAATAAATAAAAAAACAGTTTTGTCTATGCTCGCGGACGGAAAGATTATTCAAGACAAAGATTCTAATTTACAAAAATTAAAAGAAGAAGCCAAAAATGAATTGAAGAAAATATCTCAAAAAAAGATGACAGATCATCAGATCTTTATCGCCAAATATTTTATAAAGGACTATCTCAATGATATTAAGGATTCATCAGAAGTTAATAACATTTTTGCATGGCAGAGAAATATTTCCTTATTATTAAATTATCTTGTCGATACTTTTTGCGCGTACCATGGTATTCTTATTGCAAAGCCAAAATATCAAAAAGAATTGATTAATAGTGCGGATCCCAAATTTTTAGAAATATATGAGGAAATTGCAAGCGTTCACTCTCGCGCTGATGCTGAAATTATGATTAAAAAGCTGTCTAAATATGTTCTTGATGATATGGGTGGTGCATTAGAAAATGATTGGGAGCTAGAAAGTGATATATGATTTTTATATTGGATATGAGGGGATGGATGGAGCCGATCGGAATAGACCAGAAAAAAGGAAATTATATCATTCTTCATAAGTGCATAAAGTGCGGTTATGAAAAAAGGAACAGAACCGCGGAAGGGGATGATTTCGACGCGATTTTAAAAGTAGCCGGGGAATTACGTAATTAATTACGTAATTAATTCTGTAAATAGTCGTAAGTTCTTTATTGGTCATTCGTATATTCGTATTGAATTCGTAATTCGCTCGCCTGCAATACATGTGCATAAGCACTGCGGGCAGGTAGAGAAAAAACATAAAACGTCCACATTTGCTTTACAAACTCATTTTTGATAAAAGGTTATGAATAAAGGATAAAATGGGTGTCTTGTGGATAACTTTTTGGGAATATAATTCTGTAAGATTTTTCCAATAAGATTTTATTGACAATTTACGAATTTGGTGTAAATTTTATGGTTAAGCTATCTTATATAGCTTGATCAGTATCTTAACAATAGAAAAGGAGATAAAACGATGAAAAAGTGCTGTAAATATTGCATTAATCCTATGGGTTTGAATGTCGTCAATCCTGTAACAGGAAAAGAGCTTAAATTTTATGAAGTCGGTAATGAAACCGTCTGTGAGATTTGTTTTGATATTATGAATTCCGGTAGTTTACCTTCAAGAAAGCAATTCGACGAAGAATTTGAGCTGTTTTTGCGAGAGAATAAAAAAATTCTTTTTGCATATTCGGGAGGTTTAGATAGCACAGTTGTTTTGGCTAAGCTTGCCTCGGAATGCCAGAAGAGATCTATTGAGCTGCAGATTTTCACTGTGGATACCAAGGTTAAAGGTAGGGTTGCGGAAGAAAATATCGAGAATGTTTTAAATTTTCTCAACCTTAAAAAGAATCACTTTTATGTAGATGTTGCTGATAAAATTCAGGATAATCCAAAAATTCTGGATATAACCGGTAAGCCTGTTACAACTCTTGATGTCTATAAAATTTGCAGAGAGAAAGGCATATTGCCTTGTGGCAAAATATGCAACACCATGATTGACGGGACATATGATTCTGTAATGAAGGATCTGGGATTTACCGTAATGGTTACAGGTGGGGATACTCCAAAGAAAAATTCAAAAGGGGCGTATTCTCTTTTTTGGACTAAGCCAAGCGGTGTTACCATTGTACGCGGTGCATATGCTTTCGGCCTTTCCAAGTTGATCAATTTCACTTATATCACGGATCATAAAATCCCATGGGTTCATCCCAGATGTGGCGGATACGATACCGACTGTCTGATCCCCGGTGTTTTCTTTGCGGAGGGATTAAATTTTCAGTCCAATCGGGGGATGGAATTTGTGGTCGCAAAATATCCTATCATCTTAGACTATCTGACCGAAAGAGTGCGCTTTGGCGTAATCAATTATGAAGAAGCCCTGAAAATGATTACCAGCGTAGATGTTTCGAGTGAACAGTCCTACGGGGAACTGCTGGAAATTCTTGAAATTAAAAGTAGATGAGGAGGTTATCTATGCTTGTTACTAATTTGCATCATTTGGCAGCTCCCTGTATTGCAAAAATTAGGAAACAGGATGATGCTATTTGTCAGAAAGACGATTTATATTATCTTAATCCGTCGGCGATTATTCGCTATGAGCCAAATGGGGCTGTTATTACTCCGCCTATGTTGTATTCCTCATTTCTGTTTGTGGATGAGGATATAGTGAACCTGCTGAAAGGTAGGATATTTTCAGGAAAGGGTATTCCGCATCATGTGCTGTCGTCTTTGCTTGAGAACGAGGTAATTCTAAAGGAGCCAACCCCAACTCAGGTATATAGAGAAATGCACGTCGATGTCAGTGGTTTGCCGACGCAAGTACTGTTTGAAATAACTTCTTTCTGTAATTGTGATTGCATAACTTGTTATCACAAAGCTGATCTCGATCACTATATTCCTCCGCTTGAAGACCTGATTAATAGGATTTCAAAACTGAAGGAATTGGGGATAGGTCTGTTTGAGGTAACGGGAGGCGAGCCATTTTCCCGTAATGATTTACATCAAATCCTTAATTTTATCAAACAGCAAGGGTTGCATTTTTATGTTGTGACCAATGGCGAATTTCTAATTAATTCGTCGAATGAGCTGATTGATATTTTAAAAGAAGGCTTAGGTTTGGCAGTAAGTCTGGATGGGGTTGGCGAGATTCATAACCGCGTTAGACGACGTGATGGATTATATGTTAAGATGATGGCAGGGCTTGATTATCTTCATTTTAAGGGTATTAAAATTTATTTCATTTCAACCTTAAATAAGGAGAATCTTGCCAGTGTCGAGGAAATGGTTGATGTTGCGAAGAAATTCAATACGATAGTTCATTTTCGACCTACTATCAAAACCGGCGCAGCAGTGCTCAATAATCTCGAACCGGTGGATCTCGCAAGAGAGTTGGGTGGCCTACTGAAACATCCTAATGTCCGAAATGGGTTGTTGAGCACCAAAAAAACTGTTCCGTATTCGCGCTATTACGGATGTGGTTTGCGGAAAAGGATTTCTGTGGACAGTCGCGGGGTGTTATATCCCTGCGTTATGGATCGGACACGTTTTTTAGGTAATATCAAAGATTACTCGCCGAAATTATTGGTTAGTGATTTAGAAGATGAGACCAAAAAATTACTGATACAGAACGAAGATTGTCGCAGGTGTGATAAAAACAGCAAAGAAATTATTTGCGGAGGGTTCTGCAGATTTTCTAACCGTTACAAAAAAATGATCATTAGGGAATAATTATGAACAAAGAAAAACGATATGACAATTCAGAGGCTTATCGTGTGATGGCAAAATTTTACGATAAGCTGATGGGAGGAAATAAATATCCTGGCTGGAAGATTTTGATTGCCGATGTTGTTGAAAAATATAACATTCCCAAGGGCACATGCTTGGATGTTGCTTGTGGAACCGGAAATATCTCCAATCTCTTAATCGAGTTGGGATTTAAAGTGATCGGGATCGATATCTCGGATGAGATGATCTCAGTCGCTAAGCAGAAATTTCCCGGCGAGCAGTTTGTCTGTGTTGACGCAAGGAATTTCAATTTAGGAGATCAAACCAAACCAGTTACATTAGTGGTTTCCTTCTATGATTCCTTAAACTATCTGCTTTCTGACGATGATATGTTGCAAGCATTTAAAGCTGTGAGCCGTAATATTCCGGTAGGAACGATTTTTCTTTTTGACATGAATCCCATGGATCATGTTCAGGTCGCCCAAAGATTTAAACCGCGGATATTCGAAGAATCTGAATTCTATTCGATATTCCGTTTTAGCGGAGAGGACAGATTTTGGGTATTAGACATCGACTTCTTCGTTAAGGAAGGAGAATTCTACCGCCTGATAAAGGAGAAGCATATTGAGAGGGGGTATGACAAAGGAGATATTGTTCCATTACTTGAGCAGGCCGGTTTCAATTTGCTGGAGGTTATAGAAGAACATAAGATTTATGAAGACAATAAAAAGCATTTGAGCCGACTTTATTTTGTTGCTCAGAAAAACTCAATCAAGAAAAGGAGGTGATTAAGCGTGGAAGCGGTTATATCGAATGAACCAAGCATCGAAATCGAAGACTGGCAAATGGACATCGAAGAATTCGATGCCAATGGCTGTCTTATCAACGGCGACTGATGTCGCAAATTGAGGTTCCGTCATAGTTATGGCGGAACCTCCCTCAATTTTTATAGGGAGTAAGCGATGGAAAAGATATTGAGATTAAATCCTGCTGTCGCCTACCGAGAAAAAAATGGAATCTATGTTTTTTATCACGACTTTAGCTATACATTTTTTACGGGGGCTGCTGCAAAACTTATCAATCAAATGTTTGTAACCATTAACGAGAAGCGTAGCTTGAAAGAGCTGCCTGAATCGTTTTTGAATTACCTCATCTCAAGGGAGATATTGGAGAAACAGCTATGAAAGGGTTTGGTCGTGAAGAGTTGCTTGAATTAGCATGGGAAAAACCGATTTTGGCTCAGATTGAGATTACAAACAAATGTAATCAGGAATGCAAGTTCTGTTATACTGGCAAGAAGGCTATGGAAACAAAACACGATCTTACGCTAGTACAATGGCAGGGTATAATTCTCAAGCTTCGCAATCTTGGAATCAGGCGACTAGATTTTACGGGTCGAGAAAGTTTTATGTATCCCGATTTTACAGCTCTGATAAGTTGGTGTAAAGAGCTTGGTTTTGAATTAAGAATTAATACAAATGGAACATCTGATGTTTCGAATGTATTAAAATTTGCCGATGAAATTGTTTTTTCAGTGCATGGAATTGGAAGTGTCCATGACGAGATTGTTGGGAAAGCTAATTCATTTAATTTGGTTGAAGCCAACATAAGACGAGCCTTTGCCAACGGAGTCAATGGAATAAGGACATCAATAAATATGTCCTTGGTGAGGTCGAATTACCATCAGATGATGGAGGTGTTCACTTATTTCGATTCAAGGTATGATATTTATAAATTTGCACCATCCATTCCGGTGCCTTCCCGTTTCGGAAATGTTTTCGAAGATATCGCGTTAGTTTTGAATCGGGAATTGCTGGAAGATTACATAAATAATCTAAAAAAAATTCCCAAAAATAAATTAACGCTGAAGCATGGATTTCACAGCATCTTCATTGACGATAGAGAGCATTATATAAATTCGGGCTTATTATTGCCTAATTGTGCGGCGGGGAAGTATAAGCTGGTGGTGGAAAGCGACGGTAAAGTTTTTCCGTGCAATTTTTTTAAGAGCGAAGAATTTTACTGCGGAAATATTTTAACCGATAATGAACACCGTATCTGGAAGTCAGGCAAGGGCTTTGAGCGTTTCCGCCAACTTGTACTTAAAGATCGAATTCCTGAGGAATGCCATATATGTCTAAAAAAACCAAGATGTTATTCTGGCTGCAGAGCTTGGGCATCAAACTACGAAGAAGGAGGATTTGAAAATGTCAAAGACCAGCGATGCGAAATTAGGTCTGCATTTATTGGAGGTTGAGATAACTACCAAATGCAACCTGGATTGTCGCCATTGCTACAATCGAACTAACAAGCATTTGGATATGCCTCTGGACGACGTGATTAATCTGATAAGGTTTGCGGAGGAAAATAATGTCCAAAAATTCATTGTTTCGGGTGGCGAGGCGGCATTACATGCCAATTTTAGAGATTTGGTCGACTATATAAAAGTAAACAAGCCGAATCTTAAAATGGTCGTTCAGTCAAATGGATTGATCGGGGAGATGGATATCGAGACTATCAAGGCATTTAATATTGTCCACCTCAGTTTCGAGACTGACGATTCTGCGGTGAGAAAAACTTCCGTAAAAAAGACGGTGGAAATAGCCAAGCGACTTATCAATTCTGGTATATATACTTATTTTTTCGCAACAGTTCATCCTGGCAATATTGATAAGATTGACTGGATGGTAAAAATAGCGAATCATAATAGTATAGATATTGGCTTTAATCTCTGTATTCCTGGAGACAAGGAAGATCTCCAATTAACGCCAAATCAGAAAGTTGAGGTCGTAAAAAAGTTACATCAGCTTTATCTGGACAAAAGAACTTTGCGCTTCACTTCTCCGTTTGCTGCGATTTTAAAGGATCAAAAAACTGAAAGGTATGTCGGCATAAAAGGCGGATGTACTGCTGGAGTGGCTGCATGTGTTATTTTGCCGAATGGCGATGTTGTGCCTTGTCCGTTTTTTAGACTCAAAGCGGGGAATATTTACGAGAACGACTTGAAACAACTATGGTTTGAATCAAAGATATTCAACGCATTGAGGAATCGCCTTGCATTTGATGAGCCATGCGGCAAGTGTGAATACTTGTCATATTGCGGAGGATGTAGGGCAAGAGCTTATTATCAGAAAAATAAGTTAAACGGATCTGATGCTGACTGCATTAAGATTTAGAGAGAAATCATCCTCTAATTTAAACGGGTAGTTTGTGAAATACACAAACTACCCTTATTTTTTAAAAAGATTATACAAATCCCATGTTTATTCATTTAGTTTTTATATATCGTTGACAAAAATAAAAACGGACATTGTTTTATGGATGAAAAAAATAGAGTAAGCGGGTCGTCTCAATTGAGAATAGCCCGCTTTTGAATTTTCAGAAAAATCCCAAAATAGTCCACATTTGCTTTACAAGCTCATTTTTGAAAAAAGGTTGTAAATAAAGGATAAAACGGGTGTCTTGTGGATAACTTTTTTAAAAACGTCCACATTTGCTTTACAAACTTCAAAAAGTGTGTTAAAAAATAAATGGTTGTTTGAAAAACAATCTTCAGGCC
>JAQVJM010000021.1 GCA_028695135.1 Candidatus Moraniibacteriota bacterium | reverse complement strand
ATTTTGAATGTTGAATCCGGTTCATGCATTCAAACTATTCTTATTTTTTATGCTTTCCTGCTTATGTATTTCACTTCATGCCGGAGTCCAAATATCAAGTCATTTCATTAAAGTTTGGCAATGGGATAGAATTATGAGTAAATTACTGATTCAAACACATAACACGGGGTATTAAATCCATGGATAAAGATCACGAAAAAATGATGGCTGACCTTCACCGTATGCTTGAATCACAGGATTTCAAGTCTGAAAAGGACATGAGGAAATTTTTGGACGGAATACTCGGTAAACCCATTCCCTCGATGCCGGAAGATTTGCTGAGCCCTCAAGAGAAAGCACAGGATCTTGTGTTCGGGGCCTATGATCTGGAGTTCCCGGAAGCAAAAGAAAATATAGCAGAGGCTCTTGAGCTCGATCCCGATTGTATTGAAGCGTATGAATACCTCGGATCGCATGAGCCCGAACCCCGGATCGCCATGCTCTTTTTTGAAAAAGGGATCTCCATCGGAGAAAAAAAGTTCGAGGGAAAACACCTGAAAGAAAACATCGGGCATTTTTGGGGACTTCGCGACACCCGGCCTTATATGAGATGTCTGCAATTCCAGACCGAATGTCTCGACGCCATCGGTAAGACCGGGGAATGCATCGCGATCCTTGAAAAAATGATAAAGCTCAACCCTAATGACAACCAGGGCATCCGCGGCAGACTGATGCTGTATTTGATCGAAGCGAATAATTATGAAAAATATGTGAAATACGATACCCAATTCAAAGGTGAAATATCCACATTTGCCCTGTTTAATCGCGCACTGTATGCATATAAAACCGAAGGGATCTGTGCAAGCTCAAATAAAAAGTTGAGGGATGCGACCAAATTCAACAAATTCGTTCTGCCGAAACTGCTTAAACAAGAGTACCCGTCAGATATACCCGATCATTACGGTCCGGGTGACGAAAACGAGGCAATCATTTACCTCTTTTATGCTTATCCTATATGGTATTCTACCAGGGGCGCCATTGCCTGGCTGAAAACCCAAAAAATATCATCATAGTTCCCTGGATAATTATGGAAGATCACGCAAGAAAACTAAACCTTCGATTTAGAACGATATCTCCGCAACCTGAGCAAGCTTCCGAAAGAACCCGTCTAGAAAAATCCCGCTTAAACAAATTACAATTTTCGCTTGATTACTCAAAAACCTGCAACCTTGAGCCTTGAACTTTGAACCTTGAACCGGCTTTTGAATCTTAAATTTTGAATGTTGAATCCATTTCCCGCAAACAGCATGAACACGAATAAAAATAATTTTCAATCGTCTTTTCCGCTGATCCGAAGCTTGCGCTTATGGCAAATACATCTTAATATAGCAAGGGAATAACAATGAATAGCGATGGATATAGAGAAAGAAAAAGAAAGAGCGTGGCGGATCCTCCAAAAGAAGATCAGGCGACGGCGCAAAGCGCTCGAAAAGCTTGAAAAACGCAGAGGAATCACTACTTTCGATGATACGGAACAAGTGTATCTGGAGCAGTATTATAAAAAGATCGGGGAAATTATTCAAAAAGACCGCCAAAACTAAAACGAATAAACAAACCCGTAACTTTGAACCTTAAACGCTGCACCCCGCGCTTAAATTTTGAATTTTTATTCCAATTCTTATTCGCTATTGTATGATACCAATCTGAGAGGAAATACCCTAGATTGCCTTGTTGCCGGTAATCTTATTCCTTATCCGGGCGGAGCTCACCGTTGGCACCTTTTGAACACCCTTTGCCGGGGATTAAATTTCGTACAATAATATTTCCACTGAAACAAAATCATTTCGGTATAAAGCTCAATTCTTTATGTTCTTTTTTTACACATTTATATTTGTCAAACCCGCGCATCTTCCTTACATTCAAACACTATTTAAAGAAAAAAACTAAAGAATCAGCCGGACACTTTAGAAGACTTAAACAGAAGGAAGAAATGAACGTCCCATGTCGCATATGCATTTGTTATATGAGAGACTAGATCATGAAACATTAAGCAAGAAGGTTTAATCGATATGAACGAAATTATTTGTCCTCATTGTCAAAAAGTTTTTAAAGTCGATGAAGCGGGTTATGCAGATATTCTGAAACAAGTTCGGGATCATCAATTCAAAGAAGAATTACAAGAAAGACTTAAACTTGCCGAAAGAGAGAAAAATGATGCTGTTGAATTAGCTAAAGCAAATACGCAACGTGAACTTTCTGAAAAGATTGCAGAAAAAGATGCTGAAATTTCAAAAATGAAATCAAGTATTCAAAACGCAGAAACACTGAAAAAATTAGCAGTTAGTGAAGCAGTAAAAGATATTGAAAAAGAGCGTGACAAGTTGGCAAATGAAGTAAAAACCAAAGAATTAGAAAAACAAAATCTTGAAAGTTCATTAAAGCAACAATTAACAACCGAATTGCAAAATAAAGACGCAATAATAAAATATAAGGACGATGAGATTGCTCGTGTTAAAGACATGAAGCTCAAACTCTCAACCAAAATGATCGGCGAAACCCTTGAGCAGCATTGCGAAACCGAATTCAATAAGCTTCGCGCAACGGCTTTTCAACAAGCCTACTTTGAAAAAGATAATGATGTCCGCTCGGGAAGCAAGGGCGATTATATCTACCGGGAAAGCGATGGATCGGGCAATGAGATCATTTCCATTATGTTCGAAATGAAGAATGAGGGTGACGAAACGGCGACAAAAAAAAAGAATGAAGATTTTTTAAAAGAGCTGGACAAGGACCGTGCGGAAAAAAAATGTGAATACGCCGTGCTTGTGTCGCTCCTGGAGGCGGAAAGCGAACTCTACAATGCGGGTATTGTTGATGTCTCTCACAAATATCCGAAAATGTATGTTGTCCGCCCTCAGTTTTTCATTCCCATTATCACATTGCTTCGCAATGCGGCGATGAATTCTATGAAATACAAAGCCGAGCTGGCCTTGATAAGAAATCAAAACATTGATATCACTGATTTTGAAAATAATATTAACAAATTTAAAGAAGGGTTTGCCCGAAATTATGAACTGGCCAGCCGTAAATTTAAAACGGCTATTGATGAAATCGATAAAACCATTGATCATCTTCAAAAAACCAAAGATGCCTTGTTGTCTTCGGAAAACAATCTGCGCCTGGCCAATAACAAAGCGGAAGATCTGACCATTAAAAAATTAACGCGCGGGAATCCCACTATGACAGCGAAGTTTGAAGCACTTTCGGATAGGTCCGAATAAATGATGAGTGGCGACCAAAAAAAAGGATCCAAAATGGCAATTAAACTCAAAGGAAAGTGGGAAGAAGGATACGCATTGGATATTCACACAACAGGCAGTAGTTATCTTGGTGTTGATGAATATGGGCATGATCAATTTGATACAAAAAGAAGTAAAATTGGTGAACTTCTTTATAAATTGAAATATAAAAAAGACATAACCGTAATTGATGAAATTGTTAATGAAATAGAAAAACATATACCTTGTTTAAATAATATTGATTTGATTATTCCCATTCCCCCTTCAGACAAAACGAGGACATGGCAACCGGTGAATAAGATCTGCAATGAAGTATCAAAAAAATTTAATATTCAAATACTGGATAATGTCTTAATTAAAAAAAGTGGTGCTAAACAAATTAAAAATATTACCGATTTAAGTGAAAGAAAAAAAGAACTAGAAAAAGTGTTAGACCTTACTTGTTCCGATCAAATAATTGGAAAAAGAATATTATTGTTTGATGATTTATTCAGATCGGGAAGTACTTTGAATGTTGCTACTGATTTACTATATCATAAGGGGAAAGCTGCGTCAGTTTGCGTATTAACCTTAACCAAAACCAGGAGCAAATGTTGAAAAAAATATTCATTAGCGGCTCAATAACCATTAAAAATTTAAACGAACAGATTAAAATTCGTCTTGACAATATTATTAATCAAAATCATATGGTTTTGATTGGTGATGCAAAGGGTGCCGATACCGTAGTGCAGTCTTATTTTGCTAAAAATGAATATCCTCATGTTATAATTTATTGTTCAGGGCAAACTTGCCGAAATAATATTGGAGACTGGAGTGTTGAAAATGTTCAAGTCCCCCCTAAGGCAAGGGGTAGACAGTTCTATATAATTAAAGATGAACAAATGGCCATTGATTCAGATTACGGATTTATGATTTGGGATGGAAAAAGCGCGGGCACGATAAATAACTTGTTTAATCTTGTAACGCATGGAAAAACGGGGGTGCTTTATTTGCAACCCCAAAAGGCATTCCGAACAATTAAAAACAGTGAGGAATTTGAAACATTTATTAGTGAGTGTGACCCAAAAAATATAGAAGAAATTGATAAAAAAATAGCATTCAGAAAAAAACTTAAGAATTATAACCTTCCTGCACAGGAAGAGTTTGCGTTCAGTTCGGCCAGCGGGGAACCTGAAGTTATTTATAGTTCAAGGGATGAAGATAACGAGGAAGAAAAATAAATGGCGATAAAAATATCAGCACCTAAAAAACAAAAATCAATGGAAGAAACCCTCTGGGAATCCGCCAATAAACTCCGTGGCAAAGTCGAGCCTTCCGAGTATAAGCATGTTGTTCTGGGTTTGATCTTTTTGAAATTTGCCAGTGATAAATTCGAGCAGCGGAAAGCGGAGCTTATTGCCGAGGGCAAAGAGAAATACGCCGACATGGTGGAATTTTACACCATGAAAAACGTCTTCTATCTGCCCGAGGAATCCCGCTGGAGCTATTTGAAAAAACATGCCAAGCAGAATGACATTTCCCTAAAAATCGATACGGCCCTGGCGACCGTGGAAAAGAACAACCCCTCGCTGAAAGGCGCTCTGCCGGATAACTATTACTCCCGCCTTGACCTTGATATTGCCAAGCTCGCATCCCTTCTCGATACGATCAACAATATCGATACGCTTCAAGATAAAGAGCAAGATATTGTCGGCCGGGTGTATGAATATTTCCTGAGCAAATTTGCCCTGGCGGAAGGCAAGGGCAAGGGCGAATTCTACACACCGAAATGCATTGTCAACCTGCTGGCAGAGCTGATCGAGCCCTACAGCGGAACCATTTACGACCCCTGCTGCGGGTCGGGCGGTATGTTTGTACAGTCGGTAAAGTTTATTGAAAGCCATCACGGCAATAAGAAAAATTTATCGATTTACGGGCAGGAATATACTACCACGACCTATAAACTGGCTAAGATGAATCTTGCGATCCGGGGTATTTCCGCAAATCTGGGCGACGTTCCGGAAAACACCTTTTTCCGGGATCAGCACAAAGCCTTGAAGGCCGATTTCATTATGGCCAATCCTCCTTTTAATCAGAAACAGTGGCGTGCAGAAAATGAACTGGTCGACGATGCCCGCTGGAGCGGCTACGAAGTGCCGCCCACCGGCAACGCTAACTATGCCTGGATCTTGCACATGGTTTCAAAATTATCCGAGAACGGGGTCGCCGGATTCATTCTTGCAAACGGTGCGCTTTCCGGCGGCGGAGCTGAATATAAGATCAGGCGCAAGATGATTGAGAATAATCTGGTGGAGACAATTCTGATTTTACCTCGAAGCCTTTTCTATACAACTGATATTTCAGTTACTATTTGGATCCTTAACAAGAATAAAAAAGCCCATACAATAGAACACAATGGGAATCTGAAAAAGTATCGTAACAGAGAACGGGAAATTCTCTTCATGGATTTAAGACAGTGGGGCGAACCGTTTGAAAAGAAATATGTGCAATTTTCCGAATCAGATATACAAAAGATAACTGAAACCTATCATAATTGGCAAAGTGTTGAGTTTGAGGATAAATATAGCAACATACCCGAATACTGCTACAGTGCAAGTTTTGAAGAAGTAGAGAAGAAAGATTTCTCGTTGGTACCAAGTAAATATATAGAGTTCATCAATAGAGATGAGAATATTGATTTTGATGAAAAGATGAAAAGCCTGCAATCGGATTTTTCGACTTTACTGAAAGACGAAGAGGAGTCAAAGAAAGAATTATTGAAAGTCTTTAGAGAGTTGGGCTATGAGATCAAATTATAGGCAACTTGGCCCATACATCCGTGAAGTTGATGTGCGAAATACAGCTGGGAAAGAAGAGAACCTGCTTGGCGTCTCAACACAAAAGGTTTTCATTGTATCTATAGCAAATACTGTTGGGACTGACTTTAGCAAATACAAAGTTGTTAAACGGGGACAATTTACATACGTACCGGATACTTCAAGACGGGGAGACAAAATCGGACTTGCAATGCTTGACCATTTAGATGAGGGCATTGTTTCGTCCGCTTATACTGTATTTGAAATCATTAACCACAATGATTTATTGCCAGAATACCTAATGATGTGGTTCCGTCGCCCTGAATTCGACCGCTATGCCCGATATATGTCTCATGGCAGTGTTCGTGAAATATTCGGATGGGAAGAAATGTGTCATGTTGAACTCCCCATCCCCACCCTCGAAAAACAAAAAGAGATCGTCGCCGAATATAACACCCTTGTAAACCGCATCAAGCTGAACGAAGAGCTCAACCGAAAACTGGAAGAAACCGCGCAGGCAATTTATAAACATTGGTTTGTGGAAGGGGTTGATGTTGAGAATTTGCCTGAGGGGTGGATGGAAAAAAGCTTTACAGAGGTTGTTAAGTTAAGTGGTGGTGGTACTCCTAATACAAATATTCCAACATTTTGGAATGGTGAAATACCATTCTTCACACCGGCTGATGTTTCCAAAGGGTATTATTCTATTCAAACAGAAAAATCTATAACAGACGCGGGATTGAAAAATTGTAACACCAAACTTTATCCAAAGAACACAGTATTTGTAACGGCTAGAGGAACTGTAGGGGCAATTTCAATTGCTGGTTGTGAAATGGTAATGAATCAAAGTTGTTATGCCTTAACAGGTAAATATCAGTTCTTTATTCATCAACTTACCAGAGAAACAATGAGTAAATTAAAAACTGAGGCTGTTGGGGCTGTATTTGGGGCATTAGTAACAAAAGATTTTGATGCACAATTTGTAATTAAACCGCCAATTGAATTACAGAAGGAGTTTGACAATAAAGTATCAAAACTTTATGATTATATATTGCTGAAAACTAAAAAAAACCAAAAGCTAACGGAGCTGAAAGAATTGCTTCTTTCGAAAATGATTCAAGTGTAGGCGACTTTATGATAATTACTACCAGGACCATAATTAGATTTATAAGGAATGGAATATGAGTGATGAAGTAAGTTTTGAAGTGCCTGACCTCGTTCGCCCTTTTTTAAACGAAATTGCGGAGCGCTTATGGGCTGAACGCGCAGTTGTCATGGTGGGCGCGGGCTTCAGCAAGAACGCTGGGGATGAGTTTCCCGATTGGAATCAGCTGGGGGACCTTTTTTATAAAAAAGCGCACGGGATTAAACCTGATCTGACCAAACAAAAGTATTTGAATGTCTTGCGATTGGCAGAAGAAGTGCATGCGGCTATCGGGCGGCCTGCGTTAGAGAGCTTACTGCGTTCTAATATTCCGGATCTGACCGTTGAACCTTCCGGACTCCATGTTGAGCTTCTTGAATTGCCGTGGGTCGATGTGTTCTCCACCAATTACGATACTTTACTTGAGCGGGCTAGCGCAAAGGTCGTAACTCGGAGGTATGAACCGGTTGTCAACAAAGAGGACATCCCTTACGCAATCAAACCCAGAATTGTTAAACTCCACGGCAGCTTCCCATCCGAGCGGCCTTTTATAATCACCGAAGAGGATTACCGTCGCTATCCGCACGAATATGCTCCCTTCGTTAATACTGTACAACAGGCTCTTCTTGAGAATACCTTCTGTTTGATAGGATTTTCTGGGGACGACCCTAATTTTCTTCAGTGGATCGGCTGGATTCGCGACAATCTCGGTAAAGACAAGACACAGAAAATATATCTAGTCGGGGTTTTTGATCTGTCGTCCGCCAGACTGCAACTCCTGGCGCAGCGCGGGATTATTGTCGTTGATCTTTCTTGTTGCGACGGGATCGAGAAACACGACCACAAAAAGGCGTTGAGCCGATTTTTAAAGTACATACGTTCGAAAAAACCGGATGCCCTAGACTGGCCTTACAACCCCAAAACAATGCATCCCGCACACGCTGTGGATCGTATCGAAGAGATTCAGAAGATCACGGAAGAATGGCGGCGGCAGCGGCAGGCCTATCCGGGCTGGGTGATCTTGCCGCATGGCAATCGTGAAAACTTGTGGGTGTACACGAGCGCCTGGGTTAACTACCTTCCGGATACGGAAAAATCACCCCCTGGATTGGATATTCAATACGCTTTCGAACTGATTTGGCGGCTTGAACGATGTTTGCTGCCCGTTTTTAATGAAATAGCTGAGTTCTGCGAAAAACTCCTCGGACGGTACTGTCCATTTCAAACCGCAAATCCACCTACGAACTGTCAGATCCACCCTGGGAAAAATAAATTTCGAGACCTGAAATGGGATGACCTCCGACAGGCATGGTTGGCCATCGCACTTGCCATGCTGCGCTTCTATCGCGAAGAGGGGTATCTCGATAAATGGAGGGAAGCAGAAAGCCGGCTCAGGACCTTTTCCAGCCATCTTTCGGCGGAACAAATGGAGTTTATGAATTACGAAGGCTTTCTCTTCAGCCTTTTTACCCTGGATCTGCCCAGCGCAAAACAGCGGCTTGAGAACTGGCGGCCCAACGAAGCGCAGCCCTATTGGATGACCAAACGCGCAGCTGCGTTTGCTGAAATTGGCCACTTAAATGACACAGATGAGCAACTTCGCTTGTCGTTGGTCGAGTCCCGCAAAAAGAGTTATGACAATAAACCTTCATCAAGTTATCTATCCCTTTCCAATGAATCGTTCCAAATGCTTCTCTTGCGTTATGTCAGGGATGCCAGTGAATGGATAGTGGATAGAGCTGCGACACCTGAAGAGGAGCAGCAAATAAAGAATGATCTGGCAAATGAGTGGAAACTACGTAATCAAGGGGCGGAATCAGAACACCAAGTAAACAGCACAATCAAGCCGCAAGAAAAGTTCAACAGTTTTGATGAAGATTGGACTGACCTTTATGAAAATCGCCTGAATAGCCGAAGAACAGAATGGAATCAACGTCTTAGGTCTATTCGTAATAATCATCGCAAGAATGAACTACATCAACAAAATGCCCGCTGGGATGAACTCAAAGCCTTCCGATGCGACCCATGGAATGAACTAAAGTTATACGAGTTAAAACTAGATAGACCGCCTGCTCAGCAAAAAAGCAGCACAGAGAAACACGAATTTGATATCGGCCGAGTTTCTAGAACACACCATTTTTATGGTGTTGATCCGGAGGTGATCAACGCCTATTCTTTCCTCCGGTTCTGCGAAGAAGTCGGCCTGCCATATCGAGTCGGCAGTTACACGATGGCTACAAAAACCGCGCTGGCAAGTCTTCAACGTATCTCTCGTCATTCTTCATTTTGGGCAATTGCTACACTTTTCAGGCTGGGGGATACGAAGGCCGTTGACAGCCTGTTTAACCGTGAATCTGTTTATAGATTTACCACAGAGGAGGCCGATCAGCTCATTCAAAGCTACCTGCATGCACTCAACAAATGCCGAGAAGATATACACGAGGGCAATGCTTTCCGAAATGATAATTACGGAGTGCGTCTCGCCCAACTACTACCAGAAGTCATTTCGAGGCTTTGTTGTAAGTGCTCTAGTGAGATGAAGCATCGCGTCCTTGAATTTATTACTGAGCTCTATGCTTCTCCCGATAAGACAAATTACCGCAATGTGGGGAACCTGACCAAGCGATTCATAAGCTCTATGACAGAAGTGGAACAATACAGTTTGGTACCAGACTTGTTGAAAATACCTTTCCCTGAAAATTTAAATTTAATCATAAAAGATGATTTCATGAATCCATTTCTGCTGCTCGAAATCAATCAGAAACCAGAATGCGCACCAGCTCTGGAAATTCAGTTTGGATTGGTTAGCAATTTGTTCCAACAGGCTAAGTTGGATAACCCGGATCAACGACGTTGGGCAATTTCTTCTCTGATAACTCTGTACAAATTACAACTACTAGACGACCAGCGCAAGAAACTCGCTGAGGCCATTTGGCGCGTTACTGATAAATATGGCCTGCCTGATGGTACAGATTTCTACAAATTTGCTTTTCTGAGCCTCCCTCACCCAGAGGCCGTTGATCCTTCTCGGCTTTTCAAGGAATATATCAAAGCTACGCCTTTCCCAATTCAAAAGGACAAGCCTAACAAGGGTGTTGTCATAACGGGAGGGAATATCTCTATCGTGCACGAGATTATTGGTGCAAACAGCAATGAAAGAAGTATCTGGACAGAGGAAGATGCTATTGAAATTCTGCAACGCTTGATAAAGTGGTGGGATGCCGACAAGGACAGACTGGATAGAAAAGAAAGCACACCTACGGGGTTTTCATCAACACCAGAAGAATTTCGGTCAAGATTTGCCCGTATTGTCGAACTAATCGCTGAGGTAGTAGGTCCCAAGCTTAGTGCGGATTCTCCTGACGATATAAAAACTTCTCTCGAACGACTTCTTGAAGAAATTCGGAAGTACAAATTGCCGGTCATGGAGGCTGAAGCCGCTTGTCTTCACATTTACCCCGATCAAAGGACTGATGTTTATAAGCGAATCAACGAAGCATTGATTTCGAATCAGGATAACATCGAAAAAGATGGTCTCAAGGCAATCGGCAAGATTATTCTTGATGGCATTGATACTGATGCCAGTTCCGTGGAATCTGATCCAGCCTCAATGCTTAGTCAATACCTCACGTGGTGTCCTATACAATCCATAAGTACAGCGATGTGGATCGTTGTTCGTATTCTGAAAAATAGGGTATCCGGTTTTTCAATCAGCCTAGAGGTTGCTACCAAAAGGCGACTTGATAGGATGCTTATCGAAACGGCATACAATAGCCACAATCCAGATCTTAATTTTGACAAAATACTTGAAATACGCCGTATCTCATCAATTTTAGCAGCGTCACTTTGGTCATATTACAACTCACTAAACTTATCTGTTCCAGAGGTCGTTGAGAAATGGCGAAGGACATGCATGTCGCCAGATGAGTTTTCTGAAATTAGGAACGCATGGAATAATTATTCATGAAAAACACATTACATTCATCACTAACCAAAAGCCATGGCGAATCCCAAAACATTGAGTTTAAGTCATCATGGCACGACGATTATCTAAAATGGATCTGCGGTTTTGCCAATGCCATCGGCGGTACCATTTGTATTGGAAAAGATGATGACGGGAAAGTTGTCGGCCTTGCGGATCACAAAAAATTAATGGAAGACATCCCCAATAAAATCCGCAATGCCATGGGTATTATCTGTGATGTACAGCTGCATGGGCAGAAAAACAAGAAATTCATCTCGATCAAGGTTAATCCTTATTCCGTTCCGGTCTCTCTGCGGGGAAGATTTTACTATCGCTCCGGCAGTACCAAAATGGAACTTACCGGCGTGGAGCTGAATGAGTTTTTGCTGAAAAAAGCCGGTAAAACCTGGGACGATACGATCGAAGAAGATGCAAGTGTTAATGATATTGACGAAAAGAGCCTTAACAAGTTCATTGAAGACAGCCGTGAAAAAGGACGCATGCCGGCAACGAAAGGCTTATCCGTTTTACAGATCCTGGAAAAGCTGAAACTAACGGACGGCAAAAAGCTCAAACGAGCGGCCATTATTCTCTTTGGGAAAGATCCCATGCGGTTTTATCCTAATGTTCAGGTAAAAATAGGCCGATTCGGGAAAGATGCGGCAGACTTGCGGTTTCAGGAAATTATTGAAGGCAATCTTATTCATATGCTTCATGAAGTACAGGTACAACTTGGGTATAAATTTTTAACACGACCGGTAACATTTGAGGGATTTCAACGGGTGGAAAACGACCTGTATCCGGTACAGGCTTTGCGGGAGATGATTTTGAATGCGCTGGTACACCGCACCTACATGGGCGCCACAATACAGGTGCGTGTGTATGATGACAGGCTGTCAGTCTGGAATGAAGGCCCTCTTCCTTTGGGATTAAGTCTTGAAGACTTGAAAAGAGAGCACAGTTCCCGGCCCCGAAATCCGATAATCGCCAATGCATGCTTTTTAGGAGGATATATCGACACCTGGGGGCGGGGTACGCTTAAAATAATCAATTCCTGCCTGGAATCCGGTTTGCCGGAGCCCGAGATCAAAGAAATGAACGGTGGTGTGGAGGTAACGCTTTTTGCTAACCCTGAGCAAGGCATATCAGAAGACAGGGAAAAGAATTTCGGAAAGATTTCGGAACAAATTCGGAAAGATTTCGGAATCGAACCGGCAAGGGCTTTTGATATCATATGCCGGCATCCCGAATACAGCGCCGAACAGATTGCCGGAGAAATGGGTAAAACACCGAGAACAATTGAAAACTATATTGCCAAACTAAAGAAAGCCGGAATCATTATAAGAAAAGGTCCTAAATTGGGCGGATACTGGGAAATTGCGGATGATTAAATTTACGGAAGAAAAACTGGAGCAGGCCGTCATCGAATTGTTTAAGGCCGAAGGTTATACGCATCTTACGGGTGAACAAATCCACAAAGAAATGCAGGAAGTTCTGCTCCGTAACGATCTGGAACACTACCTGCTGAACAGATATTCGTCCGAGAATATAACGCACAATGAAATTAAAGCCATCATCCGAAAACTTGAAACCTTTCCCGCTTCGGCACTCTACGAAAGCAACAAAAAGATCCTCAAACTCATTGCGGACGGGTTCGTTCTCAAGCGTGAAGACCGCAGTAAAAAAGACCTGTATATCGAACTTATCGATTACAGCAATCTGCCGCCCTCGCTGACACCCAAACCGGAAGATCTGGAAAAGGTGATTGCGGACGAAGCCCGCTCTTATGGGAAAACACATAATATTTACAAGATAGTCAATCAGCTCGAGATACAGGGCTATGAAAAACGCATACCGGATGCAATTGTTTACATCAACGGCATCCCTTTGGTCGTCATTGAATTCAAAAGTGCCGTTAAAGAAAATACCACCATTAAAAATGCCTTTGATCAGTTGACGATCCGATATCGGCGCGATATTCCGGAACTGATGAAATACAATGCGCTGTGCGTGATCAGCGACGGCGTAAACAGCAGAGCGGGATCCCTTTTTGCGCCCTACGATTTCTACTACGCCTGGCGTAAAACGGACGGTAATGCGCTGAAGGAAGAAGACGGCATCAATTCTCTCTATACCATGGTCAGAGGATTGTTCGATCAGCAGCGTTTAGCGGATGTGATACGGAATTTTATCTTTTTTCCCGATACCTGCAAGGAAGACACCAAGATCGTCTGCCGTTACCCGCAATATTACGCGGCGCGAAAGCTCTTTCATTCCATTAAAGAACACATGCGTCCTGACGGCGATGGCAAGGGCGGAACCTATTTTGGAGCCACCGGAAGCGGAAAGAGTTATACTATGCTCTACCTTACCCGTCTCTTAATGAAAAGCACCCATTTTTCAAGTCCCACCATTGTTCTTATTACCGACCGCACCGATCTGGATGATCAGCTTTCGGGACAGTTCACAAACGCGAAGAAATTCTTCGGTGATGAAACGGTCATCAGTGTCGAAAGCCGGGAAGCGCTCCGCCATTACCTGCAAAACAGAAAAAGCGGCGGTGTTTTCCTCACGACCATCCAGAAATTCACCGAAGACATGAAAATGCTGACCGACCGGTCAAACGTCATCTGTATATCCGATGAAGCGCACCGTACGCAGGTCAATCTCGACCAAAAAATACGTCTTACCGCCCGTGGGGTGAAGAAATCCTATGGTTTTGCAAAGTATTTGCACGACTCACTGCCCAATGCTACCTATGTGGGCTTTACCGGTACTCCCATCGATGCCACCCTTGATGTTTTCGGCAAAGTGGTGGATGCTTATACCATGAAAGAATCCGTCAAGGATAATATCACGGTCCGCATCGTGTACGAAGGCCGTGCCGCCAAACTGCTCCTGGACGAAAAGAAATTGCAGGAAATCGAAGAATACTACCGGCAATGCACCGAAGCGGGGACAAACGATTATCAGATCGAAGAAAGCAAAAGGGCCGTCACCAACATGGAGGTCATTCTCGGTGATCCCGACCGTCTTTCCGAGTTGGCAAAGGATTTTATTGTCCACTATGAAACACGTGTTCGCGAGGGATCATCGGTCCTGGGAAAGGTCATGTTCGTTTCCTCCAGCAGAAAGATCGCTTACGAACTGTATAAAAAGATCATCGAAATACGTCCGGAATGGACCGAGATCCGCGAATGCGACGAAGGCGTGATCCTTACGGAAAAGGACCGCAAAAAGATCAAGCCGATAGAAAAGATCAAACTGGTCATGACCCGCGATAAAGATGATCCCAAAGAACTCTGGGATATGCTGGGAAGCAAAGATCACCGAAAAGAACTCGACCGGCAATTCAAAAACGCCAAATCGAATTTCAAGATCGCCATGATCGTTGATATGTGGTTGACCGGCTTTGATGTGCCCTTCCTTGATACCATCTATATCGATAAACCTATCCAGCAGCACTCGCTTATCCAGACCATCTCGAGGGTTAACCGCGTGTATGCGGGCAAAGAAGCAGGGTTGGTTGTGGATTATATCGGCATTAAAAGCCACATGAATATTGCACTGAAAAAATATTCGGATGTCGAAGAAGATGATTTTGAGGATATTCATAAAGCGGTCATTATTGTCAAAGATCAACTGGATCTGCTAAGGCGAATGTTCATCAAATTCAATACCGAGCCCTATTTTCACGGAACCCCGCTGCAGCAGCTTGAATGCCTTAACAAAGGCGCAGAATATGTACAGATCACCGAAGAAGCCGAAAAACATTTTATGAGCATTACCAAACGGCTTCGCAGTGCCTATAAAATCAGCTCTACCAGTGAAGAAATCAGCCAAAATGAGCGGGATCATATTCATTTTTATACCGCAATTGCAGCTATCGTTCACAAACTGACAAAAGGGAATGCTCCCGATACGGCCCAAATGAATGAAAAAGTGCGGGAAATGATCCGTGAAGCACTTTTAAGCGACGGCGTTGAAGAGATCTTTAAACTCGAAGAAGATCAACCCAATAAAGACATCGATATATTCAGCGATGAATATCTGGCAAAAATTGACCGCATCAAACTGCCGAACACCAAAATTAAAATGCTACAGCAGTTGCTTAAACACGCCATTAATGAATTCAAAAAGGTAAACAGGATCAAAGGCGTGGATTTTTCAAAGCGCTTCAAAGCCCTGATCGAAAAATACAATGAACGGAAAGAGAGCCTTGCTTTTGCAAACGACGTTCTTGACGACATAGCACAGCATTTTGCCGATCTTTTCAAGGATTTGCGGAAAGAACGATCCTCCTTTGAAGAAATGGGGATCGATTTTGAGGAAAAAGCCTTTTACGATATCCTGAAAATGGTTGCCGAGAAACATGAATTCGAGTATCCGCACGATAAATTGATCACGCTTTCACGTGCGGTTAAGGTCATTGTTGATGATAAAGCAAAATATACCGACTGGTCTCAGCGCGATGATATCAAGGCGGAATTGAAAGTCGACTTAATATTGATTCTTGCCGAACATGGTTATCCGCCCGTACCGAAAGATGAAGTATTCAAAGAGATATTTGAGCAGGCGGAGAATTTTAAGAAATATCGGGAAGAATAAGAGCAAACTTGTGAAACCGGGATCGAGAAAGAGTAATATCGTTGCACTTGGCTGATCTATGCACAACGCTTGTGCATTCAAAAAGACCTTTGCACAATATTTGATGTTTTTTGTGCATAGCCCGGGTATGAACATCTAACTGTTGAATAAACGATATAATCGGATCGCGCCATGAAACACATCCATATGATCGAAACCATCCTTTACGTCCGCGACCAGCAGGCAAGCGCAGCATTTTATCAAAAGATCTTCAGGAAAGCGCCGGATCTGGATGTGCCCGGCATGACGGAATTCATACTCGCCGAGCAGGTAAAGCTAGGCC
>JAQVJM010000020.1:11076-17232 GCA_028695135.1 Candidatus Moraniibacteriota bacterium | reverse complement strand
TAAATAATGCGGGATTGATAACAAAAGGCCAGTGTCCTTAATAAAAAATAGATTATGATTTTTGATAAAAATAAAAAAAAGAAAAAGGGCAAAAAATCCGGGTTTTCGATCGGGGAAGTGATGCTTGCGGTTTTTATCCTGGGAATAACTCTTACCGCGCTTATTTCGCTTTATGTGACGGGAATCAACGAGCTTATCGATGAGAGAGACAGCGTCGTTGCTTCGCTCTTGGCGCAGGAAGGAGTGGAGCTTATGAGAAACGTAAGGGATAATAATTGGGTTGACACTTCAAGCCCAGATTCTTTTGATGGAATAGGTTCTGCGGGTAGCACTGAAACTTGTACTATTGATATTGATGACAATAATCCTTTTTGCACCGGAAGCGACTATTCACTTTATTATTCATCTGATTTTTATACTCATAACGGTGGGGATAATACGGAATTTAAAAGAAAAATTATCATATCAGATCCGGATGCTAGCGGTTCCGATGAAGAAAGGAAAGTCATAAGTATAGCCACTTGGAATAATAAAGATATTGCTACAGATTTTGATGATTCAAATTATGAAACTGATTGCACGACTGCCAATAAATGTGTTTTTTCCGAAGCGGTGCTGACTAGGTGGGGCGAGTAGACGACTTCTTAATTTAAAATTTTTATGGAAACAAAGAAAAAAAATAAAAAAGGGTTTACTCTGCTGGAAGTGGTGATAGCGATGTTCGTGTTCGTATTGGTCATGATGGCTTCCACGGCCACCTTTGCCAGGGCTTTCCGGGCTTACGGAGACGCCAAAGACATCCAAGAGAATATGGAAAACGCCCAGTATGCGATGAATCTTATGGCAAAGACTTTCAGGACAAGCTCGGTTATGGATAGCGGTAGCAATTATGTGGAAGTTTATGATTATTCCCAGGAGAAATGTTTTAATTATTCTTTTAGCGGTACCGAATTGGTGAGAGCCGAAGGATCAGGGAGTGATCCGGACAACTGCTCTACTAGTGGCAGTGCTATTATGACCAGCGGTGATGTGACGGGAGTATTTGATGTTGAGGAAAGCGAAGAGGATGTCTCGGTCGGAAAAATAACGGTTTCTATGACGATAACCAAAGGTTCCAATACGGTCCATCTCCAGACCACGACCTCGCTCAGGGATTATTCGGTTTCCGGAATAAGTTTGTAAAATAATTTTATGGCAAAGAAGAATAAAAACAAAAAAGGTTCGGTGCTGATATTCACTTTTTTCATAATGTTTCTGATACTTCTCACCGGAATCAGCCTGGTGTCGGTCTCTCTTTCCGGAAGGCGGAGCACTTTGGCGTCCGGCAAATCCGTCAACGCTTTCCAGATAGCCGACAGCGGTCTGGAAGCGGTTTTGGAACAAATAAAGATCGGAACCGCTAGTGATGTTGATGGGCTAGCGACAACATTTTGTGATGATAGCGATTCTAGTGATAATTTTATCCTTAACGATTCAATTTCCGGAGGAAAATATGAAGTCAGGTTTTATGATGACGGCGGAACTCCTGATGATACTACTGATGATAATCAGCTTGAATGTATTGATAATCTAAATTTAATATATAGGATAAAATCGACCGGATTTTTTAGGGGAACGGCCAGGTCGGTGGAAACGACTCTTGTCACCAATCCTTAAAAATATCTGATTGATAAAATTTTTCGCAGTTCAGGGCGATTCATCAATAAATAACACTTCTCTCCCAAGAGGAGTTTTTTTGTTTTTATTCCGCTTTGCTTAACAGCTCGCCTCGACAAACTCCAGTGAGGCGAGCAACTGTCATCCCGGACTTGATCCGGCCTCAGGCAGGGATACGGTCTATTTTCTTTGCCGCCAAAGAAAATAGACAAAAAGAAACCGCATCCTGACAACCTCGGCGATAAAATCAAGCTTCATTCTTTAAAATTTCATATTCCGCCTCGCTCCACTTTACTGAAATTTTAAATCATTCAGCTTGATTTTATTTTGTCTCGGTTGTCGCGGATGAGTTATTGTAAATAATTCAAGATTAAATGCAAAAATCCACCTGCCTACACATGTCATTCTGAACGAATTGAAGAATCTCTGTTTATTTAAATGAGATCCTTCGCTACGCTCAGGATGACATTTGAAAAATATCTCTTCTCAGTGCTCAAAAGCTGAAATTTGGAAACGCACTTGCAATGTGCGGTAAATATTTATTTTAATGTTCAAATTTTTTATTTAAGGCTTGATTTTATTAAGATTTATTATCTGTTTTGACTAAGAGAGTCGGTGGATTTTAATGACATTCGTGTATTCTAATGATTATGACAGCAATTTTTTAGTGTCCAAATCGTCCACGTGCGACAAAACTGACACTTATTTTTTGGTGATACAAGCACCGCAGATAATCTCATGAATATATTTTAAATAGTGTCAAAAGTGTCCACGTGCGACTGATTGGATATTTTTTAATATTCAAAATACTTGCCGAATTATAAAGTTCATAAAGCGTCCGTCGATTTAAAATAGTTGTCATTTAGACGCACGTACGTCCGAATGACAACCTTTTAAATTTTTTCAGCTCGAGTTGATTTTTTGAGACAGTTAGTCTTAAAATTTTCCATCTAAAAAAGATTGGTTGTCAAATATAGCACGTGCATCCAGATGACAACTTTTTTTAAGTTATTTTTTCTCCTATTTAAAGATGTTGTCAAATATAGCACGTGCGTCCGAGTGACAACTTCTTAAATTTCTTTATTTTGGGTTATATTTTTTGAAACAGTCATTCTTAAGAGTTTCCATCTAGAAATGATTAGTTGTCAAATATAGCACGTGCGTCTGAGTGACAACTTTTTTGGGAATATCATTTTTTTATGAGCCGGTTTACGGCTTTTATTTCGGGAAAATTGTGTGATATACTTGTTTTATGCGGATATTGATTAATGTTTTATGATGACCAAAAAAGAGGCCGAAAAAAGGATAAAAAAGCTGAGCAAGGAGATCGACCGGCACCGTTATCTCTATCATGTTTTGGACGATCCCGGCATTTCCGACGAGGTTTATGATTCTCTCATGCAGGAGCTGGTGGAGCTGGAAAAAAAATATCCCGAGCTCAGATCAAGCACCAGCCCCTCCCAAAGGATCGGCGGGGAGGTTCTGGATAAGTTTGAGAAAGTCCGCCATCGCAACAGGCAGTGGTCTTTCGATGATGTTTTTGATTTCGAAGGGCTCAAAAAATGGGAAGAAAAAACGCTCCGCTTATGGCGCAAGCGACAAGCGACAAGCGACAAGAGAGAGAAATCCTTGTCTCATGTCCCCGGAAACTTGTCGCTTGAATACTGTTGCGAACTCAAAATCGACGGGCTCAAAATAGTGCTTACTTATGAAAAAGGGAAATTGGTCCGAGCGGCTACCCGCGGAGACGGGATTGTCGGAGAGAATGTGACTGCCAACATAAAGACCATAAGAAGTATCCCTTTGGAGCTCAATGAAGAGATCGATCTGACGGCAGTGGGGGAAATCTGGCTGGGAAAGAAGGAGTTGGAGAGAATAAATAAAGAAAGAAGAAAAAAAGGCGAGCCGGAATTTGCCAACACGCGAAACGCAGCCGCCGGATCTATCCGCCAGCTGGATACCCGCATTGCAGCTTCAAGAAATCTAGATTCTTTTATTTATGATATTGATTATTTAGAGCGCAAAACGCAAAACGCAAAACGCAAAACTTTTGAAAAAGGATTATCAATTCCGGAAAGCCAAATAGGCGAACTACATCTTTTGAAAAATCTGGGGTTTAAGGTCAATCGGCATTATAAATTGTGTAATAACGTAGAAGAAATCGAGGAATATTACAAATATTGGGCAGGCAAAAGAGATAAAGAGGGATATGAAATTGATGGAATAGTTATCAAGATAAATTCTATAAAAATACAAGAAGCCTTGGGTTATACCGGGAAATCTCCCAGGTGGGGTATTGCTTACAAGTTTCCTGCTGAAAGAACAACAACCAGGATAGAAGATATAAATGTTCAAATTGGGAGAACGGGCGCGCTTACTCCGGTTGCTCATCTGAAGCCGGTAAGAGTTGCAGGATCTCTGGTTAGCCGAGCAACTCTTCATAATGAAGATGAAATAAAAAGATTAGATATAAGAATAGGCGATACAGTAGTGATTCAAAAAGCGGGAGATGTTATTCCTGAAGTAGTCAAGGTGGTAAAAAATCTAAGAGTAGGAAATGAAAAAAAATTCAGAATGCCGAAAAAGTGTCCTATTTGCGGGGGAGAAGTAAAAAGAGAGAAGATAGGAGATTTGAGAAAAAAGAGAAACTCTCAAATCTCAAATCTCAACTCTCAATTATCCTCGGCTCATTATTGCGTTAACCCCAAATGTTTTGCCATAGAGATTCAGAAAATGATTCATTTTGTGAGTAAAAAAGGTTTTAATATTGATGGATTAGGAGAAAAAATCGTGGAACAATTGGTTCAAGAAGGGTTAATTTCCAATATCGCCGATATCTTTGAATTAGAAAAAGGAGACCTTGAGCCGCTGGAAAGATTTGCAGAAAAATCTGCTGATAATCTGGTAAAATCAATTGAAGAAAGTAAAAAAGTATCTCTACAGAAGCTCATATTTTCATTGGGAATCAGATATATAGGAGAGGAAACCTCTTTTTTGATTGTAAACGCAATTGGCAAGGAGATTTATAAAATCAAAAATTTGAAAGATGTTATAAGGGAATTTCCCAAAATTACAGAAGAAAAATGGGAAGAAATAGATGGAATCGGCGGAAAGGCGGCGGAAAGCCTGGTAAAATGGTTTTCTAGTGAAGAAAATTTGAATTTACTTAGAAAAATGGATGATTTGGGCGTGAAAATTACAGTCGAAGAAAGGAAAGAAAAAAGCAGTCAATTAGAAGGGAAAACATTTGTAATTACGGGAACATTGCCTAACTTTACAAGAGATGAAATTAAAGATATGATAAGGAAAGCGGGAGGAAAAATCTCCTCATCTGTAAGTAGGAACACGGACTATTTGATAGCCGGAGAGGATCCGGGATCCAAATATGATAAAGCAAAGGATTTTGGAATTGAAATATTGAATAAAAACGATTTTTTGAAATTATTGCAATAGTGTACGGTCATGAAATTAATTTTATAAACGGTCGACGGACTCTGAAAATTAGTATGGCGTTGCGTCGAAATGTTTATAAAATTAATTTCATGACTTGGTTTTTGAATTGACTTTTATTTATGATATTTTTAAAAAATGTAAATTTATGTTGGAAAAAGAAGAAATAAAGCACATTGCCACATTAGCTAGAATTGGTCTAAAAGAAAAAGAAATTGAGAAGTATCAGAAAGAGCTTTCTCAAGTTTTGGATTATTTTAAAAAATTGGAAAATTTGGATACCGAAAAAACCGAGCCGATAGTGCATATCACTGGAATGCATAGCGTCCTGAGAGACGACAAAGCTGAGGAGTGCGGCAAAGAGACCGAAAAGATGATTTTAAAAAACGCTCCCGAAGAGAAAGACGGATATTTCAAGGTAAAGTCCGTATTTTGATGCATAATTCAAATCCTCAAATGTATCCGAATGCCCCAAATAGGGTATTTGAGGAATTTAAATTATACATCTATTTGAAGCATTTGAATAGAATTTGTAGATTCGAATTATAAAAACATGATCAAAGACCTCCACAAAAATCTGATGAACAAAAAGATAACCTCAGTCCGTCTGACTGAAGAATATTTTGACAATATAGAAAAAAAGAACAAGGAAATCCTTGCCTATCTTACTCTCACAAAAGATCTCGCTCTGAAGCAGGCCGAAAAAGTCGATGAAAAAATAAAAAACGGAGAAGAAATCGATCTTCTGGCGGGCATCCCGATGGCTCTCAAAGACAATATCTGCGTTTCAGGAGAAAGGACGACGGCGGCTTCAAAAATTTTGGATAGTTATATCGCGCCTTATGATGCTACTGTCGTAAAGAGGCTCAGAGAAAAAGGCGCGGTTTTTTTGGGAAAGACCAACATGGATGAATTCGCGATGGGCGCTTCGACGGAGAATAGCGCTTATCAAAAGACCAAAAATCCCGTTGATCCGGGGAGGGTTCCCGGAGGATCTTCGGGAGGTTCGGCGGCGGCGGTAGCGGGAGGGATGGCGGTCTGGGCGCTGGG
>JAQVJM010000020.1:0-10976 GCA_028695135.1 Candidatus Moraniibacteriota bacterium | reverse complement strand
GCGCTTCGACGGAGAATAGCGCTTATCAAAAGACCAAAAATCCCGTTGATCCGGGGAGGGTTCCCGGAGGATCTTCGGGAGGTTCGGCGGCGGCGGTAGCGGGAGGGATGGCGGTCTGGGCGCTGGGGTCGGACACGGGAGGATCGATCCGCCAGCCAGCTTCTTTCTGCGGGATCGTGGGATTAAAGCCCACTTACGGAAGAGTTTCCCGCCACGGGCTCATAGCTATGGCTTCCAGTCTGGACCAGATCGGGCCGATTGCCGAAACGGTCGAGGACGCCGCCATAATACTTTCCAGGATTTCCGGAGAAGACAATATGGACGCCACTTCGGCCGAAAGCGGAGGAAAAAGCTATGAGGATTTCCTTATCGGAGACATAAAAGGCGCGGTTATCGGAGTTCCGAAAGAATATTTCGGCAATGACTTGGATGAAAAAATAAAAAATATCTCCTTCGAAGCCCTGAAAAAATTCAAAGAATTGGGAGCGGTAATAAAAGAAATAGAAATTCCCGCCGTCGAGTACGCGCTTCCGGTTTATTACATAATAGTTCCTTCGGAAGTAAGCTCCAATATGGCCAGATATGACGGGATAAGGTATGGCTTGAGCGTGGACAATAATGAAAAATCGGGAATAAATCCGGGAAACCTATTGGAAACTTATCTGGATACCCGCCAAGTCGGATTGGGCGACGAAGTCAAAAGAAGGATAATGCTCGGAACTTATACATTGTCCGCCGGATATTATGATGCTTATTATAAGAAAGCGCAAAAGGTGCGCAACCTGCTTAAGAAGGATTTCGAAGAAATTTTTAAAAAAGTTGATTTCATATTTTCTCCCACCGCTCCGGAACCTGCTTTTAAGTTCGGGGACAAGACGGATGATCCCTTGAAAATGTACCTATCCGACGTCTACACCGTGGTAGCCAACCTTATCGGCGTTCCGGCGATTTCTTTTCCTATAGGTTCGATCGAGGAAAACGGAAAAAATTTGCCGGTCGGGGGGCAGATTATGGGAAGATGGTTTGATGAGGAGGGAATTCTGAATCTGGCGCATACTTTTGAAATAAACAAGAAAAAATAAAAAGATTATGGACGCTTTTTCTATGATAAATGGATTATTGGAGACGACTAAATATTTTTTGGATTCGGGATTTTTCAAAGTGGTTAAATTTTTTATAGCGATATACATCGCAGTTTTATTTGTCGACCTGATCCTAGTTCTGATAGCCAGAGGAGTGGGCGCAAATATTCGGGTGGCGGTAAAAGGGGCGGACATTCCGACCGCTTCCAAGAAAAAAATGCAAAAAAGATGGATGGATATCGAATCGCGCCTGCTTTCCGGAGATATGTCACAATATAAAATCGCGATATTGGAAGCCGACGGATTCGTCAATGAAACTTTGGGAAAAATCGGATACAAAGGAAGGAATATGAAAGAAAAACTTGAGGGAATTACGGATCGGCAATTGAGTGCGGCGCAACCTTTGAGAGAAGCTCACAGCATCAGAAATGAAATCATCAACGACAGAAATTATTCCATAGACAGGGAAAGAGCCGCCGAAGCTTTAAATATATACAAAAATTTTTTGGAAACTATCGAAATAATCTAATTTTTTAAGATCAAATTAAAAAATATGCCAGCAAATTTAGAAAAAATATACGACTTGATAGTCATAGGCGCAGGTCCGGCCGGATTGGGAGCTTCAATATACGCTTCCCGTTACAAAATTGACCACATAGTAATCGGAGAGGAACCGGGGGGGCAGGTGGTAGAGGCTTCCAAAATCGAAAATTGGCCGGGAGAAAAATCAATACAAGGCAAAGATCTGATGGATAAATTCATTGATCAGGCTAAAAGCTTGGGAGGAGAAATTATCCAATACTCCGTGGAGAAAGTGGAAAAAAGCGAAGACGGGTTTTCTGTTTATTCCGGAGGAAACATATACAAAGCCAGAACCGTTATATTTGCTTTAGGAATGAAGCCGAGAAAGATGAACATACCCGGAGAGGATAAATTCATCGGGAAAGGGATCTCTTATTGCGCTACTTGCGATGCCAGTTTTTTCCGCGGAAAAGATGTTGCGGTTCTGGGAGGCGGAGACGCGGCGGCCATGGCGGCCGTCAATCTGAGCGATTTTGCGGATAAAGTTTATCTTTTGCACAGAGAGGAAGTCAATTGGAATCCTTCCCGTCAGCAAGAAATGGAAAAGAATCCCAAAATCGAACTCATTGTTTCCGAAAGCATAAAAGAATTGAAAGGCGAAAATCATCTGGAAGGCATCGTTTGCGACAGTAAAGGCGAGCAAAAGAATTTGGCTGTCCAGGGACTTTTCGTCGAGATCGGGTCTGTGCCGGGAGTGGCGATCGTCAAAGGCTTGGGAGTGGAAGTGGACGAGCAGAACTACATAAAAGTGGATCAGACCCAGGCGACCAATGTCGAAGGAGTCTGGGCGGCCGGAGACGCGACGACCGGATCCAATAAATTCCGACAGATCATTACGGCGGCGGCGGAAGGAGCGGTGGCGGCCGGAAGCGTTTATAAAAAACTAAAACTGTAAAAATAAAATGTGTATCTTTTTGTGTATCTTTAAAGATACACAAATAAAATTATGAGAAGAAAATTAAAAGATAAGAGCGTAAGAAAAATATATAAAAGATCAGGAAGCTACGCTTTGACAATTCCGATGGAGATAATAAAAGAGATGGGCATAAAAGAAAATCAGAAAGTAGTGGTAAAAAGAGAAAGGAACCGGATAATAATTAAGGACTGGAAAAAATAAATTATGAGTCCGCTGGAATTGTCGAAAAAAATCGGGGGAAAAATCGAGGTAAATTCGAAAAAGAAGCTTACCAAAAAAAACCTTTCCATTTTATATACGCCCGGAGTGGCGGAGGTTTCCAAGGCCGTGGCGAAAAATAAAAAGCTCTCCTTCGATTATACGATTCGCAAGAATATGGTGGCGGTCGTTTCGGACGGAAGCGCCGTTTTGGGATTGGGGAATATCGGTCCCGAGGCCGCTCTTCCGGTAATGGAAGGAAAAGCTTTGCTGTTCAAGGAATTGGGAGGAGTGGATGCTTTTCCGATCGTTCTTGATACCCAGGATCCGGATGAGATTGTCGATATAGTCAAGAAAATCTCTCCGACTTTCGGAGGGATAAATTTGGAAGATATTTCCGCTCCGCGCTGTTTTGAAATTGAAGAGAGGCTGAAGAAAGAATTGGATATTCCCGTTTTCCACGATGATCAGCATGGAACGGCAATCGTGGTTTTGGCAGGGCTTATCAACGCTTGCAAAGTCGTCAAGAAGGACATACTGAAAATAAAAGCAGTTATCTCCGGTGCCGGAGCGGCCGGAATCGCCATAGCCAACCTTCTTCTTAAATTCGGCGTAGAAGACGTGACACTTGTGGATACCCGGGGAGCCATATATTGCGAGAGAGGATCCGGAATGAATGAGATAAAAGATGTTATTTGCAAAATTACCAACAGGAGAAAGATAAGAGGCGGACTTTCTGAGGCTCTGGCGGGATCGGATGTTTTTATCGGAGTGTCGGCGCCGAATATTTTGAAAGCCAAGGATATTTCCAGGATGGAAAAAGGAGCAATCGTCTTTGCTATGAGCAATCCCGTTCCTGAGATTATGCCGGAAGAAGCCGAAAAAGGGGGAGCGGCGGTCGTGGCGACGGGAAGGTCGGATTACCCCAATCAGATAAACAATGTGCTGGCTTTTCCGGGTATTTTCCGGGGCGCTTTGGATAAAAGAGCCAAGCATATAACCGATGACCATAAGATAAAAGCTGCTAAGATTTTAGCCTCCATGATTAAGAAGCCTTCGGCCGATAAAATCATTCCAAGCGCTCTGAATAAGCAAGTTGTTAAGAAGGTGGCTGGAATATTTTAGTTCCCACTGATACATAAATCAGTTACAAATCTAAAAATAAATTTTTTAAAAAAACACTACCTGCTAATTTACGAATCTGATACGAATATACGAACAGTTCCCCCATGAAGCTACAAATCAGCTATAAATTTACAAATAAATTTATTTTTTGTTCTTATCTATCCGTAGTAGATTTGTAAATGCGCGTTTGTTCTTTCTTTTTATTTCCGAATGTTATAAAATAAAAGAGGTTATAATATTTTTTAAAGCAAGGTGCTTTTTAAAAGAAAAGAAAAATCAAAAAATAAAATGAAAAAAAGAAAAGGTTTTACTTTGGTCGAGATGCTTATCGTGCTTTTTATGTTTTCCCTGATAACCGTAAGTTTCTATCGGGTTTTTAGCGCAGCGACAGTTTTGATGATTGACGCTAAAAAAAGGGTGGCGGCTGCCAATGTGGCCAATGAAAGGATGGAATATATTCGGAGCTTGATTTATACGGATGTAGGCTTGGTGGGTAGCAGCACGATTCCGGGAGTAGTGTCTCCCGATGAATACATAACTTCTGGATCATACACTTTCCATGTAGTTACAAACATGGTTTATGTGGATGACGCTTGGGATGGATTGGAAGGTACCGGGGATTATAAAAGAGCCACTGTTATCGTTTCTTGGGGCGATGAAGGGGAGAATCAAAAAGTGAGGATGCATTCGGATTTTGTGCCTTTTGGGACGGAAGATATAGAACCGGGAAAAGGGGCAATATCCATAAGGGTCATAGATTCGGAGGGTTCCACAGTGAGCGGAGCCAGTATCAATGTCTATAATGCCGAAGAATCTATAAACGATAATTTTGAAACGACAAGCAGCGGTTATATCATGATACCAAATTACCCCGTTTCCTATCAGAAATACAGGATTACGGTTTCCAAAAGCGGATACGAAACTGTCATTACCCAGCCGCCTTATCCTACCAGTGATTATTACCCCACGGACGTCAATGCTTCCGTTTTTGAGATGAATATAACAGAAAGCATCATCAATTCGAGCCCTTTATCCAACATCAAAATCAGCTTTTTGGATCCCTATGGAGAGCCCTTGGCGGGAAATTTTAATTTTTATATGAAAGGCGGAAGAATTATAGGAACGGAAACCGACGGAACCATAAAATATAATTACGATGAACTGCTTGTGAGCGACAGCGACGGAACTAAGGACATAACCGGATTGAGTCCGGGAAATTACGAAATTACCCTGGATGAATCCGGTTACAAGTTATGGAGAATAAATTCGGTTACCGGAAACGAACCCGATGAGATAATTATCCCCCAAGGAGATCTTTCTTATCAGGAAGGAATAAAGATATTAAATGAAACCGTTCCATCATATTTTGTGCAGATCCTGGATGGGGATACGGGGTATCCTTTGCACGGGGCGGAAGTCACTCTTTCCAATTCCGTTCTTGCATACAGCGAAAAAGCTTCTACGGATGAATACGGCTACGCTTATTTTCCGGACGATTCATCCTTGTCTTTGACAGAAGGAGAGAATTATGATGTGGAAGTGGTATTTGCCGGTTATGATAGCGAGAGTAAAAATATCACTATAAGCGGATTGACGCAAGACAATATAAATTTGGATCCGCAGTAAAATAAAAATATGCGAGCGATTCTATTTAAAACAAAAAAGGGAATGTCGTTGACCGAATTATTGGTGGCTATGTTTATCTTTACAGTTGTCAGTATGGGTATTAGCATTTTTTTTGCAAATATTTGGAAGTCAAAATATAACGAGCTTGAAATGGGGAAATCCCTCCTGATAGCCTCTCAGGCTGTCAATAATATGAAAAAGTCGATAAGGCAAGCCGGCCAGGCGGATAGCGGGGCTTATCTGATATCTTCGGCGAGTAATTTTGATTTTGTATTTTATTCCGATATAGATAATGATAATGACATGGAAAAGATTCGTTATTATCTGGACGGATCGGAAATTAAAATGGAAAAGGCGGAGCCTATCTTGGGAACCAATCCGACTTATCCGGATGTCTATGAAGCTCCGGTAACGATAGCTAAAGATATTGCCAACACGGAAACGGAACCCATTTTTTCATATTTTGACAACGATTATGATTCCTTAGCCACGCCCACCAGCGCTTATCCGATAAGATTGATAAAGATCACTCTTTATGTCAACACCGATCCGAATAAGATATCAGACGTTTCCATAAGCTCTTTGGTTTATATAAGAAATGTAAACAATTAAAATATATGTTTGACAATTCAAAAAACAAAAAAGAAAAAAAAGGATCCATAATGGTTACGGTTCTGATAACGATGTCGATAGTGTCGATTCTTTTTACGGGAATAATAACCTATGTGATTTCCCAGATAAATTACAGTTCTTATATGGTGGCTAAAGAAAACGCCCTTCACGTGGCAGACGCGGGATTGGAATTTTACAAATGGTATCTGTCGCATGAGACGGAAGGATTGCAAATGCAGCAAATTCTCGCTTTTTGGGAAAAAACGGATCCTTATCCGCTCGGAGTCGATGAGCCTTATGAGGCTGATTACAATGACGGATCAGGAAGATACAGGCTGACAGTAACTCCTCCCTCTGACGGAACAAGCGTCATTACAGTGGAATCCACCGGCTGGACCTACAAAAAACCGCAAGCTAAAAGGACCATTCGGGCGAAAATGCGGGTGACTTCTTGGAGCGAATATGTGATTTTATCCAATTCCGATCTTGAAATAGAAGACGGAGAAGATATCCAGGGAAAAGTCCACGCCAATGGGGGGATAAGGTTTGATGGGGTTGCGCATAATATTGTGACAAGCGCTGTTCCCACCTATCACTATACGGGAACCGGAGATACCAAGGAGGGAATATGGACAAGTTGGGCCGATGAATATAATACTAATATGGGAAGCGATGTTTTTTTGAGCGGAAAGACCTATCCCGCGCCGTGGAAGGATTTTGACAGTGTCACTGCCAGTTTCTTGGAAATATTTAATGCGGCGGAAGAAATTAATCTTGATTTCAGCCCGGCTACCAAAGGGCATCAAGTCGTTTTAAAGGGCGATAAAATCGATATTTTTAGAGTTATCAACACTACTCATGATGGGGCCGTCTCTATGACTCAGGATACAAGTCCTCCCATAAAGGATCGAATATTGCCTGACATCGGGGCGATTTATGTCGATAAAAATATGTGGGTGGAAGGGTATATCGATAGCGGAAAGAAACTTGTCATAGCCGCCAATCATCCCAGCGTTTCTCATGGAAATATATTCATAAGCAAAAATATAACTTACAATAACGATTATAATAGCGGAACAGTTTTGGGACTAGTCGCTAGGAACGACATCGAAATTGTAAAAGGGTGCGAAAGCAATCTCAGGGTAGAAGCGGCTCTCTTGGCTCAGACCGGAAAGGTTTGGAGGAGAAATCATGGCGATACTAAAAGTCATATAACCGTTTATGGAGCGATTGCTACCAACCAGCCTTACGGCTTCGAAGGCTTTGCCACCAAGGACATAATTTTTGACAAGAATCTTCTTTTTAATCCCCCTCCTTATTTTCCAATCGAAGGGATATACAAGATAGACAGATGGAGTGAAATTTGAAAAATTATGTTATAATAGAATAAGTTTATCAAAAAATAAAAATAAAAAATGGGTTTTTTCAATAAAAAATTAATAGATTTTTCCGATAGGGCGATGGGAATAAGTATCGGGGATTCTTCAATAAAAGTGGTTTTTACGGAAAACGGATTGATAAAGGGGTATAATTCGGTTTCTTTAAGCACGGATATTTTTGCCGATGGAGAAATTGTCAGTAAGGACAAATTGATAGAAAAGATAAAAAAAGCCGTTTCCGGAATGAAGCCTAAAAAATCTAAAACAAACAAAGTAAGGATTTCTCTGCCCGAATCTAAGTCATTTTTGCGCCTGATAAATATGCCGGATATAGGAGAGGAGGAGATGGAAGAAGCTGTTAAGTGGGAGCTCGAAGCCAATATACCGCTTTCTGTCGACCAGGTTTATTATGATTGGCAGTCGGTCAAAAGCGTTTTTGCCGAAGAAAAAGGGAAGACAAACGTTCTGGTTTTGGCGGCGTCCAAAAAAGTTGTCAATGATTTTTTGGAGATTTTTGATGAAGCAGGATTGGAAGTGGTAGGGATAGAGTCTGAGTCTTCGGCAATGACGAGGAGCCTGCTGGGTCGGGAAAAAAATAAAAAAACATCCCTGATAATCGATCTGGGAAGAAGCAAGAGCAATTTTATCTTTACCGTAAATGGCGTGCCTTGTTTTACGTCAAGCGTTCCCATTTCCGAAAAAACCATAATAAGCGAGATTGCTAAAAAATTCAATATTTCCACCGAAAAAGCGGTAAAGATAGAAAAAGAAAACGGCATCGGACACTTTTTTGAAGATGATCCTCTTTTTGAATCCATAAAGTCTGTTCTCAACGGTTTGGTGGATGAAATTAAAAAATCAATAGATTTTTATCTGGAGGGATTGAAATATTCCGATTCTATAGACAAGATTGTCATCTGCGGAAAACTTTCGGGAGCCAAGGGGATGATCCCTTATCTGTCCAAAGAAATGAAGAATAAGGTGGAGGAGGGAAACATAAGGACGGGGCTCAATCCCAAGAAGAAAATATTGCCAATAATAGAAAAAGAAGATGCGATAGGATATGCTACTGCCATAGGGCTTTCTTTGGCGGGAGAATGAAATATTTTTGAATTTCAATTTTTTTAATAATGAAATGAAAATAACGCTAAATCTGCTTCCGAAAAGCAGGGAAAGAAAATTAACGAACAAAAAAGTGCTTAAGCTTTTTCTCTGGCAAGAAAGCGCTCTTATTTTTATAGTCTTATTCCTTTTTGGGATAACTCTCGGAACCAACGAAATAATAAAAATAAAAATGGATTCCATTGAAAACCAGTCTTTTCTGGACTCTCCCAAGGAAAGTTATGCGGAAATAAAAAAATATGAGGATTATCTCAAAAATTTCAAATCGGATGTTTACGCGATAGAAAAAGTTCAGAAAAATATAACCGATTGGGTTTTTATCATTCAGAAAGTAAGCGAGAATATTCCGGAGGGAATAGCAATCAAATCGGTTTCTAATGAAGGATTTAAAGTTTCAATGTCAGGAGTGGCGGATAGTAGGGACAATCTTATAAAAATGAAATCCCAGATGGAGGAAATCGGATGTTTTGAAGAGGTTTTGATCCCGATCAACGATATAGTTTTAAGAGAAAACATAGATTTTAAAATTGATTTCAAAGTGTCAAAAAATTGTTTAAGCAAATATGAAGAATAAGATTAAATCAAAATATAATATTCTCATCGCTCCTCTTGTTCTTTTTTCTATTTTTTTATTGGCGATATTTTTTATCTTAAAGCCGGCCATGGAAAAGCTGGATGAAAATTCCGAAAATTTCCAGAAAAAAATTGTTGAAATGGATATCGAGAGAGATAAATTGGAAAAACTTCCCTTGCTTAAAGAGCAGTTTGAAAAGGTCGAAAGCCGAAAGGGCGATCTGGACGTTTTATTCTCTGAAGAGAAAATAGTAGAATTGGTGCAAGAAATAGAAAGAATGGCTGAAGAGACCGGAAATTCCATAAAAATAAGCGTTGATGAAAAAAAAGACAATAAAACTCAGGTCAAAAAAGAAAATGAAGATGATGAAAATAATCTATTAAGCGGATTTTCAGAAGAGGAATATTTTAAAATCCGTGTTGATGTCACCGGTGATTATCCCGGTCTGATAAAATTTATCGATAAATTTGATGATTTAAAATATTATAATTCGTTGATAGGATTCAATATATTATCCGGTGAAAACAATATAAGCCAAGATAAAAGAAATATCAGTGTTGGATCAAACAGAGCCAATCCGAGCTTGGTTTCAGAAGATTTCGCGGAGGATGAGAAAAATAATATCATTTTGGAGTCTAAATTGGAAATTGTGTTTTATTTGGGTAAAGATAAATAAAAGAATGGATATCAGCTTAAAAAGCATCAAGTTTAATAAGAATAATTTTGATCTGAAGAAAATAAAGGATCATTTTTGGAACTTTCTTTTGAAAAGATTCGGAACTATCTTTGTCTCATTTTTTCTCATAGCCAGCTTGATAGGAGGATTTATAATATATAAATATATCTACAATTCCGATTGGTCTGAATATCAAAAGAAAGAATACCGGTCTCAGGTGGAAAAAAACGAATCTCCTTTTGATATGGATAAATTTGACAAGGTTATGGATAATATAAGCAGAAAGAAAGAATCAAGCGGCGGAGAAACTATCATTCCCAAGGATATATTCGGCACTACGGATTAGATTTCGGTCTTATATTTTTCAAAATAAATTTGATTAAAATATTTTTTTAAGATTGCTTCAGATAAAAGACTCCGGGTGGCCGGAGTTGTTTTTTTTATAAAGCGCGCCCTCTGGAAATAGAACCCGGAACTTTCCGGCTCGGCTCTGTCTGCCGATGCCTGTGCCCCCTAAAGGACTCGAACCTTTAACCTTCTGGTCCGAAGCCAGACGCTCTATCCAATTGAGCTAAAGGGGCACTGGCACTGGCGGGCAGACATTCCACCATGAGGGCAGGGGTAAAGGTGGGCGGAAGCTAGATGCTTTATGCGTTTGAGATCTGCGGAGGCCTTTTTGGGGCGACTACTGGGAATCGAACCCAGATTCTCGGTGCCACAAACCGATGTCCTACCATTGAACGATAGCCGCCATATCTGGAGCGTAAAATTTAAAACCTAAAACTGATTTTTTATTTTAAGCAAACTTTACCCGAAAAGGATAACACAAAAACAAACAAATATCAATATTTCGCTGTCATTTTGTTGACTTTTGCCCTATAATCATTATAATAATACTTGTGTTTTTCAAAATAAACAATACGCGCCGTTAGCTCAGGTGGTAGAGCAACAGCCTTTTAAGCTGATGGTCGGGGGTTCGAATCCCTCACGGCGCACGATACTTTTCTGCCACGATTCCGCCTCTTAAAATAAGAGGCTTTTAAATTAAGCTCAGGTTGTGGAGCTGATAGCGCAAGCTATCAGG
>JAQVJM010000019.1:12479-18245 GCA_028695135.1 Candidatus Moraniibacteriota bacterium | reverse complement strand
TTTTTCTTGATTTTACCTGGGTTTTTGCTATGCTTAAATGACGCGCTGGTAAAATTTCGGCGCTTGTATGATATAGTTTTTTGAAATTTTAATATAAGATTGATTGAAAGATATTCCAAGAGGAGAATGAAATGAAAATAGCAATTATCGGTACCGGATATGTCGGACTGGTGACGGGAGCGTGTTTGGCTGAGTTCGGCCATAGTATCGTTTGCGTCGATAAAATTACTGAAAAAATCGAGGCGCTCGAGAGAGGAGATATACCCATCTATGAGCCCGGCCTCAAGGAAATAGTCGAAAAAAATTTAAAGGAAGGCCGGCTCAAGTTTACTGTCGAGATGTCGAAAGCCGTTCCAAATTCTGAAGCGGTCTTTATCGCAGTGGGGACTCCCACTAGCCGGAGGGGCGATGGACATGCCGATCTCGAATTTGTTTACTGCGCGGCCAGAGAAATTGCCAAGTATCTTTCCGGATATACGGTGATCGTCAATAAGAGCACCGTTCCGGTCCGTACGGCCAGGCAAGTTGATTACATTATCCGGAAAGAAAATCCGGATGCCAGATTCGATGTGGCTTCTAATCCGGAGTTTCTCAGGGAAGGGGCGGCGATTGAAGACTTTATGCGTCCCAATCGGGTGGTTATCGGAGTGAGTTCCGAGAGAGCCAGGGAAATTCTCGAAGAAGTATATAAGCCTCTTTTTATCAACGAGACTCCAAAGGTGGTAACCACGCCGGAAACGGCGGAGCTGATTAAATACGCATCCAACGCTTTTTTGGCTGTAAAAATCAGCTTTATCAACGAGATGGCCAATCTCTGCGAAGCGGTGGGCGCCGATATACAGGCACTGGCCAAAGGTATTGGAATGGATGGGAGAATCGGAAGCAAGTTTCTTCATCCTGGGCCGGGATACGGCGGATCCTGTTTTCCCAAAGACGTGGCGGCGCTTATCGCTACAGCCAACGAATTCGGTTGCAGTGTTCGGATAGCGGAAGCGGCCGTGGAGGTCAATTGCGCCCAGAAAGCGAGGATGATAAAAAAGATACGCGATTCTCTCGGCGGTTCCGAATCGGGAAAGATTATCGCTGTTCTCGGACTGACTTTTAAGCCGGAGACAGACGATATGAGAGAAGCTCCTTCCCTTACTATCATCCCGTCTCTTTTGGAAAAGGGAGCCATGATAAAATCCCATGACCCCAAAGGGATGGATGAAGCCAGGAAGCGTCTTCCAGGAATATGTTATGCCGGAAGCGCTTATGAGGCTTGCGAGGGAGCTGATGCCCTGGTCATTATGACTGAATGGAACCAATACCGGAGCCTCGATCTGGAAAAAATAAAAAAGATGATGCGCGGAAACGTTTTTGTCGATCTGCGCAATGTCTATTTTTCTCAGAGAGAAAAGGTATCCTTGCAGGGTTTCCATTATACCTGCGTGGGTTTTTGAAAAATTTTTTGAAATGAGCCCGGAAAGTCCAATGACTTTCCGGGCTCAAATTTTAACCCCGCTCTCAGAAATCTGATCGCGGGGCTTGTGGAGGCGGAAGATGTGGTAAAAATTATTTCTTGTCTTCAAGATTGAAGACAACATCGATAAACCACTTTCCGCCTTTTTGATAGGGAATTCCTCGAGACAAGATATGCTCCGGCGGAGTGTCAAAAAACTCCTCCAGCGTTATCGGCACTGCCTTGTTCTCCATAGCAATCCTCCTTTTTTGTCTCTATTTTATCTTCCTATCCCCTTGTAGATTATACCATAGCTATCGATATCTTTCTTATCCAAGACATTTTTTCCGTCAATGACGGCTTTGATTCCGTATTTTTTGAGAAGCTTTCCGTTTATAACTTCAAACTCATGATGGTTGGTGGCAAGGATTATCGCTTCTGATTTTTTGAGAAGCTCTTCCAATGATTTGCAGGTCGATTTGCTTTTCAAATGAGGATCGAAAGAATGGACTCTGGCTTTGTGCTTCCGGAGGGCGGATACGATAGAATAGAAGGGAGATTCGCGGTCGTCATCAACATTGGCTTTGTAAGCGATCCCTAAAATCCCCACGTTGGTTCCGTTGAGGGGCATTTTGAGGTCGTTTAACTTGTCCTGAAGAAGCTCTACGGTGTATTCGGGCATGGAGTTATTGATCTCTCGGGAAGTTTTTAGAAATTTATGGTCGAATCCGGCTTGCTTGGCTCTCTCTATCAGATAATAGGGGTCGACCGGGATGCAATGTCCGCCGATTCCGCAGGAAGGATAATGTGCCATAAAAGCGAAAGGCTTGGTGCTGGCTCCGTCAATAACGTCTTTTACGTCGATTCCGAGCTTGTCGAATGATTTGGCCAGTTCATTCACAAAAGCGATATTGATGTCTCTGAAGGAATTTTCAACCACTTTGCAAGCTTCAGCTTCGCGGATATGCCTCATCGGCCGGATTTCTCCGTCAACGATCGATTCATAAAATCTTTGGGCTTTTTTGAGCCCCTTTTTCGTAAATGCGCCTACTACGCGCGGAATGTTGGTAACGTTCCATTTGGGATCTCCCGGATTTATCCTTTCCGGACAGTGGGCGATAAAGACGTCTTTCCCGATCTTATGTCCGCGCTCTTCGAATATCGGCCTTACTATTTCTTCCGAGACTCCCGGATTGACGGTGGATTCAAGGACCACCAGCGCTCCTTTTTTTAGATTTCCGGCTGTCATTTCAGAGGCTCCGCGGACAGGCCTGAGGTCAGGATTATGCAACTTATCCACCGGAGTAGGCACGCAGATGAGGACTATATCGGCTTTTTTTATCTGCTTTTTATCCGAAGTGGCTTTTATAGGGAAAAGAGAAAGATTTTTTTTAAGAAATTCGTCTTCGATGGGAGAAATTCCTTTATTTATAAGTTTTATCTTATTCTTATCGAGCTCTATACCTATTACGTCGTATCCTTTTTCTTTGGCTCTTACTGCCAAAGGAAGCCCGACATAACCGAGACCTATCACGGCTACTGTTTGTTTTTTCATGATGATATGGATCGCCGATCTACTCGAATTTTTCCTCAAATAATCGATGATAAGCTAGTCGATCAACGATAGTTTATTTATAATTTTTTTTAAGCCCGGTTCCGCTTTTTCAGCAAGACCTATATTTAATCTTACATTTTTTATCCGGTTTTTGCAATAAGTGAGTAGAGAGCAGAGAACAGTGAATGGTAGACTACTTGTTACTTACTATCTTGAACTATTTCCTACTTTCTACGTACTACTTACTACTTTATTCCATTGACAAAAACCCGAGGTTGCTATATATTAAAAACATAAAAGCCCTCAGAGGCTTTTTAAAAAAGGGTTTTTTATAGATTATAATTCAAGTCAGCGAATGATATTCGAATGCCCCGAATGGAGCCATTTGAGTTATTCGGATAAAAATTTGTAGATTCGAATTATATTTTAAAAAAAATGGAAAAGATAATAAGTTTCGTGAAAGAGGCGAAAGAGGAACTGATGAAAGTCAATTGGCCGACGAAAAAACAGGCGATAAATTATACGCTGATAATAGTGGCGGTGAGCATTGCGGTGGCCTTGTTTCTGGGCGGACTGGATTATGTTTTCAGCGACGTTCTGAAGAAATTTATATAATAAATCACATAGCGTGGAACGCATGAAGTGGAACAGAAACAAGCTCTACGATCTGCGCTTTACGATTTACAAATACATATGGCAAAGCAAACCCAACATCACGGAAGAGCTTGGTATGTGCTCCATACCTATTCCGGTTATGAGGACAATGTGTCCCATAATTTGAAGCAAAGAATAGAATCGATGGATATGCAAGATCTTATTTTTGACGTGATCGTTCCCAAAGAGAAAAAGATAAAGATCAAGAACGGGAAAAGGGTCACAGTTGAGGAGAGGATTTATCCCGGATATGTCTTGGTGGATATGATAGTTACCGACGCTTCCTGGTACGTGGTGAGAAATACTCCCAATGTGACGGGATTTATCGGATTGGGAACCACTCCGACTCCGATCAATCCGGAAGAAGTCGCTTCTATTAAAAAAAGGATGGGAGTGGCTGAGCCCAAGTTCAAAATAGATGTCAAAGAAGGCGATTCGGTCAAAATTACAGACGGCCCTTTCAAAGACCATGACGGAAAAATTAAGGAAGTGGACGAAGGAAAGGGCAAGGTGAAAGTATCCGTTTCGATTTTCGGACGGGAAACGCCTGTCGAGTTGGACTTTTTGCAGATTAAGAAAATTTAATAAATCGCATAACGTGGAACGCATAACGTGGAACACGCTCCAAGATTTGCGCTCTACGATTCACGAATACATATGTCAGAAAAAAAGATCATAAAATTACAAATTCCGGCCGGCAAGGCCAATCCGGCTCCTCCGGTAGGCCCGGCGCTGGGACAGCACGGGGTAAATATCCAGGAGTTCTGCACCCAGTTCAATGAAAAAACCAAAGACAGGATGGGAGACATCATACCGGTTGAAATTACGGTCAACGAAGACAGATCCTTCAGCTTTATAACAAAAACTCCTCCAGCTGCCGAACTTTTGAAAAAGGCCGCCGGCGTTAAAAAGGGCGCGGGCAATCCTCTGCTCGACAAGGTTGGAAAAGTTACTAAGGCCCAGGTCAAAGAAATCGCCGAGGTGAAGATGGAGGATCTGAATGCCGATGATGTGGAAGGAGCGATGAAGATTGTCGAAGGAACGGCAAGGTCGATGGGTATTAAGGTGGAATAAAAAAAAGAAAAACTCCCCCTTTGGAAAAGGGGGTGTCCGTTCGCCTAGGCGAATGGACGGGGGATTTGAAAAATTGAAGTGTGTAGAGAATATTACAACTCCCTCTGTCATCCTGATAGGATGACATCTCCCTTTGCTAAAAGGAGAGTTTATGCGATAAGTTTAATCAATTTAATTTTGTGGGAGTCCGCCGGGGGCGGACGCATCACCACGAAAAAATATGAAAAGAGGAAAAAAGTACAAAAGCGTTTCGGAAAAAATAGAAAAAGACAAGGTTTATCCCATTGAGGATGCTATTAAGATCATAAAAGAGAATAAGATTTCCAAATTTGACGAGTCAGTGGAGGTACACTTGAATACGAGCATCGATCCCAAGAAGGGCGATCAGCAGATAAGAGGGTCAGTCGTTCTTCCCCATGGTACCGGAAAAGCGAAAAAAGTGGCTGTCATCACCGGCACCAAGGAAAAAGAAGCCAAAGAAGCCAAAGCGGATCTGGTAAAAGGCGAGGATCTGATAGAGGATATAAAAAAGGGGAAAATAAATTTTGATGTTTTGGTGGCTACTCCCGAGATGATGCCCAAGCTGGCGCAAGTGGCGAGAATTCTCGGTCCCAAGGGACTGATGCCCAATCCCAAGACCGATACCGTTACCGAAAAAGTCAGAGAAGCGGTCGAGATGATCAAAAAAGGAAAAGCTGATTTTAAAAATGACAATACCGGAAATGTCCATCAGGTGATCGGAAAAATTTCTTTTACAGAAGAACAGCTCAAGGAGAATTTCAACTCGTTCATCGAAGCGATCGAGAGCGTGAAAGGCGAGGGCGTTAAGGGCAAGTTCATCAGTAAAGCAGTTATCTGCTCCACGATGAGCCCCGCGGTAAAGGTTAAGATATAAATTTGAATTTTTTCATTTGAGAACCGCCCGTCAAAGGGCGGTTTTTATTTTTGACAAAAACTGTTTTTTGTGTTAGTCTTTTAAGCTGTGGTTTTTTGAAAATAGATCTTATCAATATATGGAGGTTATCATGGAAAATAAGGCAAG
>JAQVJM010000019.1:5653-12379 GCA_028695135.1 Candidatus Moraniibacteriota bacterium | reverse complement strand
CCGGTTTTAATTTTTTCAATTTCTAAATCGGGCATAATAAAAAATAAAATAATAAAATGATTATACGATTTTGTTGCGGTCGCAATGATATGGTATAATCATTTTATGAATTTATAAACATAATTCATAAATATAATTTATAAATATAATTCATAAATATAATAGATGGACATAAGAAGTGAGACAAAAAAGAAAATTATTTTATTATTGCTCGGGGGCGTCGCGCTGGGGCTTTCAACTTCTCCAAGGATGCAAAAAAGAGTCCTTAGAATCATAGGAAGGGAATGGAGATCAATAAATAGGCAAAAACTTTACAGAAACATAAGAGAGCTCGAGAGAGATGATATGGTCAGGTATAGAAGAAAAGAAGAGTGGTGGAACATAGAACTTACTGAAAAAGGAAAAAAACAGGCGAAAAAATTAGGCTTTGATGGTCTCAAAATAGATAAGCCTAAAAAATGGGACAAAAAATGGAGAGTGGTTATTTTTGACATTCCCGAAAAGAAAAAAATCGTCAGAGAGGTCTTAAGGAAAAAGATACAGGATTTAGGCTTTCAGGAAATTCAAAAATCCGTATTCGTTCATCCCTATCCTTGCAGCGATGAGATAACAGTCGTAATTAAATTTTTTAAAGCCGATAAATTTGTAAAAAAATTTATTGCAACTAATTTTGACAAGAAGACAGAGCGGCATTTTATGAAAAAATTCAATTTAAAGAAATGATCCCGCAAGCTCGAAAAAGATTATACGAAAATACTGCGGTCGCAATGGAACTGTATAATTAAAGTGAGAGGTGAAGCAGAAAAAATAAAATAAAAAATAAAAAAACAGGATGAAAAACAATCCTGTTTTTAATAATTTATTTTGCACTCTTTATTTCTTTTCAGCTATCTCTTTTATAATGTTTTTTATAAATTCATCTGTTTTAATTTCCTGTTGTTCTTTTTCTCCGCGAGTCCGTACATTGACAGAACCATCATTCACTTCTTTTTCTCCGACTACCAAGATATAGGGAACTTTCTGTTTCTCTTCCTCGCGGATCCTTTTGCCGAGGCTTTCGTCTTTGTCGTTAATATTTACGCGTATTTCATTTTTGGTAAGTTTTTCGGAAATTTCTTGGGCATAATCCCTGAATTTTTCACTGACCGGAACGATGGAGACTTGGACGGGTGATAGCCACAAGGGAAAGGCGCCGGCAAAATGCTCGATAAGAAGCATCATGAATCTTTCATAGGATCCCAGAATCGCCCGGTGAACCATAACGGGAGTTTCTTTCTCTCCTTTTTCATTCGTGTATTCCAGTTGGAATCTTTGCGGAGTGGCAAAATCCAATTGGACGGTCGGAATTTGGATTTCCCGTCCCATTGCATCTCTGAACATAAAGTCCAGCTTCGGACCGTAGAGAGCGGCTTCCCCCTCTTGTCTTTTGGCTTCCAATTTCATCTCTTTGGCGATATCTTCCAGCATTTTTTCGCACTTGTCCCAATCTTTTTCTTCGCCGATATATTTTTCCTGATGCTCGTAGTCTCGGACGGAAAGGGAGACCCAGTGATTTTTCCAAAGGCCGAGAGAGGAATAGAAATCTTTTATGATTTTAATCATATTTTTTACCTCATCCTTTACTTGGTCTACCCGGCAGAAAGAGTGGCCGTCTTCGACGGTGATGGCAATTACCCGGTTAAGCCCTCCGATTTCTCCGGGCTTTTCGGCTCGATATTGCCTTTCCGACTCCATATATCTTATGGGGAGATCCCGGTAGGATCTCGGCCTGGAGGCGTAAATCTGGGTCTGGTGCGGACATTGGACCGGCTTCATGACGTAGTTTTGTTTATGTTTTGAAGTCACATGGAAAAGCTCATCCTTGAATTTGTCTTTGTGTCCGGAAATCGCATACAAATCTATTTTCGCCAGATGGGGGGTGTAGACTTTCTCAAATCCGTATTTACGGCAGACGCTTTCTATGTGCTTTTGAAGCTCTTCGCGGATGATCGATCCTTTGGGTGTATAAAGAGGAAGACCTGGTCCAACTAAATCAGAAAAGCAAAACAGATCTAATTCCTGTCCTAATTTCCTGTGATCTCTTTTTTTAGCTTCTTCTTGTTTATGTAAATATTCTTTTAATTCTTTTTCATCATTAAAAACCACGCCGTAAATTCTTTGAAGCTGTTCTCGGTTTTCATCGCTCTTCCAATAAGCTCCGGATATACGAGTAAGCTTAAAGGCTTGCGGATTGATTTTTCCGGTGGATTTGATATGAGGACCCCTGCAAAGGTCTATGAATCCATTTGTTTTGTAAACTGAAACCTTCTTCTCTCCCTCGGTCTTTAAGTCATTGATGAGTTCAATTTTATAATTTTGCTGCAAGTCTTTGAAATTTTTCTTAACCTTATCAATATCAGCTTCTTCTTTTTCAAAAGGATGATTTTCTTTTATGATTTTTCTCATTTTTTCTTCCAAAATTTCCAGGTCTTCCGGAATCAAGGTTCTCGGAAGTTCGAAGTCATAATAAAATCCGTCTTCCGTTGCTGGACCGATTCCGAATTTAGCTTCCGGAAACATTTCCAGAACAGCCGTTGCGAGAATATGAGCAGTTGAATGTCTTAAGGTTTCCTTGTCGTTTTTCATATAATTATGCAGATGTCATCCTCATGCTCGATATGGGGATCCAGTTATGATGTCTCTGGATTCATATCTGCGCGGGGATGGCACTAAAAATAAAAAATCCCGTCCCAAAAATCAAAAAAATTTGATTATTGGGACGGGACTTATAAGTCTCGCGGTTCCACCCATGTTGTCCGATAGAATCTTCGGACCGCTTTCTGCGCTTATTCGTAAGCTGCTTAAACCCAAGTTCGACGGTTGGTGAGGCCGTTTCAACACTTGATTCACTTTTCTTTTTCTGTTATTATATATTGATTCAAATAAAAATGCAACTTAAAAATAAAAGAAAAGGAGTGAAAAATGTTCGGGAATTTTATCAAAGTAAGCTGTCCTCTTTGCGGGGAGGAGATTTTTTTGCCGGTTGAGATCCAGAGAATTATATTGGATAAAAAAGTTGTGTTGAAGCTAAAAAAAGAAGCAAAGATGGTTTGCCAGGCCTGCAGGACTAGATATCGCATTCTGGTTTTTAAGGAGATAGTTTTTGTCTCCAGATCCTTCGAATCCAATCATGTTTTTAGCTCGGGAGCCTTGTTCTTTCCTTGTCTTTACGAGTATTGCAGAGGAAGGATACGAGTTCCGGTCATAGGAGACAAGGCTTATCCGGTTTTTCCTAGCCTCAAAGAGGCAAATAGGAGAAAGAAAGAAACGGAAATTGGACTCCTTTCTCTCCGGTTTGGAGGAAGGATCGGAGAGTGTGACTCATGTGGAGAGGCAGGAGAAGTCCTGCCTATAAAGATTTATTTTGAAATAACCAAAGTTCCCGAAAGAGGGAAACAAAGAGTGTTCGCATAAGAATGAGGGATTTGCCGGAACCGGCAAATCCCTTTTTTTGTATTTTTATAAACGGTCGTATGCAAAAGTGCGCTTTTTATTTTTCCGATTTTCATTCCAAGTGTATATTTTCGCTCATCCTGTCGATTTCTTTTGAAAGCGCGGGATGTTTTTTCAGTTCCGGATCTTTTTTGAGCAAATCCCTCGCTTCTTCATTGGCGAATTTTATCATTTTTATATTGGTGATGTTTTGCATGGTCGAATCGGCCAGCCCTGATTGGCGAAATCCGAAGAAGTCTCCCGGGCCGCGCAGTTTGAGATCTTCCTGGGCTATCTTGAATCCGTCGGAATATTTGTCAAGAACGCCGAGTCTTTTGGTCGATTGTTTGGAAAACAAGAAACAATAAGATTGCTCGGAACCTCGTCCGACTCTTCCCCGGAATTGGTGGAGCTGGGAGAGTCCGAAGCGGTAGGCTTCTTCGATTATCATCACTGTGGCATTAGGGATGTCAATCCCGACTTCTATCACTGACGTGGAAACCAAAATATCTGTTTTTTTACCCTTAAAGTCCATCATTATCTTTTCTTTTTCTGACGGCTTCATTCTTCCGTGAAGCAGGCTCAATTTCAGTTCGGGAAAAACTTCTTCGGACAATCTCTTGTGTTCGGTCGTGGCGGCTTTTACTTCGGCCAGTTTGTCCGACTCTTCTACGAGAGGGAGAATAACAAAGGCTTGGCGGCCCCTTTTTATTTCTTGGCGCACGAATTCATATACGGCCGGCTGTTTTTTGGGAAGGACTGTCCGGGTGATGATAGGTTTTCTATCTTCGGGCATCTGGGTTATCAAAGAAACATCCAAGCTTCCCAAGAGCGTCATGGAAATGGTCCGGGGGATCGGCGTAGCGCTCATAGTCAGCAGGTGAGGAAGCTTGTTTTTCATCCCATCGTTTATTTCGGATGATTTTTGCTGGAGATAGGCGCGTTGCATGACGCCGAAACGATGCTGTTCGTCTATGATTATTAATGCGAGGTTTTTAAAACGGATGTCTTTTTGGATGAGGGCATGAGTTCCGATGATTATATCCACATTTCCTTCTTTGATAGCCTTTAAAATTTGAGAGCGTGTCAGATTTTTTGATTTTGAGGAGGAATTTTGAATTTTGAATTTTGAATTTTGAACTATCTGCCTATACGAATTGGTAAGAAGTCCGATATTGAAATCAAAACCAGAAAAAAGTTTTGAAAAATTTTCAAAATGCTGGTACGCCAGAACTTCGGTCGGAGCCATTATGGCGGATTGGAATCCGTTTCCGGATGATTGAAGAGTGGCAAGAGCGGAAACGATAGTTTTTCCCGATCCCACATCGCCGTTCAGGAGACGGTTCATAGGGTGAGCTCTTTCCAAATCTTTTCTGATTTCTTCAAAGGCTTTTTTTTGGTCTCTCGTAAGCCTAAATGGCAGGCTTTTTAAAAATTTTTCCACTTCTTCTTTCTTATATCCAATTTTTTGGGCGCTTTCTCCCTTCCAATGCTTTTTCAGCTGGAGGGTCTTGAGCTGGATCAGGAGCATATCGAAAAAAGCGAACCTTTTTTGGGCGACCAGATGGGAGTCATCGTTTGAAGGGTAATGCATGTCGTAAAGAGCTTTTTTGAGCGAGGGGAGGCGGTATTTTTTAAGAATTTCTTCGGGAAGCGGATCTTTTATTTCAAATCCCATTTTAAAAATTCTTCCGATCTGCCATCTGAGCCAGCGCGAGGTTATCCCTCTGGTTTCCGGATAAATCGGAACGATTCTTCCGGTATGCGTAGGATCGGTGCTGGCGGATTCCTGGACGGGATTGGAAATGACCAGGCCTTTTTTGGGATCATGCTTTATTTTTCCGCTGAGGCGGACATTCGGATTTCTGGAAAAAGAATCTATCAGGTATTTTTGGTTGAACCAAATCGCTCCTATTGTTCCCGTAGAATCTTCTATAGAGGCCTCTATGATATCCATCCTCTTTTTCCAGCTCCTTCTCATTTCGAAGCCGGTTATCTTTCCGATTACAGTGGCAGTTTGGCCGGGCTCGAGTTCTGAAATTGGGGTAATTTGGGAAAGGTCGTCATAGCGGGCGGGAAAATGGAAAAGCAGATCTCGCACGGTTCTTATGCCGAGTTTTTGAAGCTTATCCGCGTGGGCGGATCCGATGCCGGATAAATTTTCCACCGAGGTTTCGATTTCGATCATATTTTTTAGTATAAAGTAGAAAGTTAAAAGTGAAAAGTAAAGCAAAAAGCAAAAAAGAGAAAAGCAAAGTCTAAAACACAAAATAAAGCAAAATTTAAAATACAAAAAGAGAACAAAAATTAGTCAAATAGTGCACCTGCGCCCAGATGACCAGTAGTGGGCGTCATGGTATTATGTAGATATATAAATAAATTGTCAGAATTAAAATAAAAAATAAATTGTAATAAAACATAGATTGTATAAAAAGATAAATTGTATAAAATATAAGTTGTATAAAATATAAAAAATGAAGAATAAAGAAGGAGGTAGGAAATTAAAAGAAAAAATCGAGGAGTTTCTGTATTCCGATTCTGCTCAAGCAACAGCTACTAAATTCGTTTTAGCTTCGATAGGTTTGGGCGGAGTGGTTTTTGGCGGTGCTTTATTACCAGGGTTACTAAAAATAATTAAAGGCCTAGAGTGCGACTCCAATTATTCTGATAAGAAAATAGAAAATGCCTTTCGAGCTCTAAAAAGAAGAAAATTTATTAAGATTATAAATATCAAGAATGGAAAAGTAAGGGTTAAGTTAACAGGTAAAGGAAAAAAGCGGATACGAGAATTTATTATAGATGAGTTGGCGGTAAGAGAACCTGAGAAATGGGATGGCAAATGGCATATTCTGGTTTTCGATATTCCCACTGAATTGAATTATGCCAGGGAGGCACTAAGGAAAAAAATTAAAAAATTAGGATTCTATTGTTTTCAGGGAAGCGTTTGGTTCTATCCTTATCCTTGTGAGGATGAAATTTTGACTTTAGCTGAGTTTTTTGAAATAAGCGGATATATCGAAATTATCACAGCAGAAAAAATATTGCACGAAAAAGAATTAAGGAAGCATTTCAAGTTGAAAAAGCAAGATTAGAAACGATAAAAATAAAGCGCGTATAATTAGTCAAATAGTGCAGATGCGTCTGAATGGCTAATATTACATACAAATTAAATTAAGAATTAATAAATATAGAATTAGTCGATAAAATTAGTCAAATAGTGCAGGTGCGTCTGAATGACTAATTATTGATTGGTAA
>JAQVJM010000019.1:0-5553 GCA_028695135.1 Candidatus Moraniibacteriota bacterium | reverse complement strand
ATTGGTTAATGTCTTTTATTTTTCAATAAAATTTTTGACTTCTGCTTCAATTTTTTTATATATGGAATCTTTTGGTTTTAAAATAAACCACTTCATTAAAGGGTCTTTTTTAAACCAAGTTCTTTGCCGTTTGGCATAATGGACTATATCGTAATAGAGTTTTTCGCGCATCTCATCTTTGGAAATTTTTCCCCTCAGATACAGAGAAACCCAGCGATATTCCAGGCCGAAATCATAAAGCCTTTTCCAGCTGACTTTATCTTTAGCATGGAGCCTTTTGACCTCGGCAACCATGCCCTCGCGGAGCCTTTGGTCAAGTCGGATTCTGATCCTTTTTTTGAGCTCCTCCTTGGGCCAGTCGATGGCGATTTGTAAAAATTGGAATTTTTTTGTCCCTTGTCCCTTGCCCCGTGTCACTTGCTTGGGGACTTTTCCTATGGCTTTGCATATTTCAATAGCGCGGATCAGGCGGACTTTGTTTTTGGAGTCAATCACCTTAGCCCTTTCTGGATCAAGTTTTTTTAGTTTCTTAAATAATTCATCCAGTGTCTCTTTCTCGAGTCTCTTTCTCAGCTTTTTATCCGGCTTCACTTCAGGATAAGTGATATTGTCCACGATAGATTTTATCCAAAAGCCTGTCCCTCCGCAAATTATCGGCAGTTTCCCTCGGGACAAAATGTCTCCGATCTGTTTTATGGATCGCTTTTTAAACTTCGCCGCGCTATAATCGGTATTAGGAGAGACAATATCGATCATATAATGAGGAATCCCTTCAGACATAAAGATCTGAGAATTGAATTTTGAATTTTGAATTTTGGACTTTGAATTGGGCGAGGGAAAATCGCGTGCGATTTTCCCAGAGCCTATATCCATCCCTCGATAAATCTGCCTCGAATCGGCCGAAATTATTTCCCCTCTGAATTTTTTCGCCAGCTTTATCGCTATGTCGGATTTCCCCGATGCGGTCGGTCCGGCGATGACGATAATTTTATTATTGCTAGAATCATTTTTGTTATTTTTATCTTTGCGAACGGATGCGGGGCGGTTCCGGATGAGATTTTTACACTTCACTCGCGATGGCGATGATCTTTTTTCATGAATCTTATTCTGCCTTTCCGGCAGACAAGCTTCTAGATTCCAAACATTGGCTTTAGTTATTTTTACCCTGTTAAATTCGCCTATGGCGACCCGCCTCTGGCGGGATTTAACAGGGTGAACTCTTACATTCTTTAGTGTCCTGGTTTTTCCGTAGTAAAATCCATCTTTTTCTTTTTCGATCAAAACTTCTACGGTTCCCCCCAAAAATTTACGGCTGTTTTTGAGCGCGCTTTTTTTGAGCATTTCATTCAAAAATTTTTCGCGCCTGCTTTTTTCTTTCTTGCTCACATCGTCTTTCATATTCCAGGCGGCTGTGCCGGGGCGGGGAGAGAATTGTCCGAAATAAACCATATCAAAACCGGATTTTTCCATCACTTCAGCCGAATCCAAAAATTGCCTACTGGTCTCTCCGGGAAACCCTAGGATGATGTCGGAAGTTATCGCAAAAGGAGCTCCAGGCTTGTTTTTTTTGAAAGCCGATCTGATTTTCCGGATCAGAGCCAAGTATTCTTTTTTCGTGTAATGGCGGTTCATCCGCTTGAGAATCTCGTCATTTCCAGCCTGGACGGGAAGATGGAAATTCTCGCAGACTTTTTTACATCTCGTCACAGTCTCGATCATTTCGTCAGTGACATCCTTGGGGTGATTGCTTATGAAACTTATCCAAAATTTTCCCGGTATCCTATTGATTTTTTTCAGCAGTCCAGAAAACCTAATTTCTTTTTTTGAATTTTTATTTTCGGATTTTAAATTTGTTTCGGATTTAGGATTTAGGATTTCGGATTTACAACTGTAGCTGTTTACATTTTGTCCCAGAAGAATGATGTGTTTATATCCCCTTTTCACCAAACTTTTCACCTCCTCGATTATTTCTTCGGCCGGCCTGGAAACTTCTCTTCCGCGGGCGTAAGGGACGACGCAATAAGAGCAGAAATTATTACAGCCGGTCATAATAGGAACATAAGCAGAAAACCCATTAGTATTTTTGGGCTTGATGCTTAGGTAAGCTATCTGTTCTTTGGCGGAAGTAGTAGGTAGTAAGTATGAAGCATTAGGCTTTTCTTTATTTATAATTTCCATTAATTTATTTGGAAAATCTGAAATTGATGTAAATAGCACAACTTTATTCCTTAATCTCGTTTGCACATCTTTTCTATTTGCTAAGCATCCGGTTACTATTATTTTAGGCTTTCTGCTTTCTACTTCATACTTTCTACTTAAGTTATGTATCTGCCCGTAAACCCGATCTTCAGCCATCTGGCGCACTCCGCAGGTGTTGAAAATTACCAAGTTCGCCTGGCCGATTTCTTTGGCGGGCTTTAATTGGTGGCTTTCCAAGAAAGAAGTGATCCTTTCGGAATCGCTGTAATTCATTGCGCAACCGAATGTTTTGATGAAATATTTTTTAGTCATGCTTACCAGGATACTTCAAAATAGGGGAGAAATCAATATTATTCCCCAATTTTCTTTGGCAGCCCTATCGGACAAGCTCAAGCGAGGCAAGTGAAGAAAGTGGATGAAAGATCTTATTATTTGTCATTGCGAGGGATACACTCGCCTAGGCGAGCGGCGTGCGACCGCACGTGATTAGTGCTGGCCAAATTTCTTGACGCTTTTTCACTAAAGTTCCACGCGCTTCGCTGTAAAACTTCTTTACGCTCAAAAGCTAAAATTTGGAAACGCACTTGCAATGCGCGGGATGTATTTGATATTTAAGCCTGATTTTATTATGCCTCGGTTGTCGCGGATGAGGTGTGATATTTGTTGCTTTACTATAGAGATTAAAAAGTTTATTATAAAACATATGCGCATAGCTTTAGTCCATGATTATTTGGTCCAATATGGGGGAGCGGAAAGGGTGCTCGAATGCTTTACCGAGCTTTTTCCTTATGCCCATATTTATACCATCGTCTACGACAAAGAGTCCATGCACGGAGTTTTTGAAGACAAAAAAATACACACTTCTTTCCTTCAGAAATTCCCCTTGGCCAAGAAGAGGCACAGGATTTTTCCTCTGCTTATGCCTTCGGCCATCGAGCAGTTCGATTTTTCCAGATACGACGTGGTGCTTTCGGATTCTTCCAGCTATGCCAAAGGAATAATCACCGGTCCGGAAACCCTCCACATCTGCTATATGCACACCCCGATGCGCTATGCGTGGGACGATTGCCAGAAATATACTGATGATTTCGGACTGCCTAAGTTTATCAAAAGAATCGTTCCTTTTTTTATGAATTATGTCCGGCTCTGGGACGCCGTGAGCGCGGAGCGGGTCGACAGATTCATCGCCAATTCTAATTTTGTCGCCAAGAGGATAAAAAAATATTACAAAAAAAACGCCACGGTCATAAATCCTCCGGTGGCGGTAGAGAGATTCTATGTGGAGAATGATCCGGAGAAAAGAGGAGATTATTTTTTGATGGTGGGGCGCCTTATCGCTTATAAGCGCCACGATATCGCCATTGAGGCTTTCAATAAGCTGGGGCTTCCGCTAAAAATAATCGGACGCGGTCCGGAGATGAAAAGGCTTAAAAAAATGGCCGGACCGAATGTCGAGTTTCTCGGCAGGGTCGAAGACGAGGATCTTCCGAAATATTACGCCGAGTGCAAGGCTTTTGTTTTTCCCCAGGAAGAAGACTTCGGAATCGTGGCGATCGAAGCCATGGCGGCCGGCCGTCCGCTGATCGCTTACAAGGGAGGAGACATCGTCGAGCATATGGAGGAAGGAAAAACGGGGATATTTTTCCAAAACCAGACTGCCGGAGATATTGTTGAGGCTGTGAAAAATTTTGATGACAGTAAATATGACGGCGGATATATCCGGGAAAAATCGCTCAAGTTTGACAGGGAGATCTTTAAGAAAAAAGTGAAAGAATATGTAGAAAAAGCTTTGATAGAGAAGAATAATCAACCCCCTCTTTGCTAAAGGGAGAGGATGTTTTTTAATAAATATGTTTAATATCGAACTGTATTTAAAACCTTTTTTATTTGCCTTGGCGATAAGCTCCGCCTTGATATTCTTTATAATAAAGATGGCGGAGAAAAGAAATTTTCTTATTGCGAAAAGAAAAGGGGAGCGCCATATCCACGATAAGAGGAAGAAAATTTCCAGGCTGGGAGGCGCGGCTATCATTGCCGCTTTTTTGGCGGCTATTTTTTTGGATGAAAATTTGGTCATCGCAAAAGAGATGTGGGGAATGATACTCGGAGGAATAATTATTCTCTTAGTCGGCCTGGCGGATGATGTGAAAGAATTGGGATGGAAGACCCAGCTTATCTTCCAATCTTTTGCGGCATCCATGATATTTATTTTTGGCGCCAGGATAAATTATATCACCAATCCTTTCGGAGAAATCATCTTATTTGATACGCCGGAAAAAGTTATTTTGGGGATATTTATGGGAATAGTCTGGTCGCTGATCCTTATAAATTCCATGAACTGGCTGGACGGGATCGACGGATTGAGCGGAGGAGTGGCTCTTGTCGGAGCGATCGCCATATTTATCCTGTCGCTCAAGCCGGAAGTCAATCAGCCTCCGGTTGGGATAATTTCCATCGCTCTTTCGGGAAGCCTTCTCGGATTTCTCATATTTAATTCTTATCCGGCCAAGATTATGGCTGGGACCAGCGGAGCTTTTTTTATGGGATTCATTCTGGCGGGAATTTCCGTTTTTGCGGGAACCAAGATTGCCACGACTTTATTGGTCCTGGCGGTTCCGATAATAGATTTTTTCTGGGTGATCGGCAGAAGGATAAGATTGAAAAAATCCATTTTTGAGCCGGACCAAGAGCATCTGCATCATAAATTGCTAGGCTTAGGCTGGTCCCAGCGGGAGATCAGCTTGTTTTTCTATTCGATCACCGCGCTGGTTGCGGTTGTCGCTCTGAGCGTCGGCGCTGTATGGAAAGTGGCGGTGATATCGCTTTTGCTCGTATTGTCAGGCGCGTTTTTTTATGCGATAAATAATCATAAAGGCGAAAAAGCGTAATTTTTTTGCTTGTCGCGGGAGACTTTTGCGGCCCGGAAAACGGCGCAAAAATTTCTCGCTTAAATCATATGAAAAAAACAATATTGTTCGCGTTGTTTTTCATAGTAATATTTTATTTTATCGATCTCGATGTTTTTGACAGAGGAGCCGAAGATGGAGACTGGGACAACAAAGTTTCTCTGGGCAAGTGCGAGTTCAGGCTGGAATTCGTAATAGATAATGAGTCGAGGCAGGCCGGCCTTTCCAACAGGGACAGTCTTTGCGAGGATTGCGGGATGCTTTTCGAATTCCCCGACAAAGGCAGGAGGACTTTTTGGATGAAAGATATGCGGTTCGATCTGGACATAATCTGGCTGGAGGATTTCAAGGTTGTCGGCATCGAGAAAAACATCCCGTATGGCTTCAAAGGGACGCTTCCTTCGCCGGCTTCGGTAAACAGGGTTCTGGAAATAAACGCCGGAAAATC
>JAQVJM010000004.1 GCA_028695135.1 Candidatus Moraniibacteriota bacterium | reverse complement strand
GGGCGTTATGTTCTCCCCGTTAACATTTATCCCATTCTTTTTCATCGCCGCCATAAACTTGGACTTATCAGGGCTATCCCTGTAAAGATCAACGATAGGATACATCTGTGTGTATGGAAGTTTTTCTCCTTCTTTTTTTTTGAAGTCCATTTTCAGACTTGGAGTTTTTTCCGGCATATTTCCAATAAAAAAATTAATCCAGTATAATTCTACCACAAATACAATTCAAAAAAAATAAAAGATTGGGAGAAAATGTCTTTCAATCTTTTATTAATAAGGTAAAAAATGGATCAATCTTAAACACCGTGATCTTCCGGACATTCCGAAAAATGGCCAGAGACAAGCTCTCCTTTTGAAACACAGCTGAATCGAATTGTCTTTCCGTCCTCTCTCTCGTAAAATCCGGTTTGCAACAAAAATCCTCCGACAACTTCCTTGTTCGTTCCCCACTGAATGTTATCAATGTCCTTTAAATTCAGCCGGAAATCAGAAAGTTTTTTATTTTCTTCGCTTTTCGCATACGAATGATGATGCAGGATTTTCCAATCCCCGTTGTCATCTTTCTTCCAGATATAAATGAATCTGGCATGGACAACTTCTTCTTTTCCATTTCTGATTACATTGAAATCATAAAAACCCTCATCCAGGTAGCAATCCTCGGAAAATTGGATAATATTTCTTTCTATCACCTTCCCGCTCGGATCAATCTTCAGAAAATGATCAAAGTATTCCCTTATCTCCTCCCTTCCTTTCCTTATTTTCGAGGAAACGGTGCCAAAAAGCTCTCCGTCAGGAAGATAAACTTGAGCGACTTTCTGCGACTCTTTTGTGAGAAGCTGATCATTCCATGTAGAAAAATTGCTTTCAGCAATCGCTTCGATGTTTTTTTCAGTTTCCATTGAATTTTCCCTTTCCATTTTTTTTAGTTTAATTGTTAACGATCTTAAATTTTATAAAAAATTATAACCCTCTTCTTCTCAGATATTTTTTGGCCACTTTTATCTTGGCCAATTCCTTTTCCAGCGCCGCTGCCACTCTGGCATATTCGGCCTCATCTGTAGAAATAACTTTGTTCTTGATGTCTTCGGCTCTTTTCTTGGCCTCTTCGGCTTTTTCCAAATCAATCTCCTCGGCTCTTTCCGCTTCATCCGCCAGAACCACAAGCTCATTATCGTGAAATTCGATAAAACCTCCCGAGATGGCCAGATCAATCTCTTCTCCGTCTTTTTTCAATATGACTTCTCCAGGCTTTAGCGAAGCGATATACGATCTATGATTCGGCAAAATCGTAACTTCCCCGTCCGAAACCGGAAGAGTAGCCTGATTTATGCCATCGCTTTCATAGGTGATTCTCTCGGGAGTTATTATTTTTAATTTAATGTTATCCATTTTAATTAATCATTGATTATTAATCATTAAACATCGGGTACAATTAAGCCATATCATAATGATTGATTAATATTTAATGATAAATGATGAATTATGAATTTTTTTTCTTTTCTTTCTTCTCTTTATCCGAAGAGCCAGACTTTTTTATATCCCCTTCTTTATTAACTTCCCCGATTCCGCCTTTCATATAAAATTCTTGTTCAGGTATACTGTCCAGTTTTCCTTCCAAAATCATCTTGAACCCTTTTATGGTATCTTCCAATTTTACATATTGGCCGGGAGTTCCTGTAAATTGTTCGGCCACAAAAAACGGCTGGGACAAAAACTTCTGGATCTTTCTGGCTCTGGCAACTGTTACTTTGTCCTCGTCTGAAAGTTCCTCCATTCCCAAAATAGCAATGATATCTTGAAGATCCTTATATCTCTGAAGGACCTGCTGAACACCGCGCGCGACATCATAATGTTCCTTGCCGACAATATTGGGGTCGAGAATAGTCGAGGCGCTATCCAAAGGATCGACAGCCGGATAAATCCCCAATTCTGAAAGGCCGCGAGAAAGGACTACGGTCGAATCAAGATGGCCGAAAGTAGTGGCTGGAGCGGGATCAGTAAGATCATCGGCCGGAACATAAACGGCCTGCACGGATGTTACAGAACCTTTTTTGGTGGAGGTAATTCTTTCCTGGAGCTGTCCCATCTCCTCGGCCAGAGTCGGCTGATAGCCCACGGCTGAAGGAATGCGCCCGAGAAGCGCGGACACTTCGGATCCGGCTTGGGTAAAACGGAAAATATTGTCTATGAAAAGAAGAGTGTCTTTTCCTTCTTCATCGCGGAAATGCTCCGCCATAGCTAGAGCGGAAAGCGCCACTCGCTGCCTTGCTCCCGGCGGTTCGTTCATCTGGCCGAAAACCAAAGCGGTTTTGTTCAAGACTCCGGACTCTTTCATCTCATGATAGAGATCGTTTCCTTCCCTGGTTCTTTCTCCCACTCCGGCAAACATCGAATATCCGCCATGCTCCTGAGCGATATTTCGGATGAGTTCTTGGATAACCACTGTTTTTCCCACCCCGGCTCCGCCGAAAAGTCCGATTTTCCCTCCTTTAACGAAAGGACAGATCAGATCGATAACTTTTATTCCGGTTTCCAAAACTTCCGCTTCCGTAGATTGTTCGGAAAAATCAGGCGCTTCTCTGTGTATAGGGCTGGTTTTTTCTGTTTTGACAGGTTCTTTCCCATCGATCGGCTCTCCCAAAAGATTAAACATCCTTCCCAAGGTTTCCTTTCCGACAGGAACACTGATAGGCGCGCCGGTGTCAATCACATCCATCTGCCTTCTGAGTCCATCCGTGGAACCCATAGCCACAGCTCTCACTTTATTTCCCCCCAGATGCTGATGGGTTTCCAGTACCAGCTTTTTGTCATTGCCCAATTCTATTTCAAGAGCATGATAAATTTCCGGAAGATTCGCTTTATCGTCCGCCGGGGCGGAAAATTCCACGTCAACTACCGGTCCGATTATTTGTGATATTTTTCCTACGTTTTTCATAGTATTTTAAGTTTTTTAAATTATTTTATTAACTGCGAATTTACAACTCTGCTGCAAAGCTACAAATGAGAAATTTATTTTTATATATTTGTAGATTTGTATGGGATTTGTAGTTTCGTGGGTTATCTTATAAATGGATTATCGCCATTAAACAAAATTTCTTTGACTTCATTATTTACAAATTTCTCAGTCACTCCGTATTTTTCGGAATATAGTATGCTAACCGGACCAAAAACTGCATCATTATAATCAAATCCCAATTTCTCGCTGGCTTTCTTTACTTCTTCCTCATTTTTGCCTTCGATCTCCGCAAAAGGTTCAAGAAAAGGCCATTCGTCAATCATAACTTCTACTTCATCCAATTTCCAGATTTCTCTCTTTGTCTCCTGATAAGATTTCTTTCTGCAACCCAGCACTTCCAAAAATTTTTTAGCTTCTTCATAATTATCAACCTTAAGCTCTATCTCTTTTTGATCTTCTATGGCGGATTGCTTTCCGCCTGATTTGAATGTCAAAGTTATCTTATCTACTTCGTCTCTAACCCTTAGCCAGCTTTCATTAATCTTGCAACCTCTTGGCACATTGAATGTGCTTCTTTTCTGCAAAAATTCTTCCTTAACCATTTCAGCGCCTAAATCTCTTAGCTTATCTCTAAATTCATCTTTGCTGATATTTTTAAATGTCGCTTCGAATTCCACATTCATAATTCTTAATTCATAATTCTTAATCCTACTCCAGCGCCGCTCTTCCTGCACTTATCTCAGCGATCTCCTGGGTGATCTTCATCTGCCTTATCTGATTGTATGCTAATGTCAGATCCTCGCTCATTTCATTGGCCGCGTCAGTTGCGTTTCTCATAGCTAGCATCCTGGATGACTCCTTGGAGGCATTGGATTCCAAAATAGCGTGATAAATCTGCATCTCGATCAACCTCGGAAAAATATGGGTCAGAACTTCTTTCGGGTTAGGTTCCACCTTGTACTCCATTTTTGGTTTTTTCAATCCATATTCCTTGGCCAGATTATCCATCTCGGCAATTTGTTTTTCTAAATCGATCTTGGAAACCGGAAGAACTTGCCTTATTTTAGGCTCCTGCCTCATAGTGGAAATATAGTCCGTATAAGCTATCACCACCTTGTCATACCTCTTATTCAAGTATTCGTCAATCACTATCTTTGACAAAGGCCTCACGTTTTCAATTCCGGGCAAATAGGTAAGTTCGGGGAAAGCGGCTATGATTTCTTTACCGAGTTTTCTCACCAAATTTTCTCCTTTTCTTCCGACTGTTATAAAATCAATTTTCAAATCTTTATCGGCAACAGTCGATTCGATCTTTTTCATCCCGATTCTATTTATTTTCAGGCTCTGAGGATTCCCGATTTCTTCTTTTATTTTTTTTATAATTTGCGCGTTAAATGACCCGCAAAGCCCCCTATTGGATGTAACTGCTATTATCAGCACGCTCTTGACTTCTCTGACTTCCAAGAGGCCGTGGTCATAATTTTCAAAAGCCCGAGCAAGATTGGTAAGGACGCTCCAAGCGCTATGGGCATAAGCCCTGATCTTTAAGACGCTTTCGGTAGCTTTTCTCATTTTGGCAGCCGAAACCATCTCCATTGCCCGAGTTATTTTTCCTGTGTTATTTATCGACTTGATCCTCCTCCGGATCTCCTTGCCATTGCTCATTTCGTTAACTATTCATTGTTCATCATCAATCATTATTGATATAAAAATATGGGTATTTAATGCTCAATGATTAATGTTTGATGTTTAATAATTAATTTACAATGTCTTCTTGTAATCTTTTATCGCTTCTTCTAACTCTTTTGCCATCTCTTCCGAAAGATCGCCCTCCTCAGCTATCAGCCCTAATAAATCCTTCCTCTGGGCTTTCATATATTTATGGAAATTTTCTTCCCATTCTGATATTTTTTCAACTTCTACGTCATCCATAAAACCGTTCACAAGAGCGTATAATATAGCTACCTGATTCTCAACTCTAATGGGCGCATATTGATCCTGTTTCAATATTTCCACGGTTCTCTTACCTCTTTCTATCTGCCTTCTTGTGTCTTGATCAAGATCCGAACCAAATTGAGCGAAAGCTTCTAGCTCGCGGAACTGCGCCAGATCCAGCCTTATCTTTCCAGCCACTTTTTTCATAGCTTTTATTTGGGCTGAGGATCCAACCCGCGAAACGCTGAGCCCCGCGTTAATCGCCGGTTTCATCCCTTTATTGAACAGGTCGGTTTCCAAAAAGATTTGCCCGTCTGTTATGGAAATTACATTGGTCGGGATATAGGCGGAAACATCTCCGGCTTGTGTTTCAATAATCGGAAGCGCAGTTATCGATCCTCCTCCATGATCTTCGTTCAATTTGGCGCTTCTCTCCAAAAGCCTTGAGTGTAAATAAAAAACGTCTCCCGGATAAGCCTCGCGTCCCGGCGGACGTTTTAAAATCAAAGAAATCTGGCGATATGCCCAAGCATGCTTACTAAGATCATCATAAACGATTAAAACATCTTTTCCCTGATCCATGAAATATTCCCCGATTGCGACTCCAGAATAAGGAGCGATAAAAGAAAATGCCGCCGGATCGGAAGCGCCAGCAACAATTACAGTCGTATATTCCATAGCGCCTCTTTTTTCCAATTCGGCCACGATTCTCGCCACTCTGGATTCTTTCTGGCCAATCGCCACATAAATACAAATCATATCCTGTCCGGCCTGATTGATTATCGCGTCAATCGCGATAGCGGTTTTTCCGGTCTGCCTGTCTCCTATTATCAACTCTCTTTGTCCTCTTCCGATGGGTATCATTGAATCAATAGCCTTGATTCCGGTCTGAACCGGCTGGTGGACCGACCTCCGTTCGATAACTCCCGGAGCGATCTTTTCAATAGGATAATATTTTTCTGACTTGATTTCCTCTTTTCCATCTATAGCTTGCCCCAAAGGATTTATGACTCTTCCGATAATTTTTTCAGTCACAGGAACAGAAAGGATTTTTCCCGCAGACCTTACCTCATCTCCCTCCTTGATTCCTTTGGATCCTCCCAGAATAATAGCACCCGCCTGATCTTCCTCCAGATTGAGAGCCACTCCCATGGTTCCATTTGAAAATTCAATCATCTCCGAAGCCATAGCTTCACTAAGGCCTTCGATTCTGGCTACGCCATCTCCCACCTCTATCACCCTTCCTATTTTCTCCGTTCTGATTTCTCCTTTAAAACTTTCAATCTGCTTTTTTAATTTTTCAACGATATAATCTTTATTCATAATTTTAATTTTAAGCAACCGGCTGCCGCCGATAGGCGGGCAGTCGCCGGCTATCGACATATAAATTTAAACATTATTTTTTAATAAATTATTAAGCTTCTTCATTTTTTTTAAAATACTTCCGTCAATTATATCCTCTCCCATTCTGATTATTATCCCTCCTTTTATATTTTTATCCATTTTTGGATCCAATATGACTTTATCGGCGCCATATTTGTTCTTCAGGAAGTTTTTTATTCCAATCATTTGTTCATTGCCGATTTCCCTGGCGCTCACGATTTCCGCTTCCATAATTCTGTTCTCCTTGTTATAAATTTCAGAAAAAATCTTCATTATATCATCCGATAAATTGAGCTTTCTCCTTCTTCTCAGCTCGCTTGCAAAATTAAAAACAATGGAATCTAATTCCTTTTCATCCTTGCCCTTAGTGAGATCATACAGAGCTTTGGAATATTGCTTGGCGCTGATGCGCATGACATTATTTATCAATCATTGATCATTAATCGATATTCTCAACGATTAATGTTTAATGCTTAATTTTCAATAACTTTTTTAATAATTTTTTTATCATCCTCGCTATCCGCTTTTTTTTCCAGCACTTTTTCCGTAGCCAGAGACACTAGGTCGGCAACCTCATTTTTGACTTCCACCACCATCTTGTCCTTCTCTTCTTCTATCTTTTTCTTCGCATCAGAAATCATCTTATCGACTTTATGCTTTGTCTCTTCGGCGATTTCCCTTTTGCTGGTTTCCGCCCGAATTTCAGCTTCTTTTATTATTTCTCGAGAATGTTTTCTGGCATCAGACAATATTTTTTTACTTTCAATTTCGGTTTCTTCAAGTTTCTTCCGGGCAACCTCCGCATCTTTAAGTCCTTTTTCAATTTTTTTGCTTCTTTCCTCCAGTAAATTTAAAACGGGCTTATAGGCAAATTTTTTTAGGATCCAGAATAAAATGAAGAAGTTCACCACCTGAGCCAATAATATTTTTCCATTTATCCCTAAATTTTCTAGTAATTCCATTGTTTTTTATTAAACATTAAACATTGAGCACTAAGCGAAAAATGATAATGATCAATGGTTAATGATTAATGATTAATTTTATTAATCAGAATCATTAACTGTATCCGGTCGTCAAGCCGTAAGCTGAAAAAATCTATACGAATTTTATGATCAAGGCGATCACCAGCGCATATATAGCGATAGCTTCGGTAAAAGCGATGGCTAGAATCATTATAGTCTGGATCTTTGAAGCAGCTTCCGGATTTCTCCCGATTGCTTCAAGCGCCTTGGCGGCCAAAATTCCGATTCCGATTCCGGGACCGATAGCGCCAAGCCCCATCGCTAAAGCCGCTCCCAGAGCTTTGGCGGATTCGACATTGTTAAGGGCTCCCTCGACAACTGCTTTTGTTTCTTCAACTGCCATAAATTAGTTTTTGGTTGACAGTTTCTAATCCACAGGAAATGTGAATTAGCCAACTGTAACTTAATTTAATTAAATATTAAACATTGAGCATTAATCATTAGACATTCGACATTGATTAATGATCAATGGTTAATGATCAATCCTAATGCGCTTCTTCCGTCGCCATCTTCATGAAAACCAGAGTAAGCATAGCAAAAACAAGCGCTTGGATAAATCCCACAAAAATCTCCAGAAATATGAAAGGCAACGGGAGTATATACGGAACGAGCATTAACATAACCGTCAAAAGGACTTCTCCCGCAAAAACATTTCCGAAAAGACGAAAAGAAAATGAGATTATCTTGGCAAATTCAGATATAATCTCCAAAATCCCCACAAATGTTCCTATGAAATAGGGCTTTTTGAGAGGACTGACTAAAAATTTTCCGGCATATTTTTTTATGCCCAACACTGTAGCTCCCATAAATTGAGCGCTAGCTACGGCAATGAGAGCCAGGGCGAGAGTCATATTAAGATCGGCGCTATCGCTCCTTATGAAAGGCACCAGGATTCTTTCTCCGTTATGGATCTGATTGACGCCTATTGTTCCTCCCGGTATAAGAGCCGGAATCAGTCCGATCCAATTTGAAATAATTACAAAAATAAATATGGTAGCCACAAGAGGAAAAATTTTTTTTGTCTGATTTTTGTCTCCAGTAACGCTATCGACTAAATTTAAAAGAGCCTCCAGAACATATTCGATTATATTCTGAAAGCCCTTAGGTATCATTGAAATATTTTTTTTGATAAAAAGCGAAATTGAGATAATCAAAATACTCACTATGGCAGTCACCAAAACAGAGTTTGTGACGGGGAAACCTGCAAAATTAGTTATTAATTCTGGAACCAGTGAAATTTCCATTTGATTGTAATTGCCCAACTTTATTCCGTTATTCGTCGTTAAGAACCGAAATGGTTTTTTTGTAAACTAAGTATGTTGTCAAGATAATCGCTATGCAAACTCCAGCCAATAAAAACAAGGGTGAAGAATCGAATTTTTTGTCCAAAAATCTTCCTAGCAACGCCGTCGCAACCAAAGGAATAGCAATTAAATAGCCCAACTCCATTGCCAAAGAAAAAACAGACCACTGGCTGTTAATTTGCTTCTTTTCTTCCTTTTTTTTAAAATCCTCTGATTTCAAATTTTCTCTAAACATATTCCATTTTAGAACAAGAAAATGATAATGTCAATAAAATTAAAAATGGCAATGTCTCTCAGGATACTTCTGACTCTTGATCCGGTCATTTTTCATCTTATTTTGAATAATTTTTTGGCATTTTCGGCTGTAATTCTTTCAACTTCATCAATCTCAATCCCTTTTACTTCAGAAATTTTTCGGGCGACATACTTTACATTTATCGGTTCATTTCTATCTTCTCTTGGCAGAGGTTTGGGATTGAGATACGGACAGTCAGTCTCGATCAAGACATCTTTCAAGTCAATATTTCGGATAAGCTTATCATAAGATTCCGAATAGGTGATTATTCCATTGAGTCCGATTTTGTATCCCATTTCAATAAATTTCTGCGCCGTCTTCCAGCTTCCAATAAAACTGTGCACCACCCCTCTTTTTTCAATTGGATTCTTTCTTAGTATTTCAAATAAATCATCATAAGCATCCCAGCAGTGAATAGCCATTGGTTTTTTCACTTCATTAGCAAGCTTGATAAATTCTTTTAAAACTTTCTTCTGTTTTTCTTTTATTTCTGAAATTCCGGTTACCCCGTCAAAGTGATGATAATCCAGCCCGACTTCTCCAATCGCCACTACTTTTTCATTTTCCGCTAATTTTTTGTATTCACCATAATCAAATTCTTCAAAATAAACTTCTCCCCTTCCCTGAGGGGGAGATTGAGAGGGGGTGGAACTTTCGACTTTTAACTTTTCACTTTTAACTTTTATATGAATCGGATGAATCCCTACGGCCGCCCACACTCCAGTTTCAAATTTTTGAGCATATTCAACAGCTCGCTGGCTTGTACTGTACTGTGAGCCAACGTTAATTATAAAGGTATTGCTTTCTAAAGACCTCTTTATAACATCGTCTCCATCATCTTTAAAGGCCTTGAAATTTACATGAGCGTGTGAATCAAACATCGTCTTGACTTTATGGAAATTATTTATTATTATTCATTGTTCTTTGTTATAAATTAATATTACACAAAACAAAGCCGCAGATCAAAAAAAGGAGGTCTATTATGGAGAACCAGGTGAATATTATTCAAATTGAGGATAGTTCAGGGGAAATTTTTTTGAATTGCTTTAAAGTTTATATGCAAATTCTTCCAAAAACCACAAAAATCGGTAACTCTTCTATATTGTTAAAGGAAGAAAAATTGTCCCTGATACAAACTTGTGGCTGAGGATGGCCAAAAAAGAAGAAATTAAAATTAGTTCTCCAAATGGCCTCTTCGATTTCCGGGGTACCTTATCTGGCCTGACTGGAGGACATACAGTAGAGGAGGGTCATAGACTGGCTGACACAATACTGAAAACGAGAAAAGGCTGTGACAAAAATAAACTTGGGGGAGCTGTTTTACTTGTTGCATCTTCTTTCCAACTAATAAAGGATGAGTTCCTCGAAGGCTTTAAAGAAAAATGGAAAGAAAGCGACTCGCCGGCTTCCATAATAATATTTTGGTAGACCCGAAAAGAAACTCTCTTGAAAAATAATTCAAGAGAGTTTTCATTTAACTTCCAACTTACTTTCTAAAATAGCACTTCCATCCTCATTAAAATAAAACTCTCCGGATAAATTTTTACCTTTCAGTAAGTGTGGCATCCAATGTGGGTCATCTACCCACATTTTTCCGAAAGGAATTTCGCTATGCGCAAACCATTTGGGAAGCATCTCTTCCGTTTCCTGAGGTTCTCCGATAATATCATCGCTGGAAACAGATAGGAAATGAACTTCTTGAATCTCATCATTACCTTCAAAGTGAAAATTGATAATTCCTCTCTCTTTTAAGATTTCGAGATTTTTCAAATCAATAAAAGCTTCTTCTTTAAGCTCTCTCACTGCTGCTTTTTTTATAGTCTCATTTTCACGAGGTTTTCCGCCAAATCCATTCCATTTACCCTCGCCAAATCCCCGCTTTTTCATTCCCAAAAGAATTTTTTTATCATCATAAATCAGGATCAGATTGGAAACTATTTTATTCATCTTATCTTTTCAAATAAAATAACTCTTTCTTTTGTCTCAAGAGCTTTTTTAATTTTCTCAGAAGTCTCCGGCATGAAAGGTGTTAAGAGTTGAGATATATGATAGAGATCTGAGACAAGTTTTTTCATTACTTTTTCAAATTCTTCTTGATTTTCTTTCTTTAGCTCCCAAGGTTTTCTGTCTTCAATATATTTATTATCTTCACGCACAATATTCCAGATATTATCTAAAATCTTATCCATGTTCATCTTATTCATCATTTTCACATCTTCCTCAGAAAAAACAGAGTCGGATCCAGAAGTTTTAAAATCCAAATCTCCAGAAAGCACAATAACTCTCGAAACCAAATTCCCCAAACCGTTAGCCAAGTCTGAATTGTATTTACCGGTTAACTTTTCCCAAGAGATATCACTATCTTCTCCGAATGTCCCCTTGGTAAGAAGAAGATATCTTGTTCCGTCCACTCCGAATTTTGCCACCATTTCTTTTGGGGAAATCACATTCCCTAGGGACTTGCTCATCTTCTGCCCATCTACCCCTATAAATCCATTAATAAACACCTGCTTACTTGTAGGCAAATCAGCGGCTATAAGCATCGCTTGCCACATAGCCGACTGCTGGCGGAGATTGTCTTTTCCCGCGATTTGGACGGCATTCGGGTTTTCTTCGGTTCCCCAAAATTTCTCGAAATTCTCTTTGTCATCCGGCCAGCCGAGAGTGGAAATATAATTGGTCAGGGCATCGAACCAGACATACATCACTTGGCTGTCGTCCCCCGGAACCGGCACGCCCCAAGGCATTTTTTCTTTGAGCCTTGAAACGGAAAAATCTTCCAGCCCGCGTTCCACAAAAGAGCTTATTTCGTTGAGCCTCTTTTGGGGGATTACAAAATCTGGATTATCTTTGTATAGCTCCAAAAGTTTTTCTTGAAATGCGCTGAATTTGAAAAAATAATTCTCTTCTTCGATGATTTCCAATTCTTTCCCCGGATGAAGCGGGCAACAACCGTCGATAAGTTCGCTATCGGTCTTTTCCAATTCACAACCTATGCAATATTTTATCTTGTATTTCTTCTTATAAATATATCCGTTTTGATCTACTCTTTTCCACATTTCCCGGACCGCCCTCAAATGCTTCTCGTCAGTCGTCCTGATAAAATTTGTATAGCTTAAATTCAACATTTTTTTAAGCTCGTCAAATTTAGCTGCGTATTCATCCACATATTCCTGAACGTCTCTTGCTTCTTCTCGAGCTTTCTGCCAGATCTTTGCTCCATGCTCGTCCGTTCCGGTATTAAAAACTACTTCCTTTCCCAAAGACCCCTCAAAACGCGCCCGCGCGTCGGCCAAAACGATCTCGCTGGCAAAACCGATATGAGGCTTATCATTCACGTAGGGAAGGGTCGTTGTTATATAAAAATATTTTTTCATAAAAATTACATTATTGACTTCTTTATCTGCTTACAATACTATATCGAAATCCGATACTTATCAACCGGGAGGAAAAAATTATGCTTGGAGAAGGAGAAAAAGATTCAAGGTTCTGCAAAGAATGCGGAAAGCCGCGTGAAAACTCAGAGAAGAACGATTCTCCGAAGTGCTCGGTGGGAGACCACGACCGCTACAAGTCTTACGGCGACAAACATTGCCGGGATTGCGGGAAAAAATTATAAAAAGGAAAGGAGGAAAAGATCAAAAGGCAGGATTTTCGCAAGGCCGGAACTCTTGCTTTTTTAATTTAAAAAACGGCGACAAGCTTTCGCTCATCACCGTTAAAACTCCTTAAAGAACCGATCAATTCAATGTCAGCGCCCTTCTAGCCTCGGCTAAGGCTACCGCCTCGTCCAGGGAAATGCCTTCCTGATCATCCGCGCATTTAAGCTTTCTAATTTTCAGATATCCGTGAATTTTTAGAAAATACTTATAATCCGGATGATCGGGAGCCATCCCGAGAATATGCTCAAAAACGAATTTCTCCGCCTCGATAAAGTCATCTTCGTTCGGATAGATGATTGTCTGCCCGGCTTTAATCTTGAGAGTCTCAAGATCTATGCCGTTGGCATAGCAGAGACATTCTATGGACTGCTTGGTTTTTTCGGAGATGCTGCCCATCACGTCCCCTTTTTCCACTTGATACTCGGCCGATATGGCCGGCTGATAAATAAAAAGAAAGATCAAAGATACCGTTGCTGTTAATAAAAAATTACTCATCAGCGCCCTCCTTAAAAAAATTTTAAAAAACTATCCTCGTTGACTTGCAAATATACATCTCGAAAGCCGGAAAGTCAATAGAGGCTTCTATAGAGGCCTCTACAGAAGCCTCTATTTTCCAAAATCAAAAAGCTTCTTCTTATATGAATATATTTTCCAAATGATATATCTTCACAACCTTTTTGCTCTCCGGAGAAATCAGGACGGAAACCGCATCGAAATGATAAGACGCATCAGCCATATTTTTTTCTTTAAGATAGATCCGGGCTATCCTCTGCAGGCTTTTGAGTTTTTTGAAAGTTATATTTTCTTCAGGAAGACTTTCCCTATCCTCCGTCAGTCTGGATTTGACTTCGACAAAAATGATTTCGTTTTCTTTGCGAGCCACTATGTCGATTTCTCCCGCTTTCCGGCCCCGGGTATTTTGAAAATTGACATCTACGATTTTAAATCCTTTCTTCTTTAAGAAATTTTTTGCTTCTCTTTCTCCGATTTTCCCTATTTTAGCGCCTTCTTTTTTCCAAAAAATCATTTCTTAAAAAAATTACAAGATTGTTTTCAAATCCGCTGAAATTTAAAAATTTTTTATTTTTTGCTGCTATTCATCGGCGCATCCGCCATCCGCCCGCACTGCAAGCGAAGATGGATCAAACGCGCAGTTATCCCAAATTTTTGAGCTGCTGGATCAGCTCTTTTTCTTTTCCGCTTAATTTTTTAGGAATTTCTACGATAATCTTAACCATATGATGCCCTCTGCCTCCGCCCCTGAGATGGGGCACCCCTTTGGAACGGATCCTAAAAATCTCTCCCGACTGCGTTCCTGCCGGAACTTTCATGGAAACTTTTCCTTCTACGGTCTCCACTTCTATATGGTCTCCCAGAGCAGCTTGAAAAAATTTTATCGTTTCTTCAGAAAATATATCATCTCCCTTCCGGACAAATTTTTTGTGCGGAATGATGCGAATATTTACATACAGATCTCCGCTGGGAGCGCCATAACGCCCTGCCTCTCCTTCACCCTGGATAGAAATCGTCTGGCCGTCTTGTATGCCCGCCGGAATATCTATGGGGATATTTTTCTCTTCCTTGACGGTTCCCGAACCTTCGCAAACTTTGCATTTTTGGGAAAAAACTTTTCCCTTCCCTTGGCAATCTTTGCACACGCTTTCCTGAGAAATAGCTCCGAATATGCTTCTTACTGTCTTTCTTATCCTTCCGGTTCCTCCGCAAGCTTTACAATTTTCTTCTTTGGCGCCAGGCTCTCCTCCCGATCCGTTGCAAACACTGCATCTTGAATTTTTGTAAAGTTTTATGGTTTTTTGGGTTCCTTTTATCATTTCTTCGAAAGGAATCTCTATGTCAACTTGTATATCGCCTCCTCTTTTTTCTCCGAACCCCCTTCCGGATCCCCCGAAAATATCGGAGAATATATCCTCCCAACCTCCGGGTTCCGATTGTCCTGAAAACCCGGAAAAGTCCCATTGCCCTCCAAATCCCGAAAACCCTCCGAAACCGCCTTTATTAAATCCCCCAGCTCCTTCAAAAGTCTGGCCAAATTGATCATATTGCGAGCGCTTAGTCTTGTCTGATAAGACCTGATAGGCTTCGTTTATTTCTTTAAACTTATTCTCGTCTCCTCCTTTCTTGTCCGGATGATATTTGTGCGCCAATTTTCTGTAAGCTTTTTTTATTTCATCATCGGAGGCGCTTTTATCGACTCCCAGAATCTTATAGTAATCAGCCATCTTATAACTCAGCGCAAAAAGCTTCAAGAGCAAGCGGATTGCGCATAAAAATAAAATTGAAATTAATATCGATTTTCATCTTTTTGCAAAAAATATAAATTTTCCTTTTGACTTACGGAAATATCTTACACCAAAATTAAAAAATTAGCAATCCCCCATCCAGAGTGCTAATTTATATCGGTTTGGTTTTTAATTATTTGATTTTTTTACCAAAGGCACGAAAGCAAAGCCCGGGTATTTTTCTTCATAAAATTCTTTTTCTCCTTTTTTTTCTGCATAATAAAGATAATTCCTTACCGGCATAACCAGCTTGCCTCCTATTTTAAGCTGATCCTTGAGTGATTGAGGAACTTCATTGGCAGCGGCGGAGGCCAGAATTCTGTCGTAAGGAGAACGCGCTTTATGGCCTTCGCTTCCGTCTAGGTTATAAAATTCCGCTATTCCCCGCCTTACAAATCCCATCTTGTCGACATTTTTCCTTCCCCAATCGCAAAGATCCTTTATTCTTTCCAGGGCAATCACTTTGCCTTTCTCGCCTACTATATAAGAAAGGAGAGCGGTCGTCCAACCTGATCCGCTTCCGACATCCAATATCTTCTGGCCCGGACGCGGATCCAAAAGCTCCAGCATTATAGCCACGGTGGTCGGCTGAGAAATAGTCTGTCCATAGCCTATGGGCAGAGGCATGTCTATATCGGCCTGAAGCTCCAAATCGCGAGGGACGAACTCTATCCTGTTTACATTAGCGAACGCCTCTATTACATAATCCGACTTCAGGTAACCGTTTCTCATCAAATTATTGGTTAACCTGTTCATTGATTGGATAAATTAAGAATTGTTATTATTCTCCCATAACTTGTATCATGACATCCCTCTTTCTGCTCCCGTCGAACTCAACGGCAAAAATGCTTTGCTTCCCGCCCAACATCATTTTTCCTCTGGTTATGGGTATTGTCTCGCTTGAGCCCATCAAAATGGATTTTGAATGGGAATGGCCGTTGCTTCTTCCGTCTGATCCTTTTCCTCCGCTTCTCAGTTCGAACAAATCATGAGAATATTGATCTTCGACCGGAACCAATTTATAAAGTATCCTCATAAAGTCCTGGAGCAGCATTGATTCATTGTGGTTGATGGCCAAACCCATCGTAGTATGAGGGCAGAATACCGTCACTTGGCCTTCTCTTATTCCGGAATTATCGATTATTTCGGCAACTTTGTCCGTGATGTCCATAAAATCAATCTGCGTCTTGCTCTCCAAGTCTATTTTATCTTTATGTATCTTCATATTTTTTTAAAGATTTCGGCTTTATTCATCAAAACCGACATCTCAAAATATTTTTTATTTAAAAAATTCTAGTTTAAATTTTTTCTCAGAGCTTCTGCTGCTTTTTCCGGTTCTATTATGGAGATTTCTATTCCTGTTTCCAATTCGAATCCCGCCCAAGTAGAGGTATGGGGCAAAATCTCTATATGCCAATGGTAATGACGGTAGTCTTTTCCATCGCAAGGAGAGGTATGGATATAGAAATTGTAAGGAGGATTGTTAACCGTATTTTTTATGGCTAGAAGAGCTTTTCTGAAAACTTCCGCCAAAGAAAGTTTGTCTTCCTCGGTTATTCTTTCAAAATAAGGTTCATGATTTTTAGGCATAACCCAGATTTCAAATGCGATACGGCTAGAAAAGGGGCAGAAAGCGATAAATTTATCATTCTCGAAAACGATTCTGGATTTATTTTTGCTTTCGTAATCCGCTATCGTACAATAAACGCATCTCTTGTTACTCTTATAGTAAATTTCAGCACCGTTAAGTTCCTGTCTTATATAAGGAGAGATAACTGGTATGGCCATCAATTGTGAATGCGGATGAGCGATTGAGGCTCCGGCTTCTTTTCCGTAATTATGGAAAATGGTTATATAATTAACGCTTTTTTTATTCATCAAACTCAGATATCTGTCCTGGTAAGCGTCGAAAACCTCCGCTACCTCTATGTCTGTCAAGTCGGGAAAGTGCTTGAAATGATCCCTGGTCACTATAACTTCGTGATAACCGGATCCCGTCATTGCAAAATAAGGACCTTCACCAACAGGCTTGTGAACTCTCCCTCGAGAAAAAGCCGGATACTTGTTCGGGAAAACTCTCAAAGTCCATTCCCCATCCTCTCTGCTGTAGATAAGAGTGTCTTTTTCTTGCTTGCTTTTTGCAGGATAGCAAAAAAGACAGTTTTCTGTGTCATTATCCAAACTGTTGGTGCTATATTCATTCTTGGAAAAATCCTCCGGTCTCTTGGCTCTACCAGTAGCGATAACCACCCAATCCCCGGTTACTATATCCTGCCTCAATTCGGAATCAGCGTATATTTTTTTCAAAAGAGGCTTTTTTTCCTTTTTTTTATCCCTATCTTTCTCTTCCTGGGAAACTTCTATTTTCATTTATTTGTTTTTTATTTGTTTTTTATTTTAAATCCCTGGTAACGATCGAGCTCGTCATCAATAAAAAAATTTTATTTTTTCATTTCCTCGACAGATTTATCTAATTGATAAACTCCCTTTATCATATTCCATCTGACATTGAACAAATCCCTGAAAGTACTTATATATCCGCTTATCCCCACCAGACTGTCTCCGCTGTCTATCCACTCTACTGGGACTTCGGAAATCTTGTATCCTCTTTTTTTCCCTATCATAAGCAACTCGAAATCCAGACCCCATCTATCCACTGTTGTTCTGGGGATTATATCTTCCGTCGCTTTTTTAGTAAAAGCTTTGAAGCCGCATTGCGTATCCTTCATCCCCCATAATCCGCCGATAAATTGGATCAAAAGATTCCCCGTATTTCCCAAAAAAACTTTCCATATGGGCTGGCTCACCTTCACGTCGGATTCTTCCAAATCTCTTGAACCGATAACAATATCGAATCCCTCTTTGAATTTAGGAATAAACCTGTCAATCATATTTATCGGGGTGGCGCCGTCCATATCGGTAAAAATACGGATCTCCCCCCGAGCTTTCATCATTCCCTCTCTGACCGTAAATCCCTTTCCTTTATTTTCTTTCCTGTCGATAACAACTATGTTTTTAAGATTGGACTGATGGCTCTTTACCAGCTCTGGAGTCTTATCAGTCGGTCCGTCAAGAGCTATGACTATCTCGTAAGACAATCCCAGCCTATCAAAATGATCTCCTATAGATTTTAGGTGTTTCTCCATCGCCTCTTTTCTTTTTTCCTCGTTATATGTAGGAATTACAACGGAGATGCGGGGGTTCTGATTGTTATCCATCTTTTTTTATCCTGGCAAACCCATTGGATTTAAGTTTGACAGAATGAATTTAATAGTTATCTTAAAACAGAAGCAAATATCAATTCGCTGTTAACATTATAATACTTTTAAGGCCAAATAACAAATTATAATCTTATTCTTATTCGAGAAAAAAATATAATGATCTTGATCTTATCTAAAAAAGATAATTATTTTTCCAAATAAGCCCGGATAAATCCGTCCAGCTTTCCGCCTAAAACTTTCTCCGCGTCGCTTTCCTCATATTCCGTCCTATGATCTTTGACCAATTTATAGGGATGGAGAACATAGGATCTTATCTGATTTCCCCATTCAGCGCTGCGATATTCGCCTCTCAGCTCTTTTTTTTCTTTCTGCCTTTCTTCCTCCTGCTTTTGTCTCAGTTTGGAATTAAGAATTTCCAAAGCCTTTTCCCTGTTTTGCAATTGAGATCTCTCATTCTGGCAAGTTACGACAATACCTGTCGGAATGTGAGTTATTCTTACGGCGCTATCGGTAGTATTGACACTCTGCCCCCCTGCGCCGGAAGACCTGAAAGTATCTATTTTTAAATCTTTTTCATTTACGTTTTCTCCCTCTGAATCTTTGATCACCGGCAAGACTTCCGCCAAAGCGAAGGATGTCTGCCTTAGATTATCAGAGTTAAAAGGAGACAGTCTTACTAGCCTATGCGTTCCAGCCTCCCCCTTCAAATATCCGTATGCATACGGTCCGCTTATTTCAATAGTCGCGCTTTTTATCCCAGCTTCCCCTCCCCTGGACTCATCCAGTATTTTTAATTTGAATTTTTTTTCTTCCGCCCAGCGCATATACATCCTAAGAAGCATTTCCGCCCAATCCTGGGCGTCCACGCCTCCCGCTCCCGCGTGTATCGACAAAATAGCGTCGCTTTGGTCATATTTGCCTCCCAATAAAGTATCGACTTCCAATCGGTCAGATTCCTTCTCCGCTGAATCCACCTGTTCTTTTATTTCTTTTTTTTCCTTCGGGCTTTCCGCAATTTCCGATATTTCCTCCAGATAGCCAATCTTCTTTTCCAGGTTTTCCAGTTTTTCTACAACTTCTTTTAAATTTTCCAGTTCTCTCATTTTTAAAGAAGCGACTTTCTGGTCTTTCCAAAAATCCGGCTGTTGAGCTTCATCTTCAAGTTCTTTCATTTTTTGTTTTTTCTGCTCAAAGTCAAAGACGGTCCCGCAGGAGCGGGATTTTATCTTTGAGTATTTTAATCTTATCTTTCGATTCTTGCATATTTTTTATTCTAACCTGAGAATAGCTGCCATAGCAGCCAGTCCCAGAACAATAAAGGCCAACTGGATCAAAGATTTATTTGCAGATTTCGTCTTATGGATCTCCGGCATAAGATCTGCCATGGCAATATAGATGAATCCTCCGGCTGTTATCGGTATCAGATATTCGGTCATCTGCAAAAATCTTTCTCCTATTATCAAAACGATAAAAGCCCCCGCAAAAGCAGACAAAGCGCTGATAAAATTAAAAGCTAACGCCTTGGATCTGGAAAAGCCGGCGTATACCAGCGAGCCGAAATCTCCTATCTCCTGAGGGATTTCGTGAAGGATGACCGCTATTGTTGTGGCCAATCCCAATGGAATGCTTACCATAAAACTGGCAGCGATAATCGCTCCATCAATAAAATTATGGAGAGTGTCTCCCGCAAATATCATATAAGAAAAAGGATGGGGATGCTCGTCGCAAGCCACTTCGTGGCAATGCCTCCAGTGCACGATTTTTTCCAAAATAAAAAACACCAATATCCCTAAAAGTATCAAAAAGGATGCGCTCAACCCGTCTTCTGAAAAAGCCTCGGGAATAAGATGGAAAAAGGCGCCCCCGAGAAGAGTTCCCACCGAAAGACTTACCAGATAGATCAATATTTTCTCCAAAACCTTTTCCTTGAGAGAAAAAGTCAGTATTCCCACCAGAGAAACCAGGCTCACTACCAGCACGCTTAATGATGTATAAAACCAAATCATAAAAAATTATTTTAAAATAAAAACATCAATACCTATTTTAAGATACAATTCACTATTTGTAAACGGAAATATTGCTCCAATTGACTTTATCCTTCTATAAATATAGAATTTATAATATTAAAATAATAAATATGAAATCGCGGATCGAAGCTGTTAAAAAAGAATACGCCGAAATACAAGAAAAGCTCAGCTCGCCTGAGCTGGTTTCCGATTCGAAAAAAATGGCCGAGTTGGGCAAAAGACAGGCGGAATTGGAGGAAATCATCGTAATCATAAATGAACTGGAGAAGGCGGAGCATGATATGAAAGGTAACGCCGAAATAATGAATACCGAAACTGACGAGGAAATGAAGCGGATGGCTATGGAAGAAAATATCGAACTTTCCAGGAAAAAGGAAGATCTGGGGAAAAAATTGGAAATGGAACTGGTACCCAAAGATCCAAATGACGGCAAAAATGTAATCGTGGAAATCCGAGCCGGAGCCGGAGGAGACGAATCCGGACTTTTCGCCGGAGATCTTTTCAGGATGTATAGCCGATTTGCCGAAAAAAACGGATGGTCCATTTCCGTCCTAAATTCGAACCAGACCGGAATAGGAGGATTTAAGGAAATCATATTCGAAATCAACGGGACAGATGTTTATGCAAAAATGAAATATGAGTCCGGAGTGCATAGGGTCCAACGGATCCCTGAAACAGAAAAATCCGGCCGGATCCACACTTCCACCGCCACCGTCGCCGTATTGCCGGAGGCTGAAGAAGTCGACATCAAGATCGATGAGAAAGATCTGCGCATCGATACCTTCGCTTCATCCGGTCCGGGAGGGCAAAGCGTAAACACCACTAACAGCGCCGTCCGCATAACCCACCTGCCTACCGGCCTCATCGTCTCCTGCCAGGACGAAAAATCCCAGCACAAGAACAAGGATAAGGCTATGAAAGTTTTACGCTCTCGCTTGGTCCAGATAAAGGAAGAAGAGGAAGCCAAAAAGCTTGGAGATCAAAGAAAAAGCCAGATCGGAACCGGAGACCGGAGCGAAAAGATCCGAACTTATAATTTTCCCCAAGACAGGATCACCGACCATAGGATAAAACAATCTTGGAACAATATAGAGGTTATCCTTGACGGTGAACTTGATGATATAACCGAATCGCTCAAGGAAGAAGATATCAGGAGGAAGATGGCTGTTAAGCCATAAAAAACATATGATATCGGCCATTAAACATTCACTATTTATCGAGTACGAGAAAGATAAAAACATGAAAAATATTCTATCTTTATGAGCAGAATATCCGACATTTTAAAAAAATATTATGAAAAATTATCTCCACTAGACCTGGAGATTTTGATTTCTCATGCGATTAAAAAACCGCGGGAGTTTGTTTTATCGCATCCTGAATACGAGATTCGCAAAACGCAAAACGCAAAACTTGGATCATTTTTAAAAAGAAGGATGAAACACGAGCCGATCGCATATATAACGGGACACAAAGAATTTTATGGGTTGGATTTTGAGGTCAACAAGCACACGCTCATTCCCCGGCCGGAAACGGAATTGATCGTGGATCTCGTTCTGAAGCAAGCGACAAGCGACAAGGGACAAGAAAATACTGGGATAACTAAGAAAAATAAAAAGTTGAGCGATACGCGATACGCGATTTGTGACATAGGTACCGGAAGCGGGAATATCATTGTCTCAATCGCAAAGCGATTGGAATCAAAAAATAATAATCATGAGCTTTACGGAATCGATGTTTCGAGAATGGCTTTAAAAATAGCTAGAAAAAATTCCAAAAGACATAATGTCGCACGAAACATAAAATTCATTCATGGCAGTCTCCTTTCGCCGCTAACTGAGAAGCTGACGAAGCTAAAGCTCGATAAGCTAATCATCGCCGCCAATCTTCCTTATCTCTCAAAAAAAATATATGCTTCTTCCCCGAAAGATGTAAGTAAATACGAACCGGGATCCTCGCTTTATTCTGAAAATTACGGCCTCGCTCACTATGAAAAATTGCTGAAGCAGATATCTGAAAGATTTGCGATTTGCGATTTGCGATTTGCGATTTTCTTTGAAATTTCTCCCGAACAAAAAAATAAGCTCGAAAAAATCATAAAAAATTATTTTCCGAAAGCCAAGGTCAAATTTTACAAAGACCTGGCCGGAAAAAGAAGGGTTTGTAAAATAACGATATGACTTCTTATCTTCAACTTAGGCAAAAAGAAATTATAAAATATTTATAAAATTTGTCCAGTTGACTCAGCCCTTTTATTGCCTTAGAATTAAAAAACAGATGGATTGCGGTCATTGCGTCCCGCAATAGAATTGCCGTCTTCAACGCAAGCGGTACCTTAACAAATTAAAAATAAGCCTTGCTCTCTTTGAGGGCAAGCACTAGAAAGAGAGGTGAAAAAATGAACGATGAATTTAACAATGAAACGAGTGGCCAAAATACTATGGACAAGATAAAAGAATGGGCTCAAGAGAATATCCGTATTATTGTAAGCATTCTGATAGTCTTATTGATCGCTTCCTCGATATACTCCTATTCTAAAAGAGGAGAAGAATCCGTCGAAGTGGCGGAAAGAGGCAGCGACATCGAAAAGATCCTTGAAGATCTTTCTTCCAGCGAAACTGAAGAAGGCGACATAACGGAATCAGCTGCCGCTGACGAAACCGGATCCGCTGAAGTGGCCGGGACGGAAGATACGGAAACAGTCCCAGAAACCGGGATGCCGGCTGAAGCCCCAGAGGCTCCAGTAACTCAGAAGCAACCTGTCGCCGAAGCGCAAGAAACAGAGAATTCTTTCATCGAAAGCGCTCAAGCGGGAGACGGAACGACTCATTTGGCCAGGAGGGCTTTGGCCCATTATCTGGAAAAGAATCCGGACTCTTCGCTTACAAACGAACACAAGATCTACATTGAAGATTATCTGCGCAAAAAGGTAGGCTTTCAGGGAAGGGTACATGTCGGAACATCCGTTGAGTTTTCTAAAAGCCTGATTCAAGAAGCTATTTCAGCTTCCAAAAACCTAAACGACGCTCAACTAAAAAACCTGCAGAAATATTCAGCGAACGTTCAATTCTAGAATACGAAACTAAACGTACAATAAAAGCACTTTTCTTATATCATAAGGCCCCGGCAACGACCGGGGCTTTATCGTATCAACTATCCGAATAATCTTTTTTTTTATAAAAAATATTAATTTTTTAAACACCTGCCTAAAAATTATCCTGCCTTCTTACATGCTACAACTTTTTCCCATATATTTTTAAAAATTCCATCACTCCTTTGCTCCTATGCCCTACTGCCTCAAGCTCCTCATCGCTTAATTCCGAATAGGTTTTATCTGGAAATTTATCAGGAGAAAATATTTGGTCATATCCAAATGCTTTTTTTCCTTTAAATTTATTCGAGACTTTTCCTCTAGTTTCAAGCTTGAAATGCCAGAATTTCTTAACTTTCGGATCATATACCGCTATAACTCCCGCATAGAGGGCTCCCCTATCTTTTTCCAGCAATCCGTCAAGTCTTTTCAAAATTTCATCGCACCTATCAGTATCAGTTCCTTCCATCCATCTCTTGGCATGAATCCCGGGTTTTCCACCCATATGATATACAAAAAATCCAAAGTCATCGGCAAGAGTAAGCAGGCCTGTTTTTTCTCCGAAATATTCAGCCTTCTTTTCAGCATTCTCAAGCAATGTTTTCCCATCCTCCTCGATATCATCCTTTATCCCCATTTCAACCAAAAATGTCGTTTTAAGATAAAATTTTTCTCTCTTAAAAATTCTCTTGAATTGATCGGCCTTATTCTTATTGGTTGTCGCAATCAATATTTTTTTCATTTTACATTTCTTATTGCTTGGATTACTTATTTTCCTTGATACTATTGAGAATATTTTTCACTCCTTTAAGGCTCTTATCGTCCAAGATAGAAAGAGAGACCGTTTTTGAGTTTTTTTTCTTCAATTCTTTGACTATTTTTTCGACTTCTTCTTCAGACTTTTCATCGGCACGGCTCACAATTATCCACTCCGGCTTTTTTAGCACATTTGGATTGTATTTTCCCAATTCCTTTCTGATACTTTCGTAGTCTTTCAAAGGATCGCTGCTATCGGCGGCGACAAAATGGAAAATGGTTTTTGTTCTTTCGATATGCCGTAAAAATTTATACCCCAATCCTCTGCCTTTTGAAGCATCCTTTATTATTCCGGGGATATCGGCCAGAATAAGCTCATAATAAACTCCCAAGTAAGGTTCCAGGGTAGTAAATTTATAATTAGCCACCTTGCTGGAGGCGTTTGTCAGTTCATTCAAAAGAGTTGATTTCCCCACATTAGGATATCCGACAAAACCTACATCGGCGATAAGCTTAAGTTCCAATCTAATTTTTTTGGACTCTCCGGGTTCCCCGGGGTTAGCCCTTTCGGGACTGGTATTTCTGCCGGAACGATAATGAAAATTACCGAATCCCCCCTTGCCTCCTCGAGCAATTATTATTTCTTCTCCCGGCTCTTTAATCTCATTCTTTTTTTTATCCGTCATATCGTGAACAACTGTTCCGGCCGGAACAAATATGATCTCATCCTTTCCATCGGATCCCGTACGCATATTCTGACTGCCATTTTTGCCATCTCCCGCCCTGATATCCTTTTTATTACGAAATTTTCTAAGAGCCCCTATATCAGAAACGCCCTTTATTATTATGTTGCCGCCCTTTCCCCCGTTTCCCCCGGAAGGGCCTCGGCTCATCGCAATGCGCGAAAAAAGGCTGGCGCCTTCGCCACCCTTTCCCGCTCTGACATTAATTGTCACGTCATCAATAAGCATAAATTTTATGAATAATTCTGTCTGCACTCCCTGTCCGGAAGGAAATTTTACTTCTTGTCCGCTTTTTGAATTTTCTTTTTTGGACTATTCTTTTTCTCTTTTTTCGGCTTTACTAAAGGGAAAAGCGTCACTTCACGAAGGGTCTTATTTTCCAAAAAAGCAAAGAGCCTTTCGCCCACTCCGAATCCGCAGGTCGGAGGCATTCCATATTCAAGCATTTCCACAAATTCCCAATCTGGCATCATAGCCTCTTTATCCCCGGCATCAATAAGTTTTTGTTGCTCCTCGAATCTTTTTCTCTGATCAATCGGGTCGTTAAGCTCTGAATATCCGCTTCCTACTTCCGCTCCACCGATGAGAACCTGGAATCTTCCGGCCTGCTCGGGAGATTCTTCTTTTCTTTTGGCCAGCGGGGACATAAAAACGGGATGATTTATCAAAAAGGCCGGCCCTGCTATATTTTTGCGACAATATTTCCAAAGAGAATCTACATATCTCTCTTTATTGTCCCCGTCATATTTGACTTTCAGCTCATCAAGCCTACTCTTAAGCTCCTTTTCATCAGCCTCCAAAATATTGATTCCGGTCTGCTCTTTAACTTCATCTGTATAATCGATTTTTTTCCATTCATCAGCCAGATCAAACTTATGTCCTCTGGCTTCAAATTCCGTTTTGCCATAAACCTCCTCGGCGATAAATCGGTACAGCTCCCTAACCAATTCCATGCCATCGTTATAATCGGCATAAGCCCAGTAAAACTCCATATTGGTGAATTCTTGCAAATGATCCGGACTGGTTCCCTCATTCCTGAAAGCTCTTCCGATTTCAAAGGTTTTCTCGAATCCTGCTGCCATAAGTCTTTTTTGCCATAATTCTCCTACACATATCCGCATATAAACAGGGATATCAAAATCATTATGAAAGGTTTCGAAAGGACGCGCTTCCGCCCCTCCGGTAGTCGTTTCAATATAAGGAGTCTCCACCTCGAGAAATCCCTTACTTACCATAAAATCTCTTATGGCTTTCCAAAATTTAGCCCGGCGCACAAATATTTCCCTCTCTTCCCTGTTAAAAAACAGATCCAGATATCTTTTGCGAAATTTTTCTTCCTCGTTTCTAAAACCGAAATATTCGGTCGGGAAAGATTCGAGTGTTTTGCTTAAAATTTTCCATTCGTTCGCCTGCAAAGTTTTTTCCCCGGTCTTGGTCTTGAACAGCTTTCCTTTAACTTGGACAAAATCACCCAATTCTATATTCTTGACAAAAAGCTTGTATCGATCATCACCGATGTTTTTCTTGTTGAAGAATAATTGGATCTTGCCAGTTCCGTCTTCAATATGGACGAATGAGGATCCTCCCATAGGGCGAAGAGACGCTACTCTGCCCGCCAAATAAATATCTTCCTTTACGTCATCAAAATTATCCAGAGCTTCCTTATTAGTGTGGGTTCTTCGGGCTTTTTCCGGATAAGGATTCATCCCGAAATTTTTTAAGTTTTCTAGCTTATCAAGCTTGGTCTTCCTAATATCGTCTCTCATTTTTTTGTGTATTAAGTATTAAGCATAGTATCAGGCATATATTCAGTATAAAGGGCTGAGACATTTTTTGCAATTTAATCCATAACAAAAGCCGTTTCTAACCCAACTTAGAAACGGCTAACTGAAATATTAGAATAAAATCATATTTATGGCAATCTTTGATCCTGTTATTTCAAGATAAAACGAAAAATTGCCTTAACTAAAGTTATTTTACTTTTAAAAGTCAAGATTTTCAATAATTTTGGGAAAAAGGCGAATTTTTATCAGATAAAACATTTTCTCGAAATTTTTTATTTCCCGCGATTGAAAAGGTTATCGCTTGCTCCACTGAGGAGACCTTCTTGCTTTCTTGAGCCCTGGCTTCTTTCTTTCAACCCTTCTATCGTCTCTTTTAAGAAATCCATTGGCCTTCAACACGGGGCGGAGTTCTTCATCAAATTCAACCAGCGCTCTGGCTATTCCCATCCTGGAAGCTTCGACTTGACCGGTTGTTCCTCCTCCCTTTACGACAACAGAAACTCTGAAGTTTTCTATCATTCCGGCCTCCTTGAGGGGAGACAGGAACAATAACTGCATCTTCTCTTCAGGAAAATAATCCTTCATTTTTCTGCTGTTTACGAACCAGCTGCTTTCGCCAGCCTTATCTTCAGGAAAGATCCTGACTTGCGCCACAGAAGTCTTTCTTCTTCCTACAGCATAAAAATATTTTTCCGACTTATTGGCATCTTTCTTTTTTTCCACCGCTTTACGGCTTATTTTTTCTTCATTCATAAAAATTTTCCTATATTTCCTGGTCTATTTTATAATTGTGGTTACTGTTCTTGAAAATAATCAATCTTTTAAGCATTTTACTTCTGAGCTTATTTTTGGGCAACATCCCTCGCACAGCCGAATATACGACTCTGGTCGAATCTTTTTTCATCTGATCCTCAAAAGATATCTCTTTGATTCCTCCCGGATAGCCCGAATAGCTCTGATATTTTTTGCCTTTTCTTTTGTTTCCGGTTACTATAACTCCGTCCGAATCGGTAACTATCACAAAATCTCCTCCATCTACATTGGGAGTAAATTCGACTTTGTTTCTTCCGCTTAAAATCTTGGCTGACTGAGTGGCCAGTCTGCCCAGAACCTTTCCTTGAGCGCTTATATGATAATATTTTCTTCGCATATTTTTATAGACCCTTATTTCTAGTTTTATACAAATTCTATAACGGCCATTTCAGCTCCGTCGCTTTTTCTGCCGGGTAATTTTATTATCCGGGTATATCCGCTGCTTCTTCCTTCGAACTTATTGATAAAATCACCGGAAATTTTTTTTACAGACTCTTCATTTAAGCTCTTCCTCAGATCCCTGATAGCCGCGACTTTTTTCTGGTCATCCGTTCCCGCTTTCTTGATTTTGGTAATAAATTTATCCACCCTGGGTTTTATATATTTTGCTTTGGCTTGGGTAGTGATTATCCTTTCTTTCAATATCAAATTGGATATAAGCCCGCTGGCAAGCGCCCTTCTTTGTCTCGGTTCCCTGCTTAATTTTTTCCCTTCTTTTTTATGCCTCATATTATTGTAACTGTTCCGACTGTTGCATCGTTATAATTTTTCCGAATATTCGCTTCCGATATTTACGAAATCATAACACATAACAACATCGGAACATCTTCGGATCTTTCGATTATTTATTCTTCAATATCAGTCCTAGGCTGCCCAGAGATTTTTTAATCTCTTTTATCCCTTTCTCTCCCATACCTTCTAATTGCTCAAGATCCTCATTGGTTAATTTAATAATTCCTTTGACTTTTTTAATCTTATTATCCTTCAAAGCGTTGATCGTCCTTGTGGAAAGTCCTTTTAATTCCTCTACGCTCAATTCTTCAATGTCCTCATATCCGCTTTCGTCTGACACGGCTTCTTCTTCCTCATTTAAAATAGCCTCATACTCTCCGGCTCGCTCATCTTCTCCCTCATCCAGGGAATCATCCACTCCTTCCGATAAAACCGAAAACTGCTTAACCAATATCTTGACCGATTTTTCAAAAGCCTCCTTAGGATCAATGCTTCCGTCTGTAACAATTTCCAATATGATCCTGTCAAAATCGGTTCTTTTCCCGACTCGCATGTTCTCAATCTCGTAATTCACTCTTTTAATGGGAGTATAGATAGAATCTATATTTATCCATCCTATCTCTTCTCTTTTTTCCTGCTGATCAACTGGTACATATCCCAATCCCCGAGCAACTTCCAATTCCATATCCAAAGAAGATTTGGCGGAAGTGGCGGTAGCAATAATCAAATCTTTGTTTACCACCTCAATATCGGAAGTGCATTTTATTTCTTTAGCGGTTATTTCCCCTTTTCCCTTAAAGGAAAGAGAGAGTCTTACCGGTTCTTCTCCAAAAAATTTAAATCTTATTTTTTTGACGTTTAAAATTATCTGGACCACGTCCTCTAAAATTCCCTCTATGGTGGAAAATTCATGAGAAACTCCTTTTATCTTTATGGCAGTAACCGCCGCTCCATCCAAAGAAGAAAGAATCACTCTGCGAAGAGAATTCCCCAAGGTTGTTCCGTATCCGGGATAACAGTCCTCTATGATAAACTTTCCGCTGTTTTCTCCGGTTTCCATGAATTTAGATTTTTTAGGGAGGGTTATTGATTGCATATTTTTTTGTTATCCAACTGATAGGCCGAAGATTTTAGGCCTATCAAATATAAATAAATTAATATATATTTTATCTCGAATAATATTCTACTACCAACTGAGGATCAACATTCACTCCTATGCTTTCAACATCAGGTTCAGAAAGAATCCTTCCCTCAATTTTAGAAGGATCAAGCGCTATCCAAGAAGGAATATCTTTGCTTCTTTTCATCATCTTGGCTCTTTCCTGAAAATATCTTTTATCTTTTTTGGAAACATTTATCCCCAAAACATCCCCTATTTTAACTTTCATCGAAGGTATGCTGGCTTTCTTGCCATTCAGAACAATGGAGCCATGGCCTACGATCTGCCTGGCCGCTTTTCTTGAATCCGCCAGTCCCAATCTAAAAACGACATTGTCCAATCTCATCTCCAAACGCATCATTAAAAGATTGCCGGTTACTCCCTGCTTTCTGCTAGCTTCCTCAAAATGTTTTCTAAACTGCCTTTCCATAACGCCGTAAATACGCTTTATCCTCTGTTTCATTTCAAGCTGTTTTCCATATTCGCTCAAAGCCCTCCCCATCTTGCTTCCATGCATTCCGGGCGCATAAGCCTTCCTTATCACTCCGCATTTGGGCGTATTGCAACGCTCTCCTTTGAGAAAAAGTTTTTCTCCGGCTCTTCTGCATTTTTTGCATTTTGGATTTAAATCTGTCGCCATATGCTAATTTTGGTTCTAATTATATACGAATTTTTTCGAATGAATTAAGATGAAAAAATTTGAATTCCAATTCGGATATTACGTCTTCTCAACTGATCGTTTCCCGCTTCCCATAGTTTTTCGGACATTTCCCCTCACCGTCCTGGTGTTGGTTTTGGTCCTTTGTCCTCTTGCGGGAAGACCCTTTTGGTGCCTCAAGCCCCTATAGCATCCTATCTCCTTCAACCTTCTTATGTTCATTCTGACTTCATGCTTCAGCTCTCCTTCAATTTTATAATTCTTTTCTATCTCGTTTTTCAGATTGTTGATCTCTTCTGTTGTGAGATCCTTGGCCAAAGTGTCTTTATCGATATTCAACTTATATAAAATCTTTCCGCTCAACGCTCTGCCAATGCCAAAAATATATGTTAGAGCTATCTCCATTCTTTTTTCATCCGGTATGTTTACTCCGACTATTCTTGCCATATATTTATGTAGCGAGTAGTAAGTAGTATGGGTCAAGCATATTTTTTATATTTTTATGCCTATTCCGCTTCCTACCTTCTACTTTGCGCTTACTACTTTATTACACCCTGCGAGGTTTTCTCCTTCTGCAACCGTTATGAGGAATCGGGGTGATATCTTTTATCAAAGAAATATCAAACCCGGCTCCGGCCAAACCTCTTATAGAAGACTCCCGTCCTCCGCCCACTCCTTTTATAAATATCATCAATTCTTTCAGATTATATTTTTTTACTTTTTCAGAAACATCGGCGGCTACTCTCGTAGCAGCATAGGGAGTGGATTTTTTAGCTCCCTTAAATCCCAAGAGTCCGGCGCTGGACCATCCCAAAACCGCCCCATTCATATCGCTTACAGTAATCATGGTGTTATTGTAAGTGCATTGAATGTGAGCCTGCCCTTTAAAGATACTTCTCTTTGATTTACTCGCCTTGGAAGAAACCTGAAGAAGTTCCGCTTCCTTGACGGAATCCGCCTCTTTTTTAATATCTTCTTTCACGATCTTTTTTTCTCCAGTCATATGAAAAATAATCAATCAAAAAAATTATCCCTGCCTTTGCTTATGCTTAGGATTAACGCATAGGACATATATTTTTCCTTTTCGCCTGACAATCTTACATCGGGCGCACATTTTTTTAACTGATGTTCTTACTTTCATGTTAATCTCTACGAATTACGAACTTATACGAAATTACGAATATCATAAGCTATGTAATTCTTTATTTATCCAATCAATATAAATTATCATAAGAATCCAACTTAAAATTATTTATCGCCTAATTCGTACATTCTTAAAATTCGTACTTCATAAAGGCTACAGTCTTTTGGTTATCCTTCCTCTGGTCAAATCATAAGGGCTCATCTCCATCTCCACCTTATCTCCTGGAAGAAGTTTTATGTAGTTCACTCTCATTCTTCCCGAAATATGCGCCAAAACTTCATGGCCGTTTTCCAATCTTACCTTGAAAGTGGTGCTGGGAAGAGTTTCGAGCACAACTCCCTCAACTTTTATTAATTCTTTGTTCTGGGTCATTTTTTTATTATATGCTCCAATACAAAAATAGAGGAGTTAATTTTTTATTAACGTTTCATTCCTAATGCTTGAATTCCAGAATAAACCTCTATTTGCTTATATTTTATTTAATTTTAATCTACATACTATAATGCTTATCCATACTAGCAGATATCTTTTTTTTGTCAACCTCTAAACCTTAAATTTGCTCTCAAAACGCATTCTATTTAAAAAATTTCGAAATTCATACAAGAACGGAAACAAATTTTATAAATAACTTATTTTCTGGTTTAACATTTTTTTAAAATATGCCGGAAAATAGAATTATTTTTTCAGCGCCCAAGAGAAAGTTTCCTCGATCGAATTTACTATTAAGTCGAATATGGATGCGTCTTTTTCTCCCGTGTACATGCTGAAATAATCCGAAACCTTTTCATTTCCCCACCTGTCTTTGGCGGTTATTTTATAGATATAAATAGTGGATAGCTCCATATCCGACAAGGAAACGCTATGTTCAAGGCCATAGTCGCTTTCCCTGAAGGTTTTCATATCGCCTCCATCATCTTTTGCATAAACCACTTCTGAAACGGATGCCTTATTGGTTTTCCATGACAAAAGAAATTTCGGCTCTTCATTTTCCCTGGAAATGACCATCTCGCTTTTTATATCTGACAATTCCAAAGCGAGCCCCCTCTCTTGCTCGTCTGCCAAAGCCACGCTTCCTCCGAATCTTATCTGATTTATCTTATAATTTTCGCTTTGAGACATTCCCGATAAATCTTTTGCGGAAGTCTCTTCAGAATCTTCAAAAATTTCTCCGCCAGCCTTAGGCGATTCGGAAACCGCCCCTACAGAGCTCTCCTCTATTGTCAAATCTTCTGCCTGCTCATCTTCGCCTTCATTTTTGAGGATAAAAACCGCTCCCATAAGAAACAAACTCAAAAGAATTATTATCGGTATAATAATTTTTCTTTTTTTCTTTTTCTTTTTTTCTCCGCCTTCTTCCATATTTGGATAATCCTAACAAAAATTAGAATATCAAGCCTTGCTTCTATACAATTATATAATTTTTAAAAAACGCTTGCAAACCCGCCAAAGGAGATCTATCCGAACATAAGCCATTGGGGATGAAAAATAAGAAGATATCCCAAAATCAGCATCAGGATTCCTCCTATCAAGCGGGAATACCGGCTATATTTTCCGGAAATTCCTATATGTTTCAAGGTAATCATAGCCAGTACGAATACCGCCAGGTCATCTAGCATAAAGAAAAAGACATAGAGAAAAATATAAGCGTAATACTGCCAGGCAGGCAAATTACTAAGAGCCAGAACCTGGGTATACACGGCAGGAAGTCCGGCCGAGCAGATAAGCTCCACCAGATTGACTGCAAAAGCCAGCATTATGATTCCGGCGAGAGCCAGAAAGAAATTCCTTTCATGGATTATTTCGCGCAGTTTTTCAAAAACTTTTTTCTTCTTTCCCCCTCCTTCAACCTTACACTCCCCTTCTTTATTAACGTAGAAATCTCTCAAATAATACCCCCCGCTAAAAAAAGCTACTCCGGCAATAATCAGCCTTACCCATAATATAACGCCTAAAAATAAGAAAAGATTGAGCCAAGCTGACATAAAGAGGAAATAGACCAATGAAGAAGAAATTATAAAAGCGCTCCCGAAAATCCACATTCTTTTTCTATCTTTCATTCCCAAAAGCAAACCTATCAAAAACACCAAGACCCACATAGCGCAGGGATTAAAACCGTCCAAGCCTCCCACAATGACAGTCAATACCGGCAGGGACATTTTTTTAGCATCAACTTCCCCCAAAATCGGAAGATCTATTTTCCCCATATCCTGAAATCCGTTTTTACCATTGGAAATCTCATCCAAAATAGCTTCTTCTATAAGCTTTCCAGTGGTTTCTTCACTGCCGAATCCTATAAAATATTTATCTCCTATCACGGTAAAAGGAACCCCGTTGCTTTTTGTTCCCAGCTTTTCTAACGTCTCTTGGAATATCCTCCTATTTTTCTCGCTCTTGGTTATTTCAAACTCGTAAACGGAAATATTCTCGTATTTATCTTCCATTTTTTCCAAAAAAACTTTCTCGTCCCGGCAATGAGCGCATCCCTCGGCCGAAAAAAGATAAAGATCCACGTTCTCCTGGGACGCAAAAACTTTTCCGGAAAAAAATATCGCCGAAAATATCAGGAGAAAAAAAGTTAATTTTTTGTATGGCATAATTTTTGTTTTAATTTAATAAGCAAGTCCCAGAGGAACCCTTCATTGCCATATTACGCAATATGGCAATGAGATCTCCTTGCGTCAAATGATTGTTTGTTATTTTTTTATTCACAAATTTTTCAAATCGATCATTTTCCCATCCTTCTTTCTCTTTTTTTATAATCTTCAACGGCCTCTTTTAATCTTTCAGCGCCGAATTCAGGAAAAAATTCATCGGAAAAATACAACTGCGCGTCCGCAATATCCCACATCATAAATCCGGCTGAAAGATGAGGATCTCCGCCCGTCCTTATGAGCAGATCTACTGCCGGCAGATCCTTGGTCATCAAATTTTCTTTTATGGTCTTTCTGGTTATCTCAGCTTCTTCTCTGAATTTATTAACGATTTTTTTAACCGCTTCCAGCATCTCATCGTCTCCGCTATAAGCCAGGAAAAAATTCAAAGTGAACTTCTTGTAATTTTTGGTCCTTTCTATCCCTTCTTCCAATATTTTTTTCAGTTTTTCCGGGAAATATTCTCTCCAGCGCCCGATCACATTTATCCTTGCCTCATTATCATGGACCTCCTTGCTGTCGATAAGCTTCCTGAAATACCTCTCATAAATTCCGAGAAGCGCCCTTTTTTCCTTAAGCGGCCTTCTTTCCAGATTCCCCAGGGATGATCCCCAAAAGGATATGTTTCTTATCTTCATATTAAGCGCCGCCCTGGCAAGCTCTTCTATCTTCTTTGCCCCCTCCTCATGGCCATCCCAAGGTTTCAGGCCTTTCTTTTTTGCCCAACGCCGGTTGCCGTCCGGAATTATCGCAATATGGTTGGGTAAACTATTTTTCATAAAAAAATTTCAGATTTGATAAATTTTTGAGGAAGCCGGCCGTTTCCAGCTTCCTCGGATGACATTTTTCAGTGGAAAGTAACAGGGCAAGAAGATAGCTCAAAAAATCTTTCGACAAGACTTTTGATGTAGTAATCTTCTACCAGAAGAATATCTCTCTTCTCTCCGCTTTTCTTCCTGATCCTGAAAAAACGTTTTTTCATAACCATCCCCCCTCTTTTTCCGTCTGCACTTTCCATATTACACTCCTTTTTTCAGCTTCCTCCTTCCCTCAAGTATTCAACTATCATCTATCGTAAATATAAATGGAGCATAAGTCAATAAGAGAAGCGGACGTAAGTATGTACGTACTTACGTCATAAAAAAATAACCGCGAACCTTTTAAAAGATAGACGGGTTTGACCTGAAAAAAGAAGGCGGGATCAAATCCTGCCTTCGCAAATATATGTAAAGCGATAGTAAATCATTCCAATATTCCATCGGGATTTACAGCTTCAACTCCTTAACCAGGCTTTTTATCAAAGAAACGATGACCGGTGGCGCCAATAAAGAATTGACTTCGACACCTTCGTCATCCATAGCCGTCCATGGGCTTTCTATTATTTCAACCTTTCCGTTTTTGCCAGCTTTGTAAGAATAAGCAGGCGTCAGTTCATAGTCATCCACATAATCTTTGGCCTTATCAACCGGAATGGCGTTTCTTAACAATATCAAGGGGACTCCGTGGATGGCAAACAGCTTATCAATCAAATTTTGGTCTCTGTCCGTCCTTTCCCTGATGCTTTCAATTCCGGCTTCATCTCCCTCTTTTCCAATCATGCGAACTTTATGCTCATCGCAAAGCAGATAAAATTTCTTATCCTTTTCGTCATATTCGACATCCTGAGTAGCGAATAATTTTGTGTTTCTTGGCGTTTGGCAAATTGGACAAACCACTCTATATTTCATTCTTTCATCAATTATGGATTCCGGGATATCAATGGCTACAAAAAAATCCGGATCCTGCCTATAATTGATCAGATTTCTAAAAAACAATGAGTAGGAAATTTGATCCATATCTCTAGGCAATCCATCTATAAACAGAGTTTTTCTCGGAACTTTGTCAATCTCTCTTTCGATAAGAGTCAGGATAAGTTCCGTAGGCAATAGTTTATCCTGGGATTTTCCAAGTAAAGCGTCCACGGCATCATCCAGGGACATATACCCTCGATATCTTTCCTGCAGATATTTCATAATTTCTTCTTTCTCGGGCAAGTCTTCCTGAAAAATCTTGTAAGTGTTTCTTACAACATCACCGGCGGAAATATGTTCTATCACATCGCCGAAAATTTCTTTCATTAATTTGGTATAAGTTCCCTTTCCGGCAGATTTTTTGGCCACCAGATAAGCGATGAAAGTATTGCCATCAGCAAAAAAATTTTTCAATTTTCCTATTTCATCGCCGGCCTTGGCTTGAAAATATCTAGATCGATCTTCAGTTTTTGACAAATCGAACTTTTCATTAACCCCCTCCATTTTCGTTTTGAACAAGGGAAATTCTTTTTCGTATTTCATACTCTTTATAGAAAATAAATAATTAAAATCCGCTAGTTTACAAGCCAACTGCAAATATACGAATTTATTTTTTAACGATAGAATTTGTAAATTTGTAAAGGATTTGTAAATTCGTGGGTTGCTTATAAAAAATACCACACAAAATTAAACTGCGCAATATGCTTATCTCAATAAAAAATCAGTAGTGAGAGGCCTTGATCCAAAAAATTTGTAGATTTGTAAAGGATTTGCCCGCCTGCAACAATACGCGTAGCATTTCGGACAGGTAAATTTGCGGGTTGTTAAAAATAATCATCATACCCGCTTGACCAGCTGATAACAGTGCTAGCATAATTATGACAAACATCTCTGTTCCAATTTCCTCCACAATAATACATAGCTGCCGCCTTATATTCTCCGCTTTTCTTATCACCGCCAGCATCCTCCAACTTAATAGCCATTCCAACCACCCCGTCTGTTAGATCCCATGGATCAGGCGGATTATGTCCAGTGTATCTGGTAATTCTATCCCGATAACCATTCCATGTTGTTGGCATAAACTGAGCTATACCCATTGCTCCTCCATACCCATAACTTAAAGCACATGATACCTTCATCTTTTTATAATCATAGTCCAACTCTTCACATATATCCTTAAAAGCTGATTTATCATCAGGATTTTCATCTCTAATTCTTGTATTTTTATAAGTACACCCTCCCGTAAATCTTCCCAGATCGCTCTCCTTATCGAGCATCGCCATCAGGAACTCCTTGCGCACTCCTGTTTTTTTACTGGCAAACTCTATGGCCTCCACGATATCGCTGGCATCAAACGATTCGCCCAGGAAACTGGAAAGGGTGCTTCTCAGTTTGGAAATTTTAGCGTCGATTTCCGCCACAGTAAGCCTTTTTTCTTCCACTTTCTTCTCAAAAACCTGCTTTTCGCTCACAAGATTGTTCTTTTGCGCTTCTTTTACCCACAAAAGCTCTTCGTGCTCTACTTTATTCTTCTCCAGTTCTTCCTGCTCTTTCTTTATCGTTCCTTTGGCTTGTTCTATTTCATCAACTATCAAAAGAATGTCTTTTTTCAGGGTCAAAAAATTATCCTTGCTGGTAATAGACTCAAAAAGACCGTTTTCCCGCAAAAGAAGGTAGAGGAGCGGTTGCTCCGAATTATAATATACTTCCCAAACCATTTTTTTGAGCGTCAATTTCTTCAGTTCTATGTTCTTATTCAACATCTCCACTTCTCTTTCTTTTCTTTTGATAGTCTCCTCGGCAGTTTCTATTTTGGATTCCGTCGCCTCTATGTCTTTTTGCGTGCTATAAACCGCTCCCTGAAGCCTATTGACATCCCCTTCATACCGTTGCTGGGCTTCGAGCTCTTTTTCTTTCTTCTTTTCCAGATCCTTAATGTCATCTTTGACCGCATCTGCATCCTCTTCGGCAAGAACCAAGCTGAAATTCTGATTTGAAAAAACGCCTTTTATCTGAAAAGGCACCAGGGCAACCAATAGCAAAAAAGCTATGGATAAAATTGTGTTCTTTTTTATTTCATTTTTCATCAGTACTCATTTTAGCATAAATCAAATTTCTCGAAAAGATATATTTTAACAGTCAATCTTAATTCGTATATTTGCAATGGATTTGCCCGCCTGCAACGATATGCGTAGCATTTCGGGCAGGTAATTTCGTAGAAGAATAAAAAAACGCCCCGCAAGAACGGGGCGCCTATCGGAAGTTTTTTTAATTCCTTATTCAGATTTTTCCTCAGCCGGCTTCTCGCCTTCCTTCGCTTCTTCACCTTCTTCTTCCTTGGTTTCTTTTTCTACTCCCTCAACCTTAGAAACATCTTCTTCGATCTTTTCATCAAGCGCGGCCATCTCTTCCTCGCTTCTCGGAGGAGTCACCAACGCAATGACCGTTTCCGGATCAATATCTATCTCCACCTTATCCGAAACTTTTAAGTCTTTGACCGCTATGCGATCTTCGAAGGTAGCTAACACGGAAACATCGACATCAAAGCTTTGGGGAATATCCCCGGGCAAGCATCTGACTTCGATTTCGTCAATATTTTTGACTAAAACTCCTCCCTGCTCTTTGACTGCCGGAGATTCACCTACGAAATTGATAGGGATCTCGGCTTCGATTTTCTTGGACATATCGACTCTGTAAAAATCTACATGAAGCAGATCGCCCGTCAAAGTATCCTCTTGAAAATCATAAATAAGGACATTTTCCTTCTTCTTGTCATCGATCTCCAGCTCTATGATAGTGTTTTCTCCGGCTTTTTTGTGAGCTTTCATAAAATTTTTCAAATCGACCCACAGATTCATATTTTCCGCCTTCTGGCCATACAGAACAGCCGGCACCAATCCCTTGCTCCTATTGCCTTCCAGATTGTTCTTTTCCAAATCCCTGGAAGTTGCTTTCAAAACTATATCTTGCATAAACAAAAAAAGAAACTCATCCACAGAAAAATTTCCTATTATCCTTTCTGTAAATCAAATTTCAAATTATTTAAAAAATTTATTTACCGGTAAATATCCCTCGACTTAAATTTGAACATTTAAGAGCGGGGGTTAAAATATTCGTAAACCTTCAAAACTTGTTCGGGACTCACCGGCTTTTCCTTGATCATTTTTTTGGCTTCTTGGCCGGTAAGATCGGTCGCCACTCCCAAGCTGACTATACCTTGCTGGCTGCTCGAAACGAAAGCCAGAACCGCGCTGTTACACTTGCTGCAAGTCAGATGAAAAACCGTCCTCATCTCATTTTCTTCCAACACAGAAGCTTGCGAATGGCTGTACTTCGCCTTGCACAATGGACACTTGGTCAAATGTTTTAAGCCGCGCTCTTGTCCTTTCATAATAGCTATTATACACAGACTGGTTTAAAAATCAATACTCAAAATAAAAATTTACCGAAAATCAATTGAATTCATAATCCGGATCGACCTTTCCTTTGATCGTCGATTTTCCCGTAATATAAATATTATTAAGAATTCCCAAAATCATAAAGGATGAGACCAGGGAACTTCCTCCGTAACTCAAAAATATCAGCGGAATTCCGGTTACCGGCATTATTCCGATATTCATTCCCACATTTATCATTATCTGGATAAAAAACATCCCCATGCTTCCTACGACTATGAGATATCCGAAATTATCGATGGAAGTTTCAGCAATTTTTTTCATTCTATAAAATATTATAAAAAAAAGAAAGAGTATCGCCCCTGAACCCCATACCCCGAATTCTTCAACGATAACCGCATATATGAAATCGGTATGATTTTCCGGCAAAAAATTAAGCTGGGATTGCGAGCCGTGCCCCAGCCCTTTTCCGCTCATACCTCCCGATCCTACCGCAATCACCGATTGGATCACATTATATCCGCTTCCTTTGGGATCATTGCCAGGATCGACAAAGTTGATAAGCCTGTCCTTCTGATAATCGGCAAGCAAGAACCACCCTAGGATTATCGACGCCATTCCCAAAAAAAACATTACCGCCAAATATTTCCATCCTATTCCGGAGAGAAGAACCATCGCCAGCAATATGATCATCAGGACTAAGGCGCTTCCGAAATCCGGTTGCATCAAGACTAAAAAAACAGCCGCTCCGCCTAATGCAAAAGCCACTGTCAATCTGGAAGCCTCGCTCAGGATTCCTTTGCTTTTCGTTATGAAGCTGGCCAGAGATAGGATTAGAAAAATCTTGGCCAGCTCAACCGGCTGAACGCTTACGGAGCCGACACTTATCCATCCCGTCGTCCCCCTGACTACGGATCCCAAAACAAGAACCGCAAGTAATATAACCAGCATAGAAAAATATATTATCGTGCTGTAGGATCTGAAATGCCTGTAGTCGACGAAGGAAAAAATTATCAATACGGATAGCCCCATCAAAGAGAAAACGGCCTGTCTGAAAAAAATATTTATACCCCCGGTTTCTTTTTCGGACAAAGAAATGCTGTAAAGAGCCAAGAGCCCTATACCTAAAAGCAAAAAAGCGGAAATATTAAGCACCCAATCTAATTTTAAAAGCCTGTCTAGCATAATTTTATCTGACATCTATTAAATATTAGCTTAATTCGATTTATTTTTCAAATCGGCATTTCCTCGAATTTTATTTACAAAAAAACAGCCCCTATCTTTTTCAGGGCTGTTTTCTCGGTTTTTGTTTTTATCTCGAATCCCTATCTGACTTCGGTCCACTCGCCGACTTCGGTTGTTGAGGTATGACATGCCGGACAAGTTGTAGTTTGATCTACGCATAAACTTCCGCAGAGACTTTTTGAAACAGTAGTAGTAGAATCACACCTATCATAACAATTAGCATAACTGGTAGTGATGGTCGTACCGCAGTTGCTTGCATCGCATGCTTGTCCAGTAGGAGAATACGCGCAATCATAGTTCTGGCCAAGAATACATTCAGTTTGACAAGTACTGCTACATCCATCCCCGTCTATGGTATTTCCGTCATCACATGTTTCACCTGGATCTAATACTCCATTCCCGCAGGGATTAGCAGGATTTACCCTAAGAGTAGCCTGACTTGTAGCAAGATCTCCGTTGCTATTCCAACATTCGATCATATATCTATACTCTCCAATATTATTCAAAGTGCCCGTGTTCCACGTTCCCCCCGTATTGGACCTCCAACCTTCCCAACCTGTAGTTCCTTCTGATGCCCAGCAGGAACTGGCATTGGCGGTTGTCCATGTCAAATTGGAATTTCCCCCCGCTTCAATAGATTCCGGATTAGCCGTAAGCGAAACGGTCGGTGCTGGAACATAGGCTTCTCTTCTCGCCGAACAATCCACGACTGGATTAAAGTCAGTTCCGGTGTTTCCATATCCGCACTGCCAAGTCGCAGTTCCGCCCTCGGCAGGAAAACTCGGGATACTGCTGATAGCAGGACTTGCGGATGAACAGAAGGCGGAAATGTCCGTCGACGGCCATGTTGTTGTCGAATAAGGATAAGTCCGGGCATTGCTTCCACAGCTTGAAACTGTAACAGTAATACTTCTGCTTATATTCGTTCCGTTTATTCCTGCACAAGTGAGAGTAAATGTGTAATTTCCGGAATTATTCAAAGTGACCGACTCGGTAGAGTTTGCTGCGGTTGATTTTGCTCCGCTCCATGCCCCGCTGGCGGTACAAGAGGAAACGTTGGTCGGCGTCCAGGCTAAAGTCGTACTTGCTCCTGCACCGATATTCAGAGGCGTAGCGGAAAGATTGAGTGTGGGAGCCGGAATAGCGACTCTGCTTGCGGAACAACTGGCATTTGTCCCTCCATAAGCTCCGTTGCAAGTCCAAGAAACATTGTATCCGGCCGCCGGGAAAGACGGGGAGGCGCTAGCTGTCCCACTGGCACAATAAGAAGACCCTGTCGGCCAAGCGGTTGTCGTATAAGGATAAGGAGGGTCGGCCGTAGCGGAATAATTATCCGATCGAGTTCCGCAAGCCCCATTCAATTTTCTTTCAGCCGTACAGCTTACAGATGTTCCACCGTTTTGGCCTGCGCAATTCCATGTAACGCTTGATCCCATAGCTGGAAAAGACGGGTTAGAAGAAGGAGCGGTTCCCGTAGCGCAGAAAGCCGTACTCGATGTCGAAGGCCAAGAGGTTGTTGTTGTGGCATAGGTTTGATCATTCGTTCCGCAAGAACCGTTCACGGCACAGCTTCCGACTGTAAGATTCCACGAAACCGACTTGGCATCCAAGGTTAAAGTATTTTTTCCGTTTCCATTAAGATAAGATTCCCAATTGGTGCTGATCGCTCCGCTGGCGGTACCGACATTTCTGTCGCTTGGCGAAGTAAAATAACGGTTTAGAACCCTTGCCGGCATTCCCCATAAGCCATTTGCCAATTCTGTCGGAACTGTCCCTGAATCATAAAAAAGTCTGATTCCGGACCATATCTTGGCAGTGGAACCTCCGAAACTGGCAGTTATGCTTGCCGTTCCGCTCGCTCCCGGTCGAGCCGTACAGGTCATTCCGCTACAGGTTACTAGGGAAGTGTTGCTGGAACTTAAACTCACGGTCGGTATCTGCGCTGTCCAATAAATATAGCCATAATGACCGTTTTGCGACGAGTATATTATCTGAGATGAGCCTGCATTGGGAGTAACTATATTGGATCCGAAACATGCAGGATTGTAGATGTCAGCACAGAATCTTCCAAAAGGAGTGTCCCAATCGCCTCCCGATGTGGAAAATTCAAGCGTCGGGGCATATGTGTAAGTCGTAGAGCCTCCACAACTTATGCTGGAAGCACCATTTACAATATTATGGAGAGTCACAGTTCCTTCATCAATATTCATATACACGGGAGTGCTTTTAAAATGAAACCTATGATCATAAGCCTTGGAAGAATTGACAGAAGCAGCCGAAGCCTGATTGGCGGAAAAGATAGCACTTCCTAAAATAAGGGCGAACAATAACATCCCTATAAATTTCCCCCCTCGCTTGATTTTTATAATTATAAGCAATATAAATACTACGGCTATAGCCAAGAAAACATAAAACAGTTTATCCAGACTGCTTAACTTATTTTTAATCTGACTTTTTGCAACATTTTCTTTACAGACTCCCAGCTTATCGCAAGAATATTTTACCGAATATTCATCTATGGTTTTTCCGTTTTTATCTTTTATAAAAGCCTCCAAAACAAGATCTTCATAATCGCCGGAAGCAGTCATATCTTCTTTCACCGCGCTCATAGCCGGAGGAATCAATCCCTCATAAGAAGCGCTTTTTATCAGGTTCCCCTTGCTATCAAGCAATCTAACCTCGACCGAGCCCTCTGCGCTCGGTCCGCCCGTATTATGAAAGCATGAGAAAAGAGTGAAACTGTCTCCTTTTTTCAAGGGAAATTTCGTTATAGCCGGATAATTCAAGCGGGGAGTACCGCTATCATTTACAGAAAAGCGTGTATTTACGATTGATTTCGAGTCTTTATAAATAGCGGCTGTCTGCAGATAATATACCGATCTCTCCGCATTGGAAATGGTATATTTGATTTCTCTATCGGAATTAGCCGGAATACTCACTGAGATAGTCTCTGAATTTATCTTGTCTTTTTCATTCAAGCTGTCCCAATAATAAGTATCGAATGTTATATTGGATTCTATATCTTCATCAAAATCATTAGTCAAGGTTTGCGAAAAAACCACATCAGCATTCCTCTCTACCCTCGGCCATGAACCGATATGTATATATTTGGAACCGTCAATCATGGTCTTGTCTCTATTAAAATATATCTGGCTGGAGTTTTCAGATTCTATGTTAAAAGCCGTCGTCCCCGCTATGACTTCGTTTGAAAAAGGCAATCCGCCCAAGTTGAATTTTTTTCCGACAGAAAAGAAAAGGTCGGCATTATAAGCGCCCCCTGAAATGTTTTCAGGGATATCCCATGTGAAATCAAAATCTTCACTGCTGTTTTTATTTAAAGATATGTCTTCCATCGCAAAAAATTCATCGACTACGTCATGGCCTTCCGTATCGAAGTTCTCATTATATCTGCTTATCCGCACATAGACATTTCCGTCTATGACCGGATAGTCATTTTCATTCGTAATATGCCCCACGAATTTGACGCTTTCATTCGGTCTGTAAATTTCATTTTCCGGATTAATGCTCACATTGACCGACTGAAAGGTATAATAATCGAAACAATCCACTCCATTGGTCGCTTCGTCCCCAGGCCATTGAAGCCCGATGGCATCTTCCGGATTATTGCTGCCATTTACCTCATCGGCGCTTGAATCTTCCTGCGCGCCAGCGACAGAAAAAGCGCCCAATGACAGAATTGCCAAAAGCGCCAACGAGTTAATTAGATTTTTCATTTTCTTCATTTTTTGTCTTATTGACAGATTGCCTGAGCAAGCCGGCCAATTTTTTTGTTAAGTTTTATTTATATTTTAAAAAGATTTTTATCAAGATTATTATACCACAAATCCGAAAAAGGATGCAACACTTTTTTTGGTAATGTCCACAAACATTTGGCGGTTTTTCCAGAATAGAGATATTCTGGTGTATGTGTGTAAATATGCCAAAAACAATCAAAAAAGAAGTTTTTGCGCTTAATAATAAGAAATCAATCGGTTTTCGAAGTTTTCAAATCAATTATTTTCATCTGAATCTTCTTGTTCCCGTTCCATTCGTCCTGGCCGAGATTGAAGACCAGATCGATAGTTTCTCCGATCTTTATGTCGCCGAATTTTTCGAGCATGCTAAAGCCGATCGCCTCAAAAATTTTGGGGCTTTTGTTTTTCGGCTGGAGGAACAATTTGAGATGTTTCTCCCCGTTTCCCAACCACTTGAGCTCCTTGATCGACAAATTTTTCATCAAAAAGACAGGCTCCCTATTCCCTTGCCCGAAAGGCTCGAGCTTTTTGAGATCCTCCGCCAATCCGAAGCTTATATCCCCGGGGAAAATTTCCATATCCACCTCCACCTCCGGAGACAGATCCAACTCCTTTATCTCTTCGCTTATGATTTCGTCCATCTTGTCATAAAATTTTTCCAGATTTTCATTCTTGATCGTGATTCCCGCCGCCTGGGAATGGCCCCCATATTTAAGGAGCAGATCCCGGCATTTTTCTATATTCTCTATTATGTTTATTTGAGAGATGCTCCTGAAAGATCCCTTGCTCGTTTTTTTTCCTTTCTTAAGAATAGCCGCCGGACGCCTGAACTTATCCGCCAGTTTTCCCGCAACCAATCCCACAGTGCCTATCGGGAAATTCTCATTGGCGATAAAGATGAAGTTTCTGTCCTTGAAAATATTGCTTACGATTTTCTCCGCTTCCGCAACTACCTGCTGTGTCTCTTTCTGCCGGCTCGAATTTTGCGCCTCCAATTCCAGCGCCATATCCCTGGCCTTCACTCTATCATCTTCCGCTAGGAGGAAAAGGGCTTTTTCGGCATGACTCATCCGGCTGGCAGCGTTTATTCTCGGAGCGATCTGGAAAGAAATCTTCTGGGAATCGGGAAAATTATTCTCATCGACCAGGATCCTTCCGACTTTAAACATCTCCTGAAGACCGACTCTTTTGGTCTTGGAAAGGACTAAAAGACCAAATTTTACCAATATCCTGTTTTCCCCTCTGAGGGATACTAGGTCAGCTACGGTTCCTATGGCGACCAGATCCAAAAGCCATTTTATCTGCTCTTTTTTTTCCGGAATAAAAGTTTCATAAACGGCTTGGGCGAACTTGAAAGAAACTCCCGCTCCGGAAAGATCCTCGAAAGGATAGCCGGAATCTTTCATCTTCGGATTGATGATCGCTATCGCATCGGGAATTTCCGGAGGGATGTGATGATGGTCGGTCACGATAAAATCGACTCCCCGGCCTGTCATATCCTCAATTTCTTTTTTGTTGGCTATCCCGCAATCGGTGGTAACCACCAAACGCACCCCTTTTTCCAGAAATTTTTCCATCGCTTTCCTGTTAAGCCCATACCCTTCTTTTTCTTTATGGGGAATATAGACAAAAGTTTCAAATCCGGCTTCTTCCAGAGATTTCTTGGCAATCAGTGCCGAAGTTATTCCGTCGGCGTCATAATCCCCGAAAACTAGGATCTTCTCCTTTTTCCTGTCAATCTTTTTCAGCCTCTCCATAGCTTTTTCCATTTTTTCAAAAAGAAAAGGGCTGTGCACCCCTTTGTCATAATCGGGAAAAATGAAAGATTTTATCTCGTCTGATCCTGTTATCCCTCTTTGCGCCAAAATCTTCAAAACGACCGGATGCAAAGAAAAAGGCCGGCTGTTTTTATCGTCGGTTTTTAAATCTTTTTTATTTTCTTTTATTTTCCAATTCATTTCCCTGCGATATACAGCTTATGCATTAACTATATCATCAAATGTCATCCCGGACTTGCCTGTCCGCCTCTGGAGGAATCCGGGATCCAGAAATACGAACACATTTTATAAAAAACAATATGTCTGCACATTAATCCATATCTTTATCCGCATCAATCTGCTTTTATAAAATTATTTTCACATCCACCGCCAAAATCTTTCCTTTTTTATCTATCAGAAGCGGATTGATATCAATTTCTTTTATATCTTTCTGATCTCTGGCCAGACGGGAAAAATTGAAAATCAGTCCGGCCATTTCATCGATATTCGCCATTTTCTTTCCTCGGGTCTCTTTGAACAAAAATCCGATTTTGCTTTTTTCGAGGCTTCTTTTTATCTCATTTTTGGAAAGCGGAAGAATCAAAAAATCAACCAGCTTAAAAACTTCGGTATAGATTCCTCCCAGACCGTAAACTATCACCGGTCCGAAAATCGGATCTCTTTTCATTCCCAGAATTATTTCCGATTCATATTTTATCATCGGCTGTATTATCAGATTTTCTTTGGGAAAATTTTTCCTCATTTTCCCGATCGTTTCCTCCAGCTCGTCCATGTTTTTGATATTCAGAACGAGCCCCTGCTTATCAGTCTTGTGAAGAACCTTGTCGCTGTCAACTTTTAGCGTAGCAGGAAAATCAATTCGGGAATGCATCTTTTCATTCAGCGCGATATTTGAAAAATCAACGACCGGAATTTTGTATTTTTTCATGATTTCAGCCGCTTCGCCGAAGAGAAGCGCGCTTCTATTATTCTTCTTTACGCTATCTATCATCCGGGAAATATCTTCTTTGCTTTCGTTTTCATCCGGAATTTCTTTTTCCCGATCGTTTCTTTTATTCATGTACCAATTATAGAAATGATCCAGGGCGTCCACAGCTTCCTTGGGAAAAGAAAAATTGGGCATATCGTTGTCGTTAAGAATCTTGAATGTCTTCTCCATTTTTTCCCCGCCCACAAAAACGGGAATGATGTTTTTTGAAGATTTTCTTGAAAAATCAATAAGGGTCTCGGCGATTTTTTCGGTAGGAGTCTGATCCTGAGCCGTCATAAGGCAGATTATGTTTCCGATATCCTCTTGATCCAAAATTTCCAAAACTTTTTGATACCGGTCTTCTCTCGCATCGCCGAGAAGATCGATCGGATTTTCCACCGAAGACTCTTCCGGCAAAAATTCCCTGAATTTATTTTTCGTTTTTTCCGAAAATTCGACCAGTTCCAAATTTTTTCCATGGAAACTGTCCGTGGCCAGGACTCCCGGGCCTCCGGCATTGGTTATGATGGCTGTCTTAGGGCTTGTTACCGATCCGAAATTGGAAGCTAATTTTATAAAACCGAAAAATTCTTCCAAATTATTAGCTCTTATTATTCCAGCCTTGCGGAAAGCCGCATCCATTATCTCGTCGCTTCCCGCCAGCGCTCCCGTATGCGAGGAAATCGCCTTTTGGGATTTTTCGCTCTTGCCCGATTTCAAAACAACGATCGGCTTTTTTCGGGAAACTCTTCGAGCGATTTTTATGAATTTTTTGCCATTGCTGATTCCCTCCAGATACATCGCTATAACTTTCGTGTCTTCGTCGTTTTCCAGATAATCCATAAGCTCGGCCTCTCCTATCTGCATCTTGTTTCCGATGGAAATTATTTTGGAAAATTTTATCTCCTCTTTTTTGGCCACATCCATCACAGCCACGGCCAGCGCTCCCGACTGGGAAACGAAAGCGACATTGCCCTCCTCCGGAAGCCCTCCGGCGAAAGACGCGTTTAATTTCAATTTAGGAGATATGAATCCCAAGCAGTTCGGTCCCAAAATATTTAACTTATTCTTTTTTGCCAGTGTTGAAAGCTCTCTTTCCCTCTTTTTACCTTCCTTTCCGGTTTCCGAAAATCCGGCGGAAATAATCGTGAAGTTCTTCACTTTTCCTTTGGCCTCCCCGATGGTTTGGTTTACAAATTTTGAGGGAATGACGATTATCGCCAGATCGACAACAGGATTCCCCTCTCCCTCCGGGAGAGGGGTTAGGGGTGAGGGCTTGATATCATTCAAAGAAGCATAGCATTTTTCCCCGAATAATTTATCGTATTTGGGATTAACTAAAAAAACTTCGCCTTTAAATCCCAGTTTTAAAATATTTTTTGCAATTATAAATCCTATTTTCCCCTCCGTTTCGCTCGCCCCGACAACAGCGATCGATTTCGGATCAAATAAGCTTTTTAAATCGTTTTTCATTTTTTATAAGGCTGATCCGATACGCGAATAAGGACTGATGATTCGGATATCGGCGCTTTTTTATTTTAAATTTTATTTCCAATTACTGCCTGGCCATGCCATAGCGTTAATCTTTCTTAAATCATGCACTTTGAATTTTTAACTTTGTATTTTGAATTTATTATATTATATCTCATCAGACCCTTTTGAGCAAAATCTTGACTTTTGGATCCATAAGCGTCAATAATGAAATGGGGATAAAAGAAAAAAAATTAAAAAAGGAGCGCGCAATGGCCATAAAGACAACAGAAAAAGTCCCTGTCAAAGTAAGCATTCCGGAAAAAATTCTTTCATGGAGGAGAGAACTGCGACAGATAAATGAAACTTCCGGAGTCTTTTTGTTCGGAGAGAGGCTGCCTCTGCAAAAAGGCGAATTGCCCAAGCTGATAGTCGGCAAAGAGGACGGCCCCCTCTTTTCACTGCCAAAAAATTTCGTAAAAACAATCTGACTCCCTGCCCTATCCCTGCCCCTTCCGGCGAAATCGTTGGAAGGGGTTTTAAAAAAGTTTGGAAATAAATCAGATGCGTTATAAAATATAAATACAAGATTAATTTTAATTTGAAAATTATTTAAACTATAATTTTGAAATTTGAATTTTTAATTTTTAACTCAGCTCAATATGCAAGAAAAAATATTCAAGGCCTACGATGTCCGTGGAATCTATCCGGAAGAAATTAATGAAGGAATCGCTTACAAAATCGGCCGAGCTTTCGTCAAGTTCCTGGGAGCTAAAAATGTCGTTATCGGCAGAGACATCAGGGAGTCCAGCCCTTCCCTTTTCGAAGAATTGAAAAGAGGGATAACCGATGAAGGCGCCGATGCTTATGATCTGGGACTTGCCACCACCCCGATGGTATATTTCGCTTCCGGAAAAATGGATGTGGACGGAGGCATAATGCTCACCGCCTCCCATAATCCCAAAGAATATAACGGGATGAAATTTTGCCGTAAAAACGCTGTGCCTGTCGGAGAAAACAGCGGACTTTTGGAAATAAAGGATATGGTTATGAGTGATAATTTTGAAATCTCCGAAAAAAATAAAGGGGAAACGTTCTCGAAAGACATAAAAAACGAATACTTTGAATATTTTTCCGGTTTTTTGAATATAAAAGATAAAAAATTCGAGCTTATAATCGACACCGCCAACGCGATGGGAATATTGGAGCTGGAAATCTATAAAAAATTCCCTCAGAATCTCGAAATTGAAACTCTTTATGATGACTTCGACAGCTCGTTTCCGAATCATGAAGCCAACCCCCTAAAACTGGAAACTCTTGAAGCGCTTCAAAAAGAGGTCATCTCCGAAAAGGCTGATCTGGGAATCGCTTACGATGGAGACGCCGACCGGGTGGGTTTTATCGATGAAAAAGGAGAAGTAATCCCGATGGATCTGTTAACCGGCCTGATCGCCAAAATAATTTTGGAAAAAAATCCCGGAGCCACGATCCTTTACGATTTGCGCTCCTCGATGGCGGTAAGGGAAATCATAGAAGAAAACGGGGGAACGGCCAATGAATGCCGGGTCGGCCACGCTCTGATCAAAAAACAGATGTTGGAGGACGGAGCGGTCTTTGCCGGCGAGCTTTCCGGACATTATTATTTCAAGGAAAATTTCAATGCCGAAGCGGGATCGCTTCCGGCCATCTATATTTTGAACCTGCTAGCAGAGACCGGAAAACCGATTTCGGAATTAGTTAAGGAATTAAGGAGATATTATCATAGCGGAGAGATAAATAGTGAAGTTAATGATAAGGATGCGGTTCTTACTAAGCTTAAGGAAAAATATAAGGATGGCAAACTGGATGAATTGGACGGCGTGAAGATAAGCTATTGGAATAAAGAGAAAGGTTCCCGCTGGTGGTTTAACGTCCGGCCTTCCAACACCGAACCGGTTCTAAGGCTCAATCTCGAAGCGGATAATAAAGAGCTGATGGAAGAAAAATTAAAAGAGATTCTGGGGATAATTAAAGGATAAAAAAAATTAGTCGAAAAATCAGATCTTAACATTTATAGAGACAAGGCATGCCTTGTCTCTATTTTTCTCACAGATTCTCACAGACGTCCGACGTCTGCATACGTCGGACGTCTCTTTTTTAATGACGTAATTACGGACGTAAGTACGTTCGTACTTACGTCCGTAGATTATCAACTCAAAAACAGAAGGCTCTGATTTAAAATATTATTTGAAGTTTTATTTGCCTTTCTTCCTGTTTGCCTTCACTCTTTCATTTTCCGTCAGATATTTTTTTCTAAGCCTGACATTTTCGGGCGTAATTTCCAAATATTCATCATCGCTCATTATTTCCAAGCCTTTTTCTATGGTTATCCCTATCGGAGGAGTGAGCAATATCGCGTCGTCGCTCCCGCTGGCGCGCATATTGGTAAGATGCTTTCCCTTTATGGGATTAACTGTCATCTCGTCCCCCTTGGAAGTGTTTCCGATAACTTGTCCCTCATAAACTTCCTGGCTGGCACCGATATAAAGCGCTCCGCGCTGTTGAAGGTTAAAGAGAGAAAATCCCAGAGCTTTCCCGCTTTCTCCTGAAATCATCGATCCTGCCGCGCGTCTTCTGATCTCTCCGGCATAAGGACGGAATTCCAAAAACCGGCTGGCCAGTATACCTTCTCCCTTGGTATCCACCACGAACTCACTGCGATACCCTAGGGCCCCCCGGGTGGGAATTTCAAAAATCATCCTCACTCCGTCCGTCTCGTATTTCATATCTTTCATCGCTCCTTTTCTTTTGCCTAGTTTCTCGATGATTGATCCGGAAAATTCTTCCGGAACGGTGATGGTAAGCTCCTCGAAAGGTTCGCTTTTAACCCCGCCGATTTCCTTCATTATTACCTGGGGCTGTGAAACTTGGATCTCAAACCCTTCTCTTCTCATATTTTCGAGAAGTACCGCAATATGCAATTCTCCGCGTCCGAACACCTTGAAATTTTCTCCGGAAAAATCAACCTTGAGCCCGACATTGATTTCCAGTTCCTTTTTTAACCTTTCTCTTATCTGCTCTCTTGTGACAAACTCTCCTTCCTTACCCGCAAAAGGAGAATTGTTGACAAGAAATTCAAGAGCGATAGTCGGTTCGTCCACTGTTATGGCAGGAAGAGATTCTGACCGTTCATCAAGACAGATGGTTTCCCCTATATCGATATCCTCCACTCCGGCAACCATGACTATGTCTCCCGAACGGGCTTCTTCGACTTCTTTTCTCCGAGTTCCTTCAAAAGAAAATATTTTTATGATTTTTGAATTCCTCGTTTCTCCGTTTGGAGACTTTACGAAAACCGGACCATTTTTCAAAATCCCTTCATAGATCCTCGCCACCGCCAACCTCCCCAGATAATCGTCATAAGCCAAAGAGAAGGGTTGGAGCCGTAAGGAAAGATCATCGTTCTTATTCGCTACGGGCACATACTCTATTATTTTTTCCAAAAGCGGACCCATGTCGCCGGATTGGTCGTTCGGATCGTTTTTGGCTATTCCCTGTTTGGCAATGCTGTAAATTACAGGAAAATCCAATTGTTCGTCATCGGCTCCTAATTCCATAAAAAGTTCCAGGATCTCATCTTCCACCTGCCCCAGCCTTGCCGCCGGCTTGTCTATCTTGTTTATGACCACTATCGGTTTGTGTCCTAATTCCAAAGATTTTTTTAGCACGAATCTGGTCTGAGGCATAGGACCTTCCTGAGCGTCCACGACCAAAACGACCGAATCGATAGAGCGCAAGACCCGCTCCACTTCGCTTCCAAAGTCGGCATGCCCGGGAGTATCAACGATATTTATCTTGCTTCCTTTGTATATTATGGCAGTATTTTTGGCATAAATCGTGATCCCTCTTTCTTTTTCCAGATCGTTGCTGTCCATACTTACACCTTCTTCCGCTACTCCGGTCTGCTTCATTATCGCGTCCGTTATGGTAGTTTTTCCATGATCCACATGGGCGATGATAGCAATGTTTCTGATGTCCACGTTGAAAATTTAAAATGCAAGATGCAAAATGCAAAATGCTTTATAATTTAAGCTGATTAAATATTATTTTTAATAAGAAAATAAAAACTGCGCGTTTCTCACACAGCTTTCTTATTATAGTAGTAATTCTGTGGCTAGTCAATGCACGCCTTGACGCAATACTATTTTTCTGTTATTATTACTTGAAGTTAATTAAGGTCAAATCATGCAAAATAACTAAGGGAGGTGTCATGTTTGTTAACTTGATTATAATAATATTGGCGGAGGCAGTATTAGCAGTAATCCTAACGTCCATTGAGGCGATACAAGGGTCGATTTATCACGCGACTTTTTGGGAAGAAGTTCTGATGAACTTCGCAGTATTATTCCTTGGAAGCGCACCCGTACTATTTCTCTTTAGTAAATAGTATCGGCTTTGCAGAGTAGCCACCCCTTATCCCGGCTGGGAAAGGGGTGTTTTTTAATTCCGCAGGTCTTTATTTTTCCCGCTAACTGCGCTAGACTTAATTATAATTCAAAACCGAGCATTGAAACTTTTTGCGCGAATATTATTTTTGTGGCTTCCGTATGAGCGAAGCGAATGTAAAGCAAGCAAAAATAGTATTCGCGCAAAACCGTAACGGAAACTTAAACTACAAAAAATATATGCCACAGAAACTAGGTCAAAATTTTCTTAATAATCTCGAGATTGTAAACAGAATAATCAAATACGCCAATTTAACCGAAGATGATTTGGTATTGGAAATCGGTCCCGGAGAAGGAATTTTGACCGAAACATTGGCAAAAAAAGCCAAAAAGGTAATATCAATCGAAATTGACGACACTCTTGTCCCCGCCTTAAAAGAAAAATTTAAAAATAATAAGAATGTCGAGATAATCCAAGGAGACATATTAAGCATAAATCTCCCTTCTTTGCTAAAAGCCAATGAAGCTAAAAACTACAAGCTGATAGCCAATATACCCTACTACATCACCTCAAAAATCATAAGACTTTTTTTAGAATCTGAGTTTCCTCCTCAAGAAATAGTCCTGATGGTCCAGGAAGAAGTGGCCGAAAGAATTGTCGCGGTTCCGGGAAAAATGAGCAAGCTTTCCGTATCCGTCCAATATTACGGAAGTGCTGAAGTTCTTTTTGCGGTTGGAAAAGAAAATTTCAATCCCTCGCCCGAAGTAGAAAGCGCAGTCATCCGTATATCGCAAATCGCAAAACGTGGAGCGCAGAGCGCGGAACAAAAAGAACGAGAGAAAAAATTTTTCCAAACAGTAAGGGCAGGATTTTGCGCCCGTAGAAAAACATTGGCCAATAATCTTTCCAACAGCCTCCATTTGGACAAAATGGCTGTGGAAGAAAAATTAAAAAAGGCCGGCATATCGCCGACCGCCCGCGCCCAGGAATTATCCCTGGAGAAATGGAAGTTGATTTCAAAGATATTTTAGGCTTTTTTATATATATCTGAAAATTATACCGGCATATATTGCCACCAGCGCAATAGCCCACCAAATGACGTTTCTGTTGGTTATCCTCTTATTTTTTCCGGATAAAACTACTATCCAAAAAGAGATTCCTCCCAGCAAGATCGCCCAAAAAACCAGCCTGAACTCCCTCAAGACAAAAACGCTTGAAATATAGGAAATAAAAATTCCGCTTCCTATTATTATTTTTCCCCAATATTCTCCAAAAATAACCGGAATGGTAAAAACTCCATACTTCTTGTCCCCTTCTATGTCTTTGAGATCTTTTATCGGCAGTGAAAGCGTGAAGGAAAAAATCAAAAGCCAAATCAACTGGGTCGGTATATCGATGATATTTTGATCTGTCGTAGCTACCATAAATCCAGAAAATAGAACCAGTATTGTCGTTATAGCGCTCAAGAAGGACGCTACTAAAGGAATTCTTTTGAGCCTGAAGGGATGCATCGAATACAGCCAGGCCAGAGCCTGGTAGGCCGCCAAAATCATAGCCACTTTGGGATTTATAGCCGCAGAAAGAAGCAAGGAAAATATGAAAAGTAAGACTCCGATTGCCGCGTATTGCCCTTTGGAAAAGGTTTTTTGCGATAAAGGACGGCTCTTGTTCGTTATAGCGTCTATTCTTTCATCGCCGAAATCATTTGCTACAACCGAAGCCAGCCAGGCAAAAATTATCGCCAAGGCCAAATTCAGAAATCCCAATATATTGAAAAAATCGACATTCCAAAAAACATCGGTAAATTTTATCCCCAGTCCCATTCCTATGACAAATAGTCCGATATGATAGATTATTTGGACCGGCCTTATGTTTCCGAGGAAAGAAATAAACTTTTCCTTATGATGGAAGTAGGATCCCGCCAAAATAACCGCCGTAAGCAGGAGAGAATAAATCATGCTCAATTTAACGCTAAGAGCGTTCGTAAAACTTCCCACGCTTCGAGAAAAAATATCAGCCGGAGACAAAAACATCTGCACTATCTGTATTTCATCGACATTTAAAAATCCGGCTGGAAATCCTTTTATTATTATCGCGATCCAAGAAGGGAAAGTTCCCAAAACGAATAATATCGTATAAGCCAGCAAAGCCAGCGAAAGGGACATGATCCATCTCTTTGTTTTTGCGTATCCATAGAAAAAGATCAAAAAGACCGTCAAGGCTATCTCTATCCTTACCCCATAGGTAACTCCGAAATCAGGACTGTCCCCGAAAAAGGTCAGGAATCTTTTGATCATCTCTTCCAATCCGTAGATTCCATAAAAACTGAGATAAAACTTGTCTCCTAATATCAAATAATCAAAAATAGGAGGGGTGATTATCAGAAGATATCCGAAAAGCAATACGTTGGAAGCCTTGGCTATCGGAACTTTCAGAAATCTATACACCAATCCCAAAAAAATCAAATAGACCAACAGAAAAAAAACGAATGTGTAATATACATGGTGGAAAAAATAATCTCCAGAATTATTGACCATTCCGGACAGCCAATTTTCCACCAAGACCCTGGAAAAAATTATGCTCAAAAAAGAAATCGACCAAAATAAAAAGCTGGTCGGGTAATTTTCTATCTTTTCTACCAAGATAAAGGGGTAATTAAGTATTTTTTTCATCATTTTTTAAAAAATTTTTTCTTTTTCCTATAAAATAAGCATATCATTAAAATTATTGGCAAATCAAGAGGACTTATGGTATAATTTTTGAAGAAAATAAATCTTGCGGTTAAAACAAAAAAATTATGAATATGGGAATAAAAGAAATATATTTGCCGGCGGATAAGGTAAAAAAATCTTTTTTTATTTTTTTCCTGATAACAGTCTTTGGAATATCAGCTTCAATATTTGCCCAGGAAAACTCCTTGGGGAAATACAATTTATTCAATGATTTTGATCAAGACGGATTGAGCGACAGCGAGGAATTGACTTACGGAACGGATCCAAAAAATCCTGACACTGACGGAGACGGCTATTCCGATGGCGCTGAAGTAAAAAGCGGATATGACCCCTTGAAACCGGCACCGGGAGACAAGATAATTACGGAAGAAAAAACAAAAAACGCAACTTCTATAGAAAGCGATATCTATAAAAGCGATAATCTCACCGAAGAAATATCAGCTAAGCTGGCTGCGTTGGCTTCGGAAAATAACACAGCCGTAGGGCAAGCAGTCTCTATGGAAACTATAAACGCGATGATAGAAGAAAGCTTGAGCGAAAATATAAAAGAAGATGAGCTTCCCGAAGTGAACAAGGATGAAATAAAGATAAAAGAGCAGAATTATTCTAACTTGAGCGAAGAAAAAAGGGCGCAACAGATTAAAAAAGATGAAGAAGAATATCTTTCTGCCGTTTTTTACATAGTGGCGAATAACCTTCCTCACGATATAAATAGCGAAGAATCCATAAAATCATTTTTTAACGAATTCGTATCCAAAATAGGTGCGGTATCATCCAACCCGGGAGAGATAGAATACTTCAATGACTTGGCCGAGAGGGGGCAGACCATTCTGGATCTTCTCAATGAGATAGAAGTTCCGGAAAGTGCCATTGACATCCATATCGAAGGATTGCAATTGGCCAAATACGCCATATCCCTCAAAGATAAAGTAAAAATTGATATGAACGATCCGATCGCTTCTATGCTAAGCTTCTCGGGAGTGGAAAGGTTGATGGTTATGACAACTGATTTTTCCGAAAAAGTTGAAAGCCGTTTTTTAAAAAGAAATTCTACTTCAAACAACGTTTCTTTGGATAATAAAGATATTTCCGAAGAAAAGGAAAATGAGGAAAATTCTGAAGCGGAAGAAAGCTCGGAATCCAGTTCGGAAGAAAAAAGCGCGGAATAAGAAGCATAAAAAAAATTATAAAGTATGAGCAAAAAAATAGCGATTATAACGATCATTTTGGCGATGTGCTTGAATTTATCCCTTTCGCGTCCCGCTTCCGCCGCAATTGTTGCTTGGCCGGATACTATTGCCCAATTCCAGAAACAGATGATGGAAGAAGTTTCCCTGCAAGTGAGAGCCGCTCTTTTGGCCGCTCTCAAAAAAGCCGCCCTGGATCTGATCGTGGATACCGTCAATAATATTGTTGCTGGAACTACTCAGGCCGGAGCTCTCTTCATCCAGGATTGGGAAGATTATCTTTTCAAAAGCCCCCATGCCAGCACACAGGCCCATATGAATGATTTTTTCACCATTACGACCCGAGGAAAAACATCCGGAAATTTCACATCCGCCTGTCCGGGAGGAGAATCCTTTGCTGAATGGCGGAGCGCGGGAGCTAAAGAAAGCGTAAATGTGGAAGTGGACTTGACTTCCATGCAGTCAACTTTTGAAGAATATGCCTGCGATTTTGTTTCGATGTTTAATGAAGGATCTTGGGACGCTTACACAGAAGCTATGAAGCCCAACAATAACCCGATCGCTTACGCCCTGATAGCTCAGAGCGAATACGAAAAAAAGCTTGAAGAAGAGAAAAAGAAAGCCGAAGCTCAGGCTTTGGCTTATCAGGGTTATATAGGACAAAAAGAAAATGGCATAGTCATAGCTCCCGGAACTTTGATTTCCGATATTACCTCTTCGGCCAACACTTTGGACAATCTCATTCTCGCCAATGCCGGAGACGTAGGCGAGATGGCGGGAATAGCCGTCGGAAAAATCGCCTCATCGGTAATCAAGCAAGGAATAGGAAACGCCAGACAAAGCATACAGAATAAAATAAACAGCGAAATATGCGATTATTCTCAGGATCTTAGAGACAATCTTAGGAATCTCACTCCCAACGGAAGCCTGCTCGGAGGGATGGGCATCGGTTCTCTAGGGCAAAGTACCGACAATCGGAATTGCGTGATAAGATAAGGAAAAGGAAAATTTAAAAAACAAAAAAACGCTTTCTTACAAGCGCTTTTCTATTTTTTATGCTTAAACTTTTTCCAGTTCCAATATTTTTTCTTTAGCCTCTTCTTTGAGTTTTTCCTCTTTTTTGTCTTCAACTGCCGCAATTTTATTGAAAAACAAGATCCATGCGCATTGCAGAAAAACATTGAAAGCCGACTGCCATATGAAGTTGACAACTACCAGGGTCGATATTCCGAGAATCGCTACCGCTATCGCTCCCGCATAACCTATGGAAAAATAAGCCAAAAAGCCTATGGTTGAAAAGAAGGCGATAATAATCAAAAATAAAATAAGGAGAGACATTCCGGCTATGATCCCTGATATCATTCTTGCAATCCCCATTATCAGGCTCTCTTTTATATTTTTCTTGAGAACTGCATAAGCTGATCTTATCGATTCAAAAATTCCCAATCCGCTTCCGACCAGATAGATCTGGGAATAAATCTTTAGAAAACTCGCCAGAATAATAATAGAGATGATGATAGGAACCGCCGCAATAACCAATATCAAGGCTGGTCCGTAAACCTTGAGATAGGCCAGCCTGACAATCGGAAAAATCATAACAACGGCTACGGCCAGAAGTCCCATGCCGTAAAAAACATTAAGGATAAATATTCTCAGGAAAAAATCCTTTCCCGCCTTGAATCCGGAAGAAAAATCGGCTTTTTCGTTTTTGGTCATCTTGAGCAATGAACTTATGAGACCTCCTCTTCCGATGACGCTCAAAATATAAAAAATGAAAACCAGCAAGAACAAAGCAACTAGTCCCGCAATTATCCATTCTCGATAGATGCTCCAAAAATATCTGAGATTTTCTATCGTCTCCGGCGGTATTTCCTCTGCTTCTTCGTTTTCAAAAGAATAATTCAGTCCCGACATTCCTCCTCCCCCCAGAGAGATAAGCAAGCCGAACCACCATAAAAATTTATTTTCCCAGGTGATTTTCAGGGAATCTTTTACGATTTGGATATAGTTTATCTCTTTTTCTTTATTATTATTTTCCATCTTTTTTCATATCTTATTATAATAAAATTTTACATCATTGATCCATTTTTGGACACTTTGCGGGCTATGGCTCTCGCAACTGTATCCGCACTTCCAAACGATCATCTCCTCCGGCGTATTTATATTTTTATTTCTCAAATCTTCTATCCTTCTGGCTATCGATCTCACCGCATCTTTGGGACTGTCAAAACAGGTATGTCCTCCGCTTCCCATCCTTTCTCTTTGTTCCCTGAATCCCCAATAATTATAACATTCTTTTCCGTCAAGCTTGGGAGTTCTCAATCCCCAATTGCTTTCTTTTTTGGCGATGGAAACTATGAAAGCCGCCACTTCCCTGTCTTCGCTTGCGATATATCGGCTCATATTTTCAATAGGATAGCCAACTGTCATTTTCCTTATCTGTCTCTCCAATTCATGATCGGTATGATCCATTATTTCGACAGGTTTGATGGAAAGCAATTCATTCTCTATCCGGTTTATGGAGACAAGAAACATAAATAAAAATACCGGAGCAAAGATTAAGACAAAAACTGTCAAAAATTTTTTCAAGGCAGTCTCTTCCATATTGATCAGGTCTTCGAATTTTTTCCAGCTCAAAACAAGCGCTTTTTTGGTTCCGGCGCCCGCAACAGATGATATTTTTTTGTATTTTTGTCTTAAATCGGCCATATAAACGATAAAAAACGGGCTTTTGCACCCGTTTTTTAACTGTTATAATTATACACCATTTCGGCCAAAAAATCAAGTTTTTAAATTGTTAGCCCGCAGGGGAGTCCTCCTAGCTACTTGCCTGCCGGTAGGCAGGCGACTCGAAGCCTGGGCAATCGCGCCTGCTCACACCCTTCGATTCCCCACCATAGAAATACAAAACAACAAAAAGCGCCTACTAAATAGGCGCTTTTTGTTACTTGTAGCCCGTAGGGGAATCGAACCCCTGTTGCCAGGATGAAAACCTGGTGTCCTAACCACTAGACGAACGGGCCATAATTATCATTTTGTTGTTATATTTTTTCGTTGCATGGATGCTGCCCGGAGGTTGGTCAGTCTCTGGTTGGCTGACCACCAGACCCGCTTGCGATTTTTTATATAGAGTTGCAAGCGGGCAAGAGAGCCGTAAAATTATCCATTTTCAACGAATATCATATTAACATCTAAAAAATATTTAATCAAGACTTTTTGTGATTTTGTCTTTTCTGTTATTGACAAAATGCGCCCCAAATGCTATGATTTGAAAATACAATCGTTTGCAATACATGGTGAATCAGTCGAATTTTATCTTTTGCATCTATCGCTTGTATGTAAAAAATTATCAAGTAATAAAATGGAAAAAGGTAAAATTACTCGATTAACTGATCGTGGATTCGGTTTCATCTCCCGTGATGGAGAAGAAAAGGATCTATTCTTTCATTCGAACGAACTGCAAGGGGTAGAGTTCAATGACTTAAGAGAAGGCGACCAAGTTGAATTCGAAGTTAGCGACAGCCCAAAGGGGCCTAACGCTACAAAAGTTTCACGTATCGCATAATGATACTGGACGTAAAAAACCTCCCGCTCGGGAGGTTTTTTATTATAATACATCCTCAATCTCCTCCAATATTTCCCTGGGAATCGGATTGCTTTTCGGACTCATTCCCGGAAACTTCCAAGCGCTGATGATGCGAATTTTTCCATTCGCAGAATTTGGAATTGTTTTTCGATTTTTGAATTTTGATTTTGAGATTTGTTTGGAATTTGGAATTTGTTTTTTGGAATTTGCTCCGACCTTGCGTCGGAGCTGATACATCACCCATATCTCCTGGTTCCACTTAAGCTCTCCATCCTTGTCCCTGCGGGTGGAAGTCGGCTGCATCACCGCAATCGTGTTTTCCGCTATGCCCTCCTCTATCCTTGTATAACTTCTGATAACCCTGATCACTCTCTGGGCGCTCAGTCCGTATTGCATCATCTTCCCGATACTGTGACGGGTCCAATAATATTTATCCGTATTTTCCGGCCGTTTGAACTGCATAGAAATTAATCATCTTTATCTTCCCCCAATCTTTTTTGATTATGCCAAGCACCTTTTTTATGAATCGGATCATCACTTAATTTTTTTCTCTCTTTATTGTTTCTTCCTACGTCCATACCGAAATTCTTTTTCTCCGGCTCATCTAATACTCCCTTGATTTGAGCCAGCAAGGCCGTAGCTTTTTCTTTGATAAATTCTTTGTCGGGATAATTTTCAAACACGATATTGACAAAATCTTTGTCCACTTTTATTTTTTTTCCGGTTTCTTCCTCCATCCGCTTTTTTATTGAAAAAACTTCGGCCTCAAATTTATCTTGATTGCCGAAACAGCTCATTATGATGTCATAAGAAGTTCTGTCCCTTCTCCCTGCTTCATCCGGAAGCGGGGTTTTTTCTGGAGCCATAATTTTTATATTAACTATTTACATCCAATCCTCTTAATTTAGCCACCCTTTCCTCGATCGGAGGATGGGTCATAAAAAACTTGGAGGCTTTTTTGCCTTTGAAAGGATTGGCGATATAGAGATGAGCCGTGGCGCGATTGGCCGCTTCCAGCGGTTCTTGGTCGGAAGAGATCTTTTCCAAGGCTCTCGCCAGCCCTTCGGGATAACGAGTAAGAAGCGCCCCATCTGCATCGGCCAGAAATTCCCTCTTTCTCGAAATCGCCAATTGCATCAGCATCGCCGCGATCGGAGCCAGTATGGAAAGCAGGATCGCCAGAACGATCAGTATCAGGCGCAATTGTCCTCCGCCTTCGTTGTTTCTCGACCTTCCTCCCCAAAAAGCCCAATGGCGGAACCAATCAGCCAGAAGCGTTACAAATCCGACAAGCACGACAACGACTGTCGAGAGGAGTACATCGCGATTGCCTATGTGGGAAAGCTCATGAGCAACAACCCCTTCCAATTCCGCTTTCTCAAGTTTTTGGATGATCCCGGTCGTAAAACATATGACTCCATGCTCGGGATCTCTACCAGTCGCGAAAGCGTTGGGAGCGCTGTCTTCAATAATATAAATCTTGGGAACCGGAAGCCCGGCAGTTATACAGAGGTTTTCAACGATGCGATAAATCTCCTTGGCGTTCTCACGGGTGACTTCTTTGGCTCCACTCATAGAGAGAACGATCTTGTCGCTCCACCAATAAGAAGAGAAGCTCATAAGCACGGAAAATATGACCGCTCCGTAAAGTATCCAGCTGTTTCCCATCGCCCCGGCGAAAACATATCCCACGCCGATGACAAACACCAAAAAGCCTGTGATATAGATCCAGGTCAAGCGTTTATTCCTGTCTGATTGATTATACAAGGTAGCCATAAGTCTTAAATACGAAATTCGAAACTCGAAATCCGAAATAATAACTAAAAATTAAAATTCTAAACTTATTCTGATTTTCTAATAATGGGTCCGAATATCATCATTAGTTCTGTCGCTTCATTGGCAAGATCATTTCTTTCCTTTTACAATTCTTTCTCATTGCCAATATCTATTAAATTTAACCAAAATCGACTTTCTTTAGCCTCTTTTCTGGAAATTTTAATTCTCATCAGAAAATCTTTCTTACCTAAAGATTCATTGGCCTCTATGTAATTCGCACCAACAGAACCGGAGGAACGCACCAGCTGTTTCCCATCTTCAAAATTAGAAATGCTTTTGGGAATTTTTTTGACAAATACTCTGACATTTTTAGCAAATTTAAAAGTGCGATCCTCTAAATCAAATTTTTTTGTATTTTTGTTTTCTGTCATTTTGATTTGTTTCGAATTTCGCACTTCGTATTTCGGATTTATTAGAACTCTACTTTCACATTCTCTCTCTCCTTCTCATTCTCAACCTCAAAGAATTCTCTTTTGGTGAATTTCAGCATTCCGGCGATTATATTGTTCGGAAAGAGCTCGATCTTCGTGTTGAAATCTCTGACGTTTCCGTTATAGAACCTTCTGGAAGCCTGGATCTTGTCTTCCGTGTCAGAGAGCTCTCTCTGCAGTTCCAAAAAACTCTGATTGGCCTTTAGATCCGGATAATTTTCGGCTAGAGCAAATATCGACTTTAACGTATCAGAAAGCATGTTTTCCGCCTTAGCTTGAGCTTTGGCGTCTCCAGATTCATGGGCGGTCATGGCGGCCGTTCTGGCTTCGGTCACTTTTTGAAAGGTCGCGCTTTCATGCGCGGCATATCCCTTTACGGTGCTGATAAGATTGGGGATCAGATCATAGCGCCTCTTAAGCTGGACATCGATATCGCTCCAAGCTTCATCCACCCTGTTTTTGAGCCTGATAAGGCCGTTGTAAAGAGCAATCACCCAAATAAACGCGACTGCCAAGATTCCCAGAAGAATCAATCCTATAAACATACTTTTTCATACTCTTGGATGTTTTATAAACGATCCAAAAGTTTTTTAATTAATATTTAAACTTAATTCAAGTATACATCATTTTTGACAATAACAAAATACCAAAAAATAGATAAAAAGAGCGTTTTATAGTATAATTAATTCACTTAAAAATTAATATTTTCAATCATATGCCTTACGATCCGAAATTTAACGTTTTCATAATACCCGTTCTAGTCCTTCTCGTCTCCAGGATAATAAAGTTCATCATCTTTTATTTCCGCCACGGCCAAGATTTCCGATACACCTTGCACCATGCCATGAGTTACGGCCATATGCCCAGCGTCCATACCGCTCTTATGACTTCCATGGTGACTTCCGTCGGCTATTACGCCGGAATAGACTCGGGAGCGTTCGCCGTTGCCGTTGTTATGGCCGTAATAGTCGTTGACGACGCCACCCGCCTCCGCGTCTATATGGGAAACCACAGCGAATATATAAATCTCATCAAAGAAAGATTGAACATAGACAATAAAAAATATCCCGATCTCAAAGAGCGTATGGGGCATCGCGCCAGCGAAGTGATGGCCGGAGCGATAGTCGGATTCTTGTCCACTATGCTTCTGATAAAAATTCTGGGATAAATAAAAAATAAAAAAAACTCCTTATTGCAAAAGGAGTTTTTTGATCCGGATATCTTTAAAAACAGATTAAAAGTTCAAAAAAATAAGAATCACGGCCAGAGACAGCCCTATGAAAATAAGCCATCTTTCCGCGACATCCCTTCTTTCTACGGACAAAAAATATTTTTCCAAAAGATTTTCTCTTTCCAGATAAAAGTTTCTCAATTCATTTTCGTCTATCTTGCCGGAATAAAAATCCCTGAAAATCGAAATCTCCTGGTCATATTTGAGATCCAGGTCGGAAAAAATATTCTTATACTTTTTCTCCGACTTTTCTACAAAGTTGAGATATTCGGCGAGGCTCAAAACAAAAACGCCCGCAAGCAGAAAATTTACGATTGCAAAAGCGGGGCTTTCTCCGATGTCCATCCAGCTTGAAAAAATAAGCGCCGCAAAAGAAAGAGTTGCGGTTAAAAGATAATAGTTCAAAAGTTTTCGATCGTTTCCATAGAAAAAGCGTATCGCCTCCAAAAATATCTTTTTCTTCTCTTTCTCTATGTTCCGGATATGTTTTTCCAAGGGAGTTATGATCATATTTCCGATTAGGATTAAGACTAACCGGAAAGTATGACCTATTTTTGATTTCTTGTCAACAGGGCCAACTCCTCCAAAACGACCTTTTTGTCGTTCCAGGGGATTCTCTTTTTACCTACCGCCATCGTTTCCTCCGCCCCCTTGCCGGTTATAACAACGAAATCCCCCGGCATGGCCAATTCCAAAGACTTTCTTATCGCTTCTCTCCTGTCAAAAATTTTGAAGAAATTTTTTCCTTCTTTTTTCCCTTTGACTCCGCCGGCAACTTCATCGATTATCCTTCGGGGATCTTCATTGTAGGGATCCTCATTCGTGACAATGACATAATCGGCGAACCGCGAGACGATTTCTCCCATGATCGGACGCTTTCCTCTATCTCTTTCCCCGCAAGCGCCGAAAACCGCGATAATTTTTCCTTTTTTATAGTTTATCCTATCCAAAAGAGCGTAGAGTTTTTCCAGCGAATCCGGAGTCACGGCGTAATCGACAATTATATTGAAATCTCTGTCATTGGAGACGCTCTCCATCCTTCCGGGAACGCCTTTGATTTTACCGAGGGCTTTGGCGCAGACCTCCAGGCTTATCCCCTGCGCTACTCCCGCCGATATCGCCGCCAATGCGTTTTCGATATTGAAGTCTCCGATCAGATTGATCAAAAATTTTGTTCGCCGTGGCGAATGAATTTCGAATTTTGAATTTTTTACTCCCAGCTCGATATCTTCAGCTATGACAGTTTGGAATTTTTGATTTGGAATTTTTGATTTATTCGGAATTTGGAATTTTGAATTTTGGATTTTGAGACTGTAGCCGAAAATACTTTCGGCTTTACAGTCGAGGTATTCTTCGGGCTTTTCCATATCCAGATTCACCACCGCTTTCTTGGCCATTTTGAAAAGCCTCGTCTTGGCCCGGCGGTAATTCTCCATAGTCTTGTGGTAATCCAGATGCTCGCGCGTCACATTAGTGATGACCGCGACATCATAATCTATCCCCCAGACCCGATATTGGTCCAGCGAATGGGAGGAGGTTTCTAAAACCAGATAATCGCACTTATTTCCGACCGCTTCCCTGATGAATTTCTGGACCGCCCAGGCCGACAGGGTGGTGAACTTCGTCGCGTTGACCCACTCATTCTCTCCCATCTTGAAATTTATCGTCGAAGCCATTGCCACTTTGTGTCCAGCCTCTTCCAGAATCCTAGAAATCATCTGGCAAGTCGTCGTCTTGCCGTTGGTGCCGGTAACACCGATAACTTTGATCTTCTTGGACGGGAAACCGAACCAAAAATTGGCCAAGACCGCTTGGCATAGATGGTAAATATTCTTTATCGATTGGGGAATATATCTTTTCATATGTTTTAATTGTATATCAAAATCGGAATAAATTAAAATTAAAAAACGATATTATTTTATAATTACTGTATTACTGTTTTCGCCAGTTCAATCTGCAATTATTCATCATGACTCATCCGTGACAACCGAGACATCACAAGATCAACCTGATCAAATACATTCCGCACATTGCAAGTGCGTTTCCAAATTTTAGCTTTTGAGCGTCAAGAAGTTTCACAGCGAAGCGCGTGGAACTTCAGTGAAAAAGCGTCAAGAAATTTGGCCAGCACTAAGCACGTGCGGCAGTTTCTTTCATCCACTTTCTTTGCTGTCAAAGAAAGTGGAATAAATTATTTACTGGATCCCGGATCAAGTCCGGGATGACAATTTTCTGTGGAGCTTGTCGAAGCGGAGCGGCAAAGAAAATAGACCAGATACCATATCCTCTCGCCTGCAATGCATGCGCATAAGCACTACGGGCAGGTAGAGAAAAACAAAAAAGCGGGGGAAGTTTTTGGCAAAAAATTATTCTGCCAACTTCCCCCGCGAAAGCCTATCTAGGATATCCGTTGATATCCTTTAGGGCGTCAACGCGCCCTTTTCGATATTCACGGTTCTCCCACCTACGGAACTCCTGTTCCTCCTTGGATATTTGAGTTCTTTCGTAGATATCCCGACACTCATGATAAAACTTCCAATTGCCGGGGTTAAAAGGCCGCCCCTCGAGAGCATCCATCCGACAACGCTCTATCTCGTCCCGGCGGTCGTAGTAATAACTGCGACGCCTTTCCGACCTCTTGGCGTCCCTGTACCCCTCATTATAAGGAGGGGTCCCTCCAAAATGAGGGGTGATTTTTACCTCCACCCCTCGCCGTGTTTCCCGATCCCTGACAGTCACCCCCGGACCGCCTCGCTCATGAGGCATCTTGGCCCGGGGATCAGTTATGACCGGCACCTGGCTCGGGTCGTAAAATACGATCCGCTGTTGCCGGGTAGCACAGCCGGAGAAAATGATAATGAAAGAAAAAAGGAAAAAAAGGGAAAAAGAATTGATATTTTTCATGATTCAGCCCTCCTTTAGGCTATCTTTTTCAATATAATGTAAAATGGCTACTTCTATCGAGTATACCATAAAATCGACAAAAAGTCAAATGAAAAAGGCCCTTAGGAATCGCCCGAAATAAGCCCCTTTTCCCTCAATTTCCTGTGATATCTTATGGCAAACCTATGCGCTTCA
>JAQVJM010000003.1 GCA_028695135.1 Candidatus Moraniibacteriota bacterium | reverse complement strand
AGGGGGAGAAAATATCCCCTGCAAATATTATCAGCACTAATTTACTACCTCACAACATCGCTTCATTGCTTTCCTGCTATTTCATAGGCCGCCACTCCCGCCGCCACAGCCACATTAAGAGAATTTTTTCTTCCCCGCATGGGAATTTCAATTATTTTATCGCATTTTTTGAGAATTTTTTTGTCTATACCCCTCGGCTCGTTTCCCAGAATTAAAGCGATCTTGTCTCTCGGCTTGAATCTTTTATAACTCACACTTTTATAATTTTGCTCCAAAGCAACGATCTGAAATCCCTCTTTTTTCAGTTTTTCCAAAACTTTAGAAATATTTTTATTTCTTTCCCAAGGCATATATTTGTCAGCCTGGAGCGCGGTTTTGGAAAGCATCCTTTCGGCCTTGCTCTGAAGCTCGAACCTTTTTTCCGATGGCGCCTGGGTAAATCCGGTTACGAAAATCTTGTCAATTCCCGCTCCGTCCGCCGTCCGGAATATCGAGCCGACATTATAGGCGCTCCTTATCCTATGAAGAATCAGGTAAAATTTATTTTTCCCCATATGTTTGCTACTGGCAAGTGCCGGAAAAGTTACAACCTTCTTCTGTACAGACTGCATTTGCGGATCCGTTACAACTCAAAAACTGTTCACAATCCAAAGTTATGTTCCATTCCACATTTTCGCCTTCTCCTGTAATTCCAACGATCCATTTCGTGCTTTCGGGATTATTTCCGCATATGGAGATATTCGGCCATTTATAATTTGAATCATTATCACACATTTGGCTTCCTCCCGAACCGCTTATTATTTTTCCATCTCCATCTTTACAGATGACTGCCGCCGCAAAAGTGCTGGATATATAAGACTTTACGGACGCCAGTTGCGCCTTTTCCCTGGCTGCCTCTATTCCCTCAAAATAAGCCTGGTCACTACTATTAGCATTTACCGGAACTTGGTTTTTATTTTGTTGAGGCTTATTTTCTATTTTTTTAGAAAAGCAATGATTTCCTGCCGGATGCATCCACTCATCATTGTATAAATACCCATACCTTTCATTGCTTTCTTTTTCAGTCTCTCTTTTAAAGCTTGTACAAAGCTCATAATCGTTTTCACTTAATCTTTTGTATGTTATCGGTATTTCTAAATTATCAAGATTCCTCTTTTCATAACTGCTTAATCCTAGTTCTTCAAGGTTATTGGGTAATTTATGATTCTTGTTATGATAAATCAAAACATTTGCGTTCAATGAGCTTAATGCAGACAAGGTCTGATTATCCATTTTTTTATCTCTAGCTGCTTTAGGGCTGTCGATAACAAAGAATGAAGAAAATAGAACGATAATGCTTATGATTATGGAGAAAATAGCAAAAATTTTATTGGCCATATATCTGACTCCTGCCGTATTGTTCTTTTTCATATCCCATAAATAATATCCAAAAATAAATCCGGCAATTATTATGACGGTTATAATTTTTAGGATGAATCTCGCTGTCATGTCGCCATCCAGCATATAAAAGACCAATGTTATAAGATCTCCAATTATTATCGCTGAAGCTATGAATAAAATTATATATGTCAGCCATTTTCTAACTTTGGAATTGACATCTATTTCTCCTTGATATAATTTTTTATTTATAAAATACATCAGGACAAAATAAATAGGCATGGCTATGAGGATTGTCGCTATCCCGTATTTGACTGCCGTTTTGGCGAAATATCCGGAAAAATCGTATATTAAATTATCAGAAATATTTTTATTTATGATTTGAAAAACTATCGTTCCTATACCCGTGGAAAACAAAAGCAAGGAAAAAAATGAAACCATATACATGAAAAAATGCATCGCAGAATTATTTTCAGCTGTGATTTGTTTTGAAATACCTTCTGCTGGATCTTCACTATTGCGACTGCCATTTTTTTGTCCCAATTTCTGATTTTCATTTTGGCTTGCCGCGCTATCCTCCTCAAAAAATTCAATAGCGCTTGATCCTTGAACGGGAACACTTTGGTTTTGATCTTCTGGATGTTCTACGCTTTTATTTGAATCCCGGGTAGAATCAAATTGCGCAGGATTCGAATTTTTCTCAGGGTTAAGAACTGGATTGGGATTTAAATTTTGCCCTTCCGAATTATTTTTATTTTCCATTTTTGTTTATCCTGCAACGAGCCTTGCTCCGCTTTAGGTTTTCATGATTAAAAAATTAAAATTTAAGATAATCTTCCCAGTATTTGAAAAGTTCCGCAGTAGCTTTCACGTCTTTGGCGCAGTAACGGGCGATCTCCTTTGTTTTTCCTTCGCGAAACATCTGTGTTATTTGAGATCCTTCCACTCCGTTTTCTTTGGAGCTTTTTATTCCGAATCTTTTCAGATAAAAATCAAGCGTAAATCTCCTGGTCGCTCCGTAAAAAGTCAGCTGCTCCAGCAGATCGCAGTGCGTTCTGTAATCATAACGATAAGGCATCAAATTCCTGCTCGGTTTGACTTTATTTATGGCGCTTCGCAAATGGATATAAGGAGCGTCGAAACTCCGGCCGTTGAAAGTGACCACCTGCTTGTATTTTGATATGTTTTTCCAAAAAATTTCCAACATTTCTTCTTCGCTTCCGGATTCAAAATGAATTTCCTCTTCCTCAAATCTCTCCTTATCCGCTTTTACTCCTTGATAATAAACTGCTCCTTTCTTGGTTTTGGGATTTAAAATTCCGATGGCGACAATCTCCCCGGTAAGCGGAGAAAGTCCCAGCCTTTCTTTGGCTTCTCTTTTTTCCGCATCTGTCAAGGCATACTTAAGAAGATACTCACGGGATCTTTCATCCAGGCTTTCAAAATCTATTCCGGCTGTTTCTATATCCACTATTATGCTGCTCATTTCCAAAATCGGCTTATAAAGATATTAGATATTATCTTTTATCAGGCTCTTAAATTTATTGTAAACCTCCTCCAATTTTGACAAATCAGCTTCCTCGCTATAATTGGAAATCAGTAGCATTCGAGAGCGCAAAATCCGATCTTTATTTTTATCGATAACTACGCCACCTGATGTGTCGGAAAGAAGAATCAAGGAATCTCTCATATATTCTATGAAATCGACGCATCCGGGACAATCCGAATGCTCTTTTATCAGTTCGGAGGCAACGGATTTTATTCCGTCTAAAATTTTATAAGCGGAAAGAAAATCGTCTTTTATTTTTTTAAAAACATCTTCATCTATTCCTGAGTCCAGAGACATCAGATATGATTCGGCTTCAATGAAAGACTGCCTCATTTTATCCGCTCCCCACTTCTCCATCTCCGACATAACATAAATCCTTTGCATACCAGAGATATAATCGATAAACTTATCGAAATCTCCATATTCCTTGTATTTTTCCTTCAGCTTAAAAGTTGCCAGATCTATTTTTTCCAATTCGTCTTCGGGCCTTTTTTCGCTTTTTTCTTTGTTCATCGAAATCATCGACATCATCTTTTCAAAAGGCATTTTATTATTTTTTTACGGATTACTTTTTAAATATAACATTTTATAGATACCTTTGCCAACAAAATCACTTCATGCAACAGCCGGCCGGAAGATACCCCTTGCTTTTGGCGTCCTCTTCGCTCTTAAAACAAACCCTATTTTCTTCCTTTATCTGAGTAGCCCATCGGCAGGCCTTATTGTGATACTTATCGGAATTCTTGCTCCCCACAAATACGCACTCGACAGATCCCTCTTCGGACTCGGATAAAACTTCCGAGGAATTCTCCGCAGTCGGATTATCCTTAGCATTATTTTTAGCACTCCCTCCCAAGACTCCGGCGTATGAAACTGCCGTTGCCTCCGGAACTTTTTCTATAACCAAAGGCTCTTGTTGCCACTGTTCTCCCTGAAGAATCCCGAGTTGAAAAGATATTGCGGCAACCAAAAAAAATCCGAGAAAAATCACTACCCCCTTTTCGTGTTCATTCCATAATTCTTTTGTTTTTTCCGCCAGCCGGCGGGTAATTTTCTTATTTGACATAGCTTCAAAATTTGCTATAATAGGCTCTGTAATAATTATAATATATTGTTTTTCAATTTCCAGTTTTTCTCTGGAATGTTGATCGTATTTACAAAAATATGGCACATCGTAAAGCCGCCGGATCGACCCAGCTTGGCCGAGATTCTATATCCAAAAGACTGGGCGTTAAGATTTTCGGCAGTGAAAAAGCCGAGGCTGGAAATATAATCGTTCGCCAGAAAGGAACCAAATTTCATCCCGGAAAAAATGTCGGCCGCGGAGAAAACGACACCCTCTACGCTCTGACTGACGGAATTGTCAAATTTACAAAAAGAAAAGTCAAAAACTTTACGGGAAAAGTGGTAAAAAGACAATTCGTAAGTATTGATTCCGAAAAAAAAGCTGATAAATAAAAAATAAAAACGGGAATAAAACTTCCCGTTTTTTATTTTGTCATTTTTTATTCTTGGCTGACTTTATAAATTCAAAGAAAAGCGGATGTGAACTTAAAGGAGTGGATTTAAATTCCGGATGAAATTGGGTACCGACAAAGAATGGGTGGACAGACTTAGGAAGCTCGACAATTTCCATCAGTCTTCCGTCCTCCGACCTGCCGGAAAAAATCATTCCTCCCTTTTCAATTTTTTCAATATACTCGGGATTGACTTCCCAACGGTGCCTATGCCTTTCTGAAATTTTTCCTTTACCATAAGCCTTATAAGCAATGGTTCCTTTTTTAAGAAAAGCGGTATAGGCTCCCAGCCTCATCGTCGCTCCGTAATTTTTGTCTTCCAGGTTCTTTTTTTGCTCCGGCATTATGTCAATAACCGGATTTTCGGTCATCCTATCGATTTCAGTCGTATTGGCGCCTTTGAGCCCCAAAACGTTCCTGGAAAATTCAATTACCGAAAGCTGCATTCCATAACAAAGTCCCAGTAAAGGAATTTTGTTTTTTCTGCAATGCTCGATAACTTTTATTTTTCCCTCAATTCCTCTGGAGCCGAATCCTCCGGGAACGATAATGCCGCCATAATTTTTTAAACCTCTAGCCGCGTCCGGATTGTTTTCGAAGTTTTCACTATTGAGCCACTCTATCTCCGGCCTGACTCTAGCCTTATAACAAGCGTGCTTTATGGCCTCAATAACACTAATGTAAGAATCCCCCAAAAGGAACTCTCCTGTTCCGAAATATTTTCCGGCAATTCCTATTTTGACTTCCCTTTTTGATTTTTTTATGTTTTCGTTCAAATCATACCATTTCTTCATATCGCTTCTTCGGGGAGAAAGAGATAGTTTCTTGAGAATTCTTCTGCTAAGATCGTCTCTTTCAAAATTTATAGGGACTTCATAGACTGTTTCCACGTCCGGAGCGGAAATTATGTCTTCTTCCTCGACATTGCAAAAAAGAGCTATTTTTTCTTTTCTTTTTTTGTCTATGGGGACCTCGCTTCTTGCTATGATTATATCCGGATTAATCCCATTGGCGTTGAGTTCTCTCACGGCTTGCTGGGTAGGCTTGGTCTTCATTTCTCCCACTTTTGGAGGATAAGGAAGATAGGTGATCATTATAAAAAGAACGTCATCGGGATTTTTCAGCTTCATTTGCCTAGCCGCTTCCATGAAGAGCATATTTTCGTAATCACCGGCTGTTCCGCCTATTTCCGTAATAGCTATATCGGCATTATTTTTATCGATAGCGCTTCTTATCGTCCTTATAATTTCATCGGTTACATGAGGGATTATTTGAACGCATTTGCCCTTATATTCCAAATTTCTTTCTTTCCGAATAACTTCCTGATAAACGCTTCCGGTAGTCATATAGTTGGATCCGGGAAGATCTAGTTCCATAAATCTTTCATAATTTCCCATATCTTGGTCAGTCTCAAGCCCGCATTCCATAACAAAAACTTCTCCATGCTCGGTAGGGTTCATTGTTCCGGCGTCTACATTCACGTAAGGATCTATTTTTATGGCTGTCATGCTATATCCTCTCGCCTTTAAAATAGCCCCTACGGAAGAAGTGGCGATTCCCTTGCCGATTCCGCTCATCACTCCTCCCAAAACAAATATATATTTACCGCTGTTTTTTTTCATAACCTACAAAACTACAAATTATTTTACAAATATACGAATTCTCTCTTCAATTGTTAAAACATTGCCACCACGCAAATTGAAAAATTATTAGCAAACCTGTGATTTAAAAAATTTTATTTATCCCTTATCAGAGAGTCGGCTTCGCTTAATTTTCCTTAATTTCAACTGTTAATTTTGCTTTTAATTCGTCAGTAAGGGAAATTTCAATTTCTTTTTCTCCAATTTCTCTTATAGGCTTGCCTGTTTTTATACTTTCAGACCCGACACTCACCCCCAACTGCTTACTGACTTCTTCTGCAATCCTCTTGTCATCAACCGAGCCGAAAAGTTTCCCGCCCTTGGCTTTTTCTAAAATAGTTATTTTCTTGCCGTTTATCTTTTCAGCCTCTTTTTTAAATTTCTCCATTTTCGTTTTTTCTTCCTTTTCTTGCTGAGCCTTTATTTCTTCGATTTTTTTTAAAGAAGCGTCGGTCGCCTGTTGGGCCAATCCTTGCGGAAATAAAAAATTTCTGGCATATCCGTCCGCCACATTTACAACTTCTCCGGCTCTGCCTGTTTTATTGACATCTTTAAGTAAAATCACTTTCATATTTTTTTAAGCAATAAAATAAAAACAACCACCATTCTCTGCTTTCAAAAACAGGAATAACAGTTATCGATATTTCATATTTTTAACACTTTATATCCAGTCTATCCTAAAAAATTCATATTAGCAAGCAGAAGAAGCATAATGCCGATCAGTAATCTGCGGAGACTGAGATTATCCGCGAATCACGGATGTGCAACTCATGCGGAGAGCCTACTTTATATTTTAATTATACGGTTCTATTGCGGTTGCAATAGAACCGTATAATGAGAGAATAAAAAAAATGGGCAGACCGGTTGTGAAATGAATCACATTGCCGATCTACCCGTAAGTTTTCCCGGAATTATCCGGGCTATTTACCATCCGTCTCCTGTGCCAATATCGCCGCCGGCATCTCCCTCGCCTTCGCCGCCGACAAGATAAGTTATTTTCATGACAGATCCTCCTGGGCAAGCGCCCTTCTGAAATTTTTGATAAAATCACCAAAAATATTTTCCTTTCCGGAAACTTTTTCGTGGGAATTTTTTAAGCACGAAAGACCCACTGAGCCGTTAGGTCGTATAGCCATAGATATGACGATTCGATTGTCGGAGCAAAGAGCTCCTTTAAGCAGGTTCCCATAAGACAACCTGGCTCTGCAGTGCCTCATTTCAAGACCGGTGATTTCCCAAATCATTCCAATAGAATCGACTGCTTTTTTAAAGCAGCACTCAAGTAAATCAGCACTCAAGTTATTTCCATTTTTATCTTTCATTATTTACTCCTATAGCTAAGAATCCAGCAAATTTTTAAGCTTATCCTCCGACTTCCTGTAATTGGCAGGATTGCCGACATACATCATAGATATCTTTCCATCGCCGACAGAGAGAGGACCCGGATTGACAGATATCCAACCTTCCCTCTTTCCGGATTTGGGATTGCCCTTGAATCCGAATTCCAATTCACCAAGATCAAGTTTATTTATGGAATTCATGGAAGATTTGTAAGTTTTACTGGCCCAAAAATACTCTCTTGCCTCTTTAATTCCGCCAAGCAGTTTTGAGGCCGCAATAAACGGATATGCGGCTCCAGTATAGCGAGGATTACATTCCAAGAGATAAAAATTCGGACTTCCATTATCATAGAGACCAACATCGAAACTGAACCAATCCCTAATGCCCATCATCCATGCAATGACCGCAAGCAACAGAGTAAATTTAATCAAGGCTCGATGGGGAATATCTGGAGAGCTCCAATTCCCGGCGTGATTCGCATTACCTTCGATAAAATTGCAAGTCCCGGTGATTGGAACAGGACCGCTTTCATCCGCCCACCATTGTATGGAAAAGGGAACAAGATTCTCAAGGAACTTCTGCATTTGAAAATCTTTTCCGACAGGGACTCTTCTCAGGACTTTTTCCAGATGCTCCCTAGAATAACACTTCTCAAGACCCAGCCCTGATACAGAATTACCCATTTTTATCGTTGAAGGATAGACAAAATCCGCGCAATCTCCCACCTCGTCTACCGAAGAAAATAAAAGGGTGGGAGGAACCCTCACTCCCAGAGATTTGGCCAGCCGAATGACATTGTTTTTATTGTTAAAAAACTGCACGGCATCGAACCTTTTCTGATCAGGCCTGACTTTTTGAGCCTCCGGACCGAAAAAGAAAGTTGACAGCTTTACATCTTTTAAGTCAGGATGGGACGCGAGACTGAAGTCGCATCCGTCAATAACCACTTCTTCGGGATATTCAATTCCGATCCGGTTGAAGTGATCCATCTGCCAAAACAAAGCCTCTTTCAGCTCTTCCAATATCTGGAATATGCTCCGTTTTCCTCCAACAACTAACGCTCTGATTATATAAGAATACAATCCGAGCATCCTCGCCAAATCTTCATCGGTGCAATCGAACTGCAAGACAGAATCAGAAGTCGGAGCGCCATCTTTTAAATCATGATTTATCAGGGTGTCCCCTACAGTTCCTTTCTGGAAAACCGAATGATTTATCATTGATCCGATTTCCCCCACTCCGCCTTTGTGATTGATGCATGTGCCCTCATAAACCTTTCTTCTCATTCCCATCTCCTTTTTCTCTTGGTTTTTTATCCTTTAATTTTCAATTTTCCCCAAATATATCGACACATATGCGTGCGCATATGCGCTAGTGCCTACTAATTAAATTTTCAACGAACTAAAAAACTGGCCTGCCAGCCAGCTCATCTTTACCTAGAAATTTCTTCAGCTATTATTTCCTAGCAAAAATAAACTGGCCGGACAAAATCCAGAAATAAAATCCGAAAAAGAAATATAGATTTTTTACAGTTTTATTTTGCATATTTTGATTATACACGATAAGACAAAAAAAACAAGCCCGATTGCGGAGTTTTCCACAATCGGGCTTCTTGGCGCTACTGTACCGTATGAAGAGCCAGTCCGGCTCCTTGAGCCACATTGATGGTTTTTCTCAATCTGTATCGCGAGTAGTTATCCACTCTTGATATTGAGTATAGATAAGAAAGTTTATCATTTTCAGCCCAAAAAACAGGATCTAGATCCATAGAAAAAGAATCTTGCCCGATCATCACTTCCGGAAGCCATTTAGCTTCCCAGAGAGAATATTTTCGACCGGAGGATAGTTTTTCCTTGAGAATCCTTATCCATTGGGAGGAAATCATATTTTCTCCGAAAAAAATATCATCCCCTGAAGCCCCTTTGTCGGGCTTTACGAGAAAATTGGAGTGCTTGCCGTTTTCATCGACAGACCACCATATATCCTCCTCGCTCCGCAAAGGACGATTTATGCCAAAAATTTTGGAAAGATCATCATCGTTCGTTTTGATAAGAAAAGATTTGTCTCCCAAGTCGACTCCGTTAGGAACGGAATTAAAAACGAAACTTTTTTTCTGCGTCCTGAGCCAGTTTACAAAAACCGGAGAAAAATGGCTCGGACCGTCAATTCTCGCGTCCCCCCACCTGAATATGATTTTTGGGCTTTCTCTCATGGATTCTTCGGGACTTATCCATCTTACATTAATCCCTAGGCTTTTGAGTTTTGCAAAAAATATAGCTCCCCACTCCCTTTTAAGAAGATTGTTTCCACAGACAAAAGCAATCTGAGAATTGCCAAAAAACTCTTTCAGTTTATCAGAGAAAACTATGCATGGATCGTTTTCAGTTTTTAACCCAGTAAAATGCTCCAGGGCGGAAATACCGGCTAGACACTCTGGCGAATGGACATTTATCTCATAAATTCCCCTCACCTCAAGCTTGCCAAGACTTTTTCCCTCCGGATTGGAAAAGCCCGGAACCAGATCCGGTCTCACAAGTCCGATAAAATTAGGCTTTCCGGACTTTACAAAAATCTCCTTCCAAATTTGTTGACATAAATCGATAAGCCGGAAAAGTTCATCGTTTTCCCACAAGAATTCTCCCAAAAAAGCTCCGATTTTGTATTCTCCCAATCGAGTTTTGTAATTAAACATTTCTTCTCCGTTTGCCAAGCACTTCATGTCGTCCCTCCTTTTTTTACCCTCTTTTTTCCATTTGATAAATATTCAATTTTCAAAAAACAAAAAACTGATTTCGCGAGGAGACCAGTTTACTTTTACTCAGAATTTACTCTAAACTATTTTTTCCGAACAAAAACAAACCGATCTCCTTTAAGGAGCCCTAGCAGCAGGCTGAGCAACAAGATGCTATTTTTTACGGATTGTTTATTCATGCTTATAGTATAGCTCGGTTAATAAAGAAACGCAAGGGAACCGCCGTTTTTTTAAAAAATATTTTCTTTCAACGCTTCGGCTATGGCAACGGATATTTTTTTGATATCTTTCTTATTTATCAGATTTTTATTGTTTATGTCAAAAACCAGGAGCTCCGCATTCTTCATATCCTCAACCCTGTGGAATATAGATCCATCGGCATCGCTGAGCTTCCATGGCTTATTATTTCCTATTTTGAATTTTGTGTTCTTTTTTAAACTTTTTATGACTCTTTCGGAAAAAGTCTGCTTGCTAAAATGCAAAACGCCTATGTCCACATTCCTCTTGTCGCCATTGTAAAAAGGATAGAAAGAATGGATCAGGATAACATACGCCATTTTATGAACATTTTTAATCCTGTCTATCATTAAATATCCGTCCTTTCTATATGGAACTACATATTTTTTGAATCTTTTTTTCTCTTCTGCCAAAAATTTTTTTTCAGTCGAAAAATTATTTCCGGGAATTTTTACAATATCGTCTTTTCCGTTTTTTCCGACCAAAAGTTCGTACTTCATCGGACAAGAATGGAATTTGTCCTTATTTTTATTTTTTCCGTTAAGCCTCCTGTTGTAATCGATAACCAATCTGGAGACATCGGAATATATACAGCTGGTCTTCAGTTTTTCCGCCAAAAACTTCATAACTTCAAAAGCGCCTGGATCATACCAGTCTTTAGAATTCTCCAATTCTTTTCTTTTTAGCCCCAATCTCTTGAATTCTCTCGGAATCCTTTTGGAAGCGTGCTCGCAGGTCAAAAGAATATTGGATTTTTTTCTGTATTTTTTGTAATGATTTTTTACCATAATTAAAACTAGCGAATAGAAATATTCTATAGCATAGAAGGTTAAATTTCAATATCCGGCAGCCTATTCGATATCTCCCATTTTTTGCAACTTTAAAAGTCTGGCGTAAACTCCGCCTCTGCTCTCTGAAAGTTCACAGTGATTTCCTTCCTCAATGATCTTTCCTTCTTCAATAACAACTATTTTATCCGCTTTTTTGACCGTGCTCAAGCGATGGGCAATTATGATTATCGTCCTTCCTTTGCTTATTCTCTCCATAGCCTCCTGGATAAGTCTTTCGCTTTGGCTGTCCAAATTACTGGTAGCCTCGTCAAAAATAATTATATCAGGATTGGCCAAAAGCGCCCTAGCTATCCCTATCCTCTGTCTTTGGCCGCCGGAGAGCCTGGTTCCCCTTTCTCCGACCAAAGTATCATAGCCGTTGCTCAGTTTCTGGATGAATTCATCCGCATTAGCCACTCTGGCTACGGCTTGAATTTCTTTAAAGCCGGCCTTGGGATTGGCATAAGAAATATTATCGCGGATGCTTGAGTCGAAAATTTCCACTTCCTGAGGGACAATCGCCATCTTCTTGCGCATCGAATAAATATCATAATCCTTCAAATTTCTTCCATCCAAAAGGATCTCTCCGGACTTGGGATCATAATGGCGATAAATCATTCTGGCCAAGGTAGTTTTTCCTCCCCCGGAGGGACCTACCAAAGCCACCTTGCTTTCAGGAATTATTTTGAGATTTATGTTTCTAAGGGCTTTCTCGTCCTCTTTTTTATAAGAAAAACTGACGTTTTTGAATTCTATTTTTCCCTGCAATCTTTCCGGCTTAATCCCGTTTTGGGGATTGATTATATTTGATTTGGCCTTGGTGAGCTTTATGAACCTTCCGACCGCTTCTTTGCCTTCTTCTAGCTTATCGTAAAAACGGCTCAATCTGTAAAGAGAAAGATAGGATTTCTCCGAAAGAGTAAATACGAAGACAAGCGTGCCGATAGTTTCAATTCCGCTCCAGACAAAATAAGCTCCGAGAAAAAGAATGCTTAATCTTCCGAAATCGATGACCAGATTTCTCGCCAGCCCTATTTTTAAAAGATAAAACCACTCTCTAAATTCGGCATCTCTTATTTTTTTCTTTATGCTTTTAAATTCCCGGGCTTCCCGTATTTCTTGCGCGAAAGATTTGACGGTGTTTATATTAATGATCGACTGGGCCATTTTTCCGTAAGATTCTTCGTTCCTTTTCCATCTTCTCTTTCTGATAGGATAGAGCTTCCTGTTTACATCATAGGTTATCCAGATGAAAATCGGGGAAAAGAAGGCAAAAACGGCCCCGAACCAAGGATTCACTGCCAAGAGGACCGCCAGGGTGGCTACCAGCTGCAGAAGCGTGGGAACGACTTCCCACGAAGCGTTGGCCATAAGATCAATGATACGAGTCGCTCCTTTCTCGATCTTTATGATCTTATTTCCTGTTCCCTCCTTCTCATGATAGCTGAGAGGCAGGTCCATCAATTTTTTCTCCGCTCTAACCGGAAGATAATATTCTATGTTTATGAGCATCCTAAAGACTTTTTTGTATTGCAAATAATCAAGGATGGAAACGGCCTGCAAGCTCAAAAAATATCCTCCTGCCAAAACAAGCAAAAGAAAGACCCGGTCGTTTGAAAAATCCGTCAGAACGTCGATTATTACTTTGAGCAGATAAGGCCCGACCAACTTGACAGCTTCCACGAATATCATCAGGATGAATATCCTTTTCATCGTTTTTACCGAAGGCGCAAGCAGATCCAGCAATTCAGACCAAAACCCCTCTTTTTTCTTTCTTTTTTCCCTACTCATGTTTCTTGAGACATAATAACTTTTAAAAAATATTCCAAAAAAAATCTCGGCTTTTTGACCCGGCCGAGATGGTTTTAAAAAATCGCTTTTATCGCAAATATCTTAGATTTTTTTGAATTTTTCATTTTTTTCCAAAAATTCATCACAATTTGCAGAAACCATACAGGCCTTGAGTTTCACATTAAAAATTCCGGCATAAGGATTCGCCCATCCGCTTATTATTTTATATGTCATTTTACAAATTTGAATACTCATTGATCTTTGCTAAATATTCCAATTTTAAAATATCACACATTTTGTTTTTGTCAAATTTAAAAGGATCGCATCAATCGTTGACCGATACAATCCTTGTTCTTGTTTTGGAATAAAGTTAAATTGCGATTTCGCCGCCGCAACAGTTTGGATTTCTGAAGATTGGATGTCCTGTATACTTTTCTACTCTCAAAGAGCCATTTTTAAACACGACATAAATTGAAGCACCCTTTATACTTTTATATATCGAGAGCGCTCCGCTACAAAAAGCGTTGATGAAATTCATATCATCAATGACCTTTGTTATGCTGATAGGCCCCCCGTGAGGGGAATCATCGTCCAGATTCTCAAAAAATATCACGACTATTCCCATCCCCTCATCAATAATTTTTCCGTATTTTTCCCTCAGTCTTTTTTCCACCATTTTTCTCTCCTTTTATTTAATTTTAAAATTACTAAACAAAAAAACTGACCGCGAGATCAGCTTGCTTCTGCGAAATTTTCTACCTTTTTAACCCGCAAAAACCGACTGACCTCTTCGGCCAATAATAATCGAGCTAATTATAATCAGTAGGTTTTTCGATTTATCCATATCATAAATATTATACCAATTAAATTTTTTGTCAAACTTAAAAGCCCCGGAAAAATAACCGGGGCTCCGATATGCTCAGATTTTTAAATTATTGAGACAGTTTTTCATCTATCACCTTTTTCAATTCATCAAGCTGGACCACTCCGTTTTTGAAAGTGTCATTGATGAACAGTGCGGGAGTGCCGGATATTCCGAATTCATCAGCTTCTTTGAGATCGCTTTCTATCTTGTCTTTGTATTTTCTTTCGGTCAAGCACTGGTTGAATTGAGATGTATTCAAGCTTAGCTGGGAAGCGTAATTGGTAAAAGCTCCATTTCCGGTTCCTTCCGACCATGTTTTTTGATTGGCGAAAAGCTTATCGGCATATTCCTTGAATTTCCCTTGTTCATTGGCACACTCTGCCGCCATAGCCGCATCCCTGGCTCTTGGATGGATAGAATCGAGAGGTAAGTTTTTAAACACTAACTGAACTTTGTCTCCATATTCTTCAATAATGTCTCCTATCGTATTATGAAAAAGCTGGCAATACGGACATTGGAAATCCGAGAACTCGATCAGCTTTACTTTAGCGTCATCCGGACCGATTTTTATGTCATTTTCTCCTATTTCAGGAATTTCCACATACTTTCCCGAAGGCAGACCCAACTTAGAAGCGTCCAGGACATACTTTTCGTTTTTCTGGGTGAATAACGGCTGGGCTTGCGCATAAAATTCGGTATCTTCGATCTCCTTGCTAAAAATAAAAATGGGGAGATATTTTATCCCGAAATCCTTGATCATTTCATTTCCTTCTTCGGAGTCGTATTCCACCTTATTGGCAAGCATAGTAGGAACAATCTTTCTGAACCACACCAAAGCTTCGTCAATATTGCACTCTTCGCAATCTTCATCATTTACCACGGTAACATCTATGATCGGATCGGAATAGGCTACCCAGGTTTTTCCATTCAATTGGAAAACGTCTTTTTCATTTAGTATTTTTTGAGATATTCCTCCGCCTTTTACAAGCTGGGAAAGATCCACAAAAAGGCTCCCCAACAAAAGGCCTGCCAGGAGAATTGACAGGGAGATAAGATTTTTTTCTCTTTTTTTTCTTATTTCTTCTTCGGACTCGATCTTTCCTCCTTCATTTTCATGGGAATCGACTTTTTTTTCTTCATTCATAAAAAACAAATGAGCTGATTTTTCTGGCACGTTAAATGCGCAAAAAGACAACTTTATTAAATTACTTATTTTCTTATAAACCTTTTATAATTTATCCTCATTATTCCAAAACTTCACTTTCCTCTATGATTACTTCCTCGCCACCTTCCAATCCGGCGGATCCCTGTTCTGCAGCCTCTTTCTCTTTCTTGGCATCCTCAATGAGTTGTTTTTCAATAGCTTCTATGTCATATCCATGGCTCCTCGTTACTGTTCTATAATCATCAAATCCTATGCTTATTCTTTTCACCGCTTCCGCTTTGATCATGACACCAGCCAATAATCCTATTATAAAAATTAGGATTATTTCGGTTCGATAATTCTTTTTTTCGCTTTCTTCTTTTTTTGTTTCGCTAATTTCCGCATCTTTTATTTCCTTTTCTTCTTCCATAATTTTTTCTATTTAAGAAGTTATTTAGAAAAATAATAATCAAAATTGTTATAACTAAGTATAAACAACTGTTTAAAATACCGCAATATTGACAATACGCGCGGTTTGTTGTGTTTAGGAAAAATAAAGTTATTAGGATCAATGTGCCCTTGGCGGCAAGGATAGCCGCTGCTCTGAAACAAAATGATTAAAAATAATTCCAGATTTATGATCCGAAGGTTATCTCACCGCAAATGGCTGGATATTCCGATATCCTCGCTCTACTCCTTTCTCAGCGCTTCCATAGGACTCAAGCGCGAAGCTTTGCGGGCAGGATAATATCCAAAAATTATTCCCACCGCCGCAGAAAAACCGAATCCGATCAGGATGGAATACCATGTAACGGAAAATTCCACGAAAAACCCGGCGTTTTGGGCGAATTGGGTGATAATTTTAGAAAGGATATAACCGATCAAAATTCCCATAAAGCCTCCGATAAAAGTGAGGAATACCGATTCAAAAATAAATTGGAGCAAAATATCGGAATTTTTTGCACCTACGGATTTTCTTAGCCCTATTTCTTTGGTCCTTTCGGTAACCGCCACGTACATTATGTTCATTATGCCTACTCCTCCCACGACAAGAGAAATGGAGGCCAGCCCCACGAGAAGCACATTGATTATCACAAAAACATTATCTATTATTTCCTTGGCTTCTGCAATTGAAATTATGGCAAAATCATCCTTGAGCTTCTTCTTTTTGTCCTCTTCATTCTTGTACTCAATACCATGTCTGTCCCTCATTACCATTTCCATCTGAGCGATAGTCTGGTCTACGACATCCATATTTTCCACCTTATAGATGATAAATTGTATATGATCGATCCCCATAACTTTTTTCTGAAGCGTTCTTGCCGGCATATAAACAATCTCGTCATAATCAAAGACTCCGCCCATCCCGCCTCTCGGTTTGGCCACGCCGATAACCCGATACTTCTGGTTTCCTATTTTTATATCCTTGCCCAGAGCTTCCTCGTTCGGGAAAAAATATTCTTCCGCCTTTGAGCCTAAAACTACGACCTGCCTCAGCCCTTCATCTTCGCTTTCGGAAAAGAATCTTCCCGATACGATCTCAAAACCGCTGTCCGCTTCAGGCATGCCGGCTGTAATCCCGAATATGTAAAAATGATCGGTTTTTCCTTCATAACCCATAATTTCCTGCCCCAAGATTCCCGCATACCATGGTCCGAGGTTGGGCAGGTTGGAAACTTCTTCGGCATCTTCAATCTTCAGAGTAGTTATTTGCATTCCTCCCGCCATACCGCTTATATTTTGCGAAGATATTTGAGATGTTTGAGGCACTTTTATCTCAATTTCGATGATATCCGTCCCGAAAGCCTCGACCTGGGAATTGACGAAATCTTTAAGACCGTTTCCCAAGGACAAAATCAGAATTACCGAAGTCACCCCTATGACTATTCCCAAGAGCGAGAAAATCGTGCGGATCTTATTTCCTGAAAGAGTTCTCAGCGCCAAACTGATTGATATGATAAATTCACTCATATGAAATTAATAACTAGATTCTAAATAATAGTTTCCAAATAATTTATTTTATATTTCCAATCCTCCCCTCGCTGAGTGGAAAGTTAATAATTATTTCATTCATACCTCAAAGCCTCCATCGGACTTATTTTTGAGGCTTTGTAGGCAGGATAAAGGCCAAAAATCACCCCGATCAAGATGGAAACGGAGGAGGCCACGAATATCGATTCTATTGAAATCAAAAATTGCCAGTCGTATCCCAGCGCGTTTACCGCCAGATAAACTAGAAAGGAAATAAATATGCCCAATATTATCCCGATTGCTCCTCCCAAAAAAGATATAGAGGCCGATTCGATCAAAAATTGTAGCATCACGTCAAAATTTTTGGCTCCGACAGCTTTTCTTAATCCCACCTCCTGGATCCTTTGGTTTACGGCAATCAGCATAACATTCATGACCCCCACTCCTCCCACAATCAAGGAAATCGTTCCGACTGCCAAAAGAAAATATCTGATCGCATCCGTAACGCTGCCAACTATCTCAACCGCCGAAGCTTGATCGCGGATGGAAAAATCATCATCCTTCGGATTGTCGATATCGTGCTGATTCCTCAATAATGCGGAAATATTTTCTTTTGCTAGAGGAATATTTCCAACCGTATCCACTTTGGCTCGGATAAAGGCCAAATGGCTTATCCCTAAAATAAGCTTCTGGGCGGTAAAAAGAGGGATAAAAATGCTGTCATTTTGGCTGGAAATTCCGAAAGCGGCTGCCTCCCTTTCTTTCAATGTCCCAATTACCGTAAACTTATGATTATTTATCTTTATTTTTTTTCCGATCGGATTGTCTCCGTCAAAAATATCCTTGGAGATTTCAGACCCCAAAACAGCCACTTTGGAAAGATTAGTTTCCTCGTCTTCGCTAAAGAACCTACCCTCTATTATCCCTGTGTCTTCGACATCCAAATAGCTGGCAGTCGTCCCGGTAAATGAAACTCCCAATTCCTCTTCCTGATATTTTACAACCGCTGTTCCTGAAACATATCCAGCGGCATTTTCTATTTCCGGAACATTTTTTTCCTTTTTTATTTCTAACAGATCTTCATATTTTAAGGTGGTGACGGTTATTCCCATAACCGCAGCCGGCGGACCGCTTTCCTCGGACGCTCCAGGCAAGATACCTATTAAGTTTGATCCGATGCCTCTTATCTGATCCAGCACTAATTCTTGGGCGCTTCGCCCTACGGCGAAAATTATGACTACCGCCGCCACCCCTATTATTATTCCAAATATAGTCAAAAAAGAGCGGAATTTAGCCGCTAATAAATTTTTGTATGAAATTTTTATCGGGCTTATTATGCTTTTCATAATTTCTGTTTTTTGAAAAAATTATCGATTATTTCAGCATATATTCTTTATCTCCAGCTTTCATTCTACCTTCAACCGGCTTGTCTGAAACGATTTTCCCGTCAATTATGCTCAGTATCCGCTTAGCATGCTTGGCGGTATAATTTTCATGGGTTACTAAAATAATGGTTTTTCCTTTTTCATTAAGTTCTTGAAGAATTTTCATTATTTGAATTCCGCTTTTGGAATCCAGATTTCCAGTCGGCTCATCGGCAAAAATTATCTCTGGATCGGTAACCAAAGCTCTGGCGATAGCCACTCTTTGTTTCTCCCCGCCGGAAAGCTGATTGGAAAAATAATTCACCCGATGCTCCATACCGACTGACTCAAGCGCCTCCATTATTTCTTCCCTGTTTCTCTTATTGCTTGCGGCATGATCATAAAGGAGAGGCAACTCAACGTTTTCATAAACCGTAGTGCGAGGTAACAGATTAAACGTCTGGAATACAAATCCTATTCTCTTGTTTCTCAATTCTGCAAGTTCATCGTCTGAAAATTCATTTGTATCCCTCCCATCCAAAAAATATTTTCCTCCAGTCGGCCGATCCAAAAGTCCTAGCATCTGCATCAGGGTCGATTTTCCGGAACCGCTCGGACCCATTATGGCTACAAATTCTTTCTTATCAATCGTAAAACTGACATCGCAAACCGCTCGAGTTTCCACTTCGCCACTCATATAGGTTTTAGAAAGATTTTTGGCTTCAATCAACATATTTTTTAAGCAGAAAAGAACAAAATGATTTCCTAAAAAACTCTTTTAAGCGCTACTCATTGACAAAAGTTATCACCTCGTCCCCCTCTTCAATTCCCGAAATAATTTCAATCATTCCGTCGTCTCCGCGAAGGCCTGTTTTTACGTCCATTTTTCTCGCTTCTATCTTCTTATCTTCTCCGATAATAAGCACTTCCACATATTTATTTTCTCCTTCGGTTTTCACCGTTTGTCCCGGAACCGCCAGAACATCATTTTTCTCCGCCGTGGCAATATCCATATCGGCGCTCATTCCCGGCTTAAATCTGTCATCACCGGTCAAAATATTAAAAGTAACATTATAATAAACAACGTCTTGTATAATAGTGGCTGCCGGCTCTATGAAAGAAACTTCGGCTTCAAATATTTCATCGGAAGAAAAAGCGTCAAACGTAGTTTTTGCTTTCTGGCCTATGCGGATCTTGACTATATCCGATTCGGGAATATCGGCCTTAATCTCAAGTCCGCCTTCTCCCATAATCATAACCACCGGGGAGGAGGGCATAGCTAATTCCCCTTTTTTTAGGTATTTTTTGACGATAATTCCGTCAATCGGAGCATACAAGACATTTTTTTTCGCTTGTTTTTGAAGCGTCCAAACAGACGCTCTGGCTTTTTCCACAACCAGTTTGGCCGCAGACTTTTCATCAGGACTCATATCATCCCACAGCTGCCTCCTGGATTGTTTTAATATGTCCTCTTGCCTTTCTAATTCCAAATAAGCTTCCCTCAACTGGGACTGTATAACCGAATCATCGAGAACAGCGATTTTGTCTCCAGCTTTGATATAATCTCCCACCTCCGCATAAACGTCCTTTATCGTTCCGCTTACTTCAAAACTGACATTCGCTTCATTTATGGGAACTATTTCCCCAGTTACAGAAACTGTCTGTATAATATCTGCCTTAGCCGCTCTTGCTGTAACATACCTGCCACTATCATCTTTCGACCTAGTAAAGTAAAAGATTGCACCACCGATAAGAATTATTATGATTGCCCAGATTATAAATTTCTTCATAGTATATTTGTTTATTTTTTACTCTCCCTTTAGCAAAGAGAGATCCCGCACTTCACGAAGAGCGGGAGAGGGATTTGAAAAGCTTTCAATAATCTCCACTTAATCCCATTCGCAAAATTTTCAAATCCCCCTCTTATCCCCCTTTTCCAAAGGGGGAGGAATTTACAATAAACTCTTTTGACATCCATCATTATCGAGCGCTTCATTTACAAGCCCATCGGCAATAATATTTTTCTCTCGCGGAATATGCCTAAACTCGACTTTCTTGAAATCCAGCATCAGATTCCAAATTTCGATAAAATACTTTTGGATTCTTTCTTCCTTCAGTTTGTATTCGTGCTTAAGCTGTTTCACGACCAACTCGCTATCCAAAAAACATTCGACTTCATACTTCTTGGCTTTTGCCTTTCCCAAAAGCGCCTTGATCTTTTTAAGCCCGAAAATCAAAGCTTCATACTCGGCGTCATTATTGGTCCTTTTCCCGATACACTCTCCGTATTTCTTATCAAGCGTCTCGATCCAAACACCGATTCCGGCCGGCCCGGGATTTCCGCGAGAACCTCCGTCTGTGTACATTATAATTTTATCTGCCATATAATAAATAGTATCATATTTTCAATTATTCCTCCAATCAGAAATTTAAATTTTTCCTCTTCCCTTATCCTTAATAGTCATTTTTTGCTTCTCCTTCCATCCGTATTTTTTCACAATCTCTTTGGGAACGCAGACATAATAACTATCCCTGCCATTCTTGACCAATTTTCTGATATTTTTGTCTTCCATATTTTTTTTATTTTTATTCCACATCAATATATTAGTATATTGATGTATTTCATTATTCTAATTGTTCACAATATTATTCTACCACACTTGAACATACCCTTGAACATACCGCTCTATCCTTTCTTAGAAAGATATATCCGAATAAAAAGCGGGGATCGGAAATTCCGATACCCGCCTGAAAAATGCGCCCCTTAGCCTAAATAGAGCTTGTACGCTCCGATAAGGCTCAGTTTACTTTTGGCAATAAGATGTTCCAGGAGATCGCTCCTGCATATTTTTTCCAGGACTCTCTTCGCGTCCGTCAATGAGATTTTTTCAAATCCCATTTCTTGGAGCAGATCGGAAAGATCTACCGGATTTATTTCATCGAAATAATAATCCAGTTCCATTAGAATCATCACGAAGCCGATGATAATCATCGGCTTGTTTATGGAAAAGCGCAAAATCTCTTCCAAAATAATCTCTTCCCTGGATAGAACCCGCACCCTGCCTGTTCTAACCTTATGTCTTACGGGGATGCGCTGGCGGTTTTTTGCCTTGACCAAGCGCAAGCCCTGGGAAGACACCCTGCTGGCCGCCATAATGCTTTCCATCTTTTTTATGTATTCCCTTAAGGGGATTTTCACTCCCTCTTGGGTTATATATTCACCCAGATCAGATTTCGAAGCCATCTTATTTTCCTCCAAAAAAATTTTAAAAAAACCAAAAATGCTTTCAAGAGTTTCCTTGGTTTATAGCATAAATGGATAACTTTGTCAAAAAAAGCGTGGCTAATTTAAAGAAATAGCTGCGACGCTTGATTAAAAAAATATAACGGGGACTTGATAAAAAGATAGAAAAAGCACCGATAAATGAATCCTAATAAAAATAGAGGCTTCTGCAGAAGCCTCCAAATAAACATAAAAATATCTCTCTTGCCTTTCTTATTTATCTCTTTTACCATATTACGTAATATGGTAAAATTATTGCTTATTGTTATTTTTTAATAAATCAAGCGTACTTAGACCCTTTTGAATCTTAAATACGGTTTCTTCTCCATTCTTCAAAACATCCTCGATCCTCTCTTTCTGTTTTTTTGAGAAATTTTTTGGAATTTCATCAAAAGAAAAATATATTATTTCATCCGCCTCATCGTTCAGCGTTATTTTTCCTCCGACCTTGTAACAGATAAAATTAAAGACAATTTCATTTTCCTCCGGCTTGAAATAAACTCCGGCAAGTTTATCAATTTTTACTTCCAATCCTGTCTCTTCTTTCACTTCCCTGATAGCTCCATCCCATGGAGACTCGCCTTCCTCTACCTTACCCCCGGGAAGATTCCATAAATCATGATCTCTTCTGTGGCAAAGAAGAACCTCCTTCTTGTCGTTAAAAATTACGGTAAATGCGCCGACTTTGAACATATTTTTATAATTTATATTTTCTATTTTACCACGCCTGGATAAGAATTTAAATGTTCCATGAAAGATGCGCTCACTAATGTGTCAAAAAATTAAGAGATATTTTTTATAATTTTAAAAACCGCCTATCCGGCGGTTTTGGTAAAAATAAAAAAATACACTTACAATAATTTCAACATTTACAACACTTAGAACATTTAGAGCGCTTAGAACACCTAGAACATTTTACGCTCTGGAAACATACTCTCCCTTTTCGGTATTCACGATTATGGTGTCTCCTTTGTCCACGAATAAAGGCGTCGTTATTTTTGCTCCTGTTTCAACTGTTACCAATTTGTCTCCGCCGGACGCAGTATCTCCTTTTACTCCAGGAGGAGCATCGATAACCTTAAGTTTTACTTTTACCGGAAGCTCTACTGTTATCGGGTTTCCGTTAAAATTGATTATGGTAACTTCTGTGCCTTCGACCATATAATCAGACATATCTCCGATCATTTCTTTGGCGATGGAAAATTGCTCATAGCTCTTGCTGTCCATAAAAGAAAATCCTTCATTTTCTTTGTATAAATACTGGGCATGGGTTTTTTCAATATCAGCTTCCTCGACCTTCTCCGCACCTTGGAAAGTCTTGTCCAATATGGCTCCTGTGGCTAAATTTTGAAGCCTTGTCCTCAAAACCGACCCGCCTCTTCCGATGGCCGACTGGTTTATGCTCAGAACCTTATATGGTTCGCCATTTAGAACTATATATTTGCCTGATTTTATGTCGCTGATTCCGATCACAAAACATGAGACATGGAACATGGAACATGGAACATAATAATTTTGTCTTATGCTCTATGCTTTATGCTCTATGCAAAATTACTTGATTATAAAAGGCACGAAGCCCATTATCCTGGCTCTTTTCAAGGCTCTGGTCAAAATCCTTTGATGCCTCGAGCAGGTGCCGAATCTTCTGGGCGGATAAATCCGTCCTTGGGAATTCACATATCGGCGTAAAAAATCGGCATTTTTGTAATCTATTTTTTCCACTTTTTCCTGGCAGAAATAACAGGCTTTTCTCTCTATCGCATTGTTCATTTTTTTAAATTTAATTTCTTAATGTCTCATTTAAAACGGCACATCTTCTATTTTGACTTCTTCTTTTTCCTCATCAAGATTTATCGTCGGGATATCATCTTCAGCCGCGGGTTGCGAACCATCTTTTTTTTCCAAGCTTTGGCTCGCTGAAGCATTAACTGCAGGTTGGGAATTTTGACGATAATTTCCAGCTCCCTGAGGCTTGCTTCCGAATTGCATGTTTTCCGCCACGATTTCCGTAACTCTTCTCTCAACATTGTCTTTGCCGGTATAGGTTCTGGTCTGAAGCCTTCCTTCAAAATAGGCCTCTTGTCCCTTGATCAGATACTGTCCGGCTATTTCTGCTGTTCTGCCGAACAAAACAATGTTATGAAATTCCGTCTTTTCCTGCTTTTGCCCGCTTTTATCCGTCCAATAACTGTTAGTCGCCAATCCGATGCTGGCCACGGTACTGCCCGAATTCGTAGTTCTCAGCTCGGGATCTCTGGTCAATCTCCCTATGAGAATAACTTTATTTAGATTCATAATAATTTTTACCGCGAATCTATACTAATTTAATCTCGAATATTATGTAATTTTCGTGATAATTAGCGAAGAAATTCGCGTAGATTAGCCCGCCTGAAATGCATACGCCTAACATTTCGGGCAGACGATTTAAATCATTAAATATTAAGTATTTCGTCCAGCTTTTCATCAATATTATCCTCCGAAATATCGCTCTTTTCTTCTTTTTTACCTTTTTTTTCTTCGATCTTAGGAGATTCGGAAACAACTTTCTCGACTTTTTCTTCCGTTCCAGACTCCTTTTTATCTTTTGAAAATACTTTCTCCTTATCCTCTGTTAAGGATTTTTTTTCCTTAGCAAATTTTTTGGCTGCCAGCTCCTTTTTCAAATCTCTATTTTCTTCCCTTGCTCCTTTTTCCGATTTCTCCAATTCTTTCAGGCTCGGAATCTCATCCGCCTTAACTATGATAAATCTAAGGATATCTTGATTAAAACCCACTTCTTTGGTTATTTTTCCGACAAGATTTTCTCCTTTATATTTCTCGTCTCTTTCATCCCTGCTAGGAAGAACGAACCTCTTGGCAACATAAGTTCCTCGCGATTCATTTTTTATCTCATAAGCCAATCTTCTCTTTTTTACAAACTCCCCTTCCAGCAATTTTCCCTTATTTTTTTCAATGACTTCTTCCACTTCTTTCCTTATCTTTTCAAGATTAGCTTCCTTAGTTTCTCCTATAAGATAACAAACTTCATATTCCATCTATTTTTATTTATTTAATTAATTATATGACATGTCGACCTAATGAGCGGAATTAAAAAACCCATCAAATGAAGAAAGTCTCTGATTGATGAGTTTTTGACATCTTATCCTTATAAAAAGGCGAGATACCCGAGGACTTTCTTCAATTGTTTCTAACACAATAACAGTTCGGAAAAATTTTGTCAAGCCTATTCTCTGCTTTTGAATCCGCTTCCGGCCGGAATAAGCCTTCCTATAATTACATTTTCCTTCAGGCCTTTTAAGTGATCTTCCTTACTTTCAACTGCGGCATTGATGAGAACCCTGGCAGTTTCTATGAAGGAAGCGGCGCTGAGGAATGACTCGGTAGAAAGCGCCACCTTGGTAATCCCCAATATGGAAGCCTTCCCTTTGACCAAAGATTTTCCCTTGGCCTTCAGCTCTTCATTAAGAGTATCGAACTGTTCCCTACTGATAACATCACCGGCCAAAAGATTGCTGTCACCCGGATCGTCTATGCTTATCCTGCTCAACATCTGCCTTATTATGACTTCCACATGCTTATCATTTATCCCTTCTCCCTGAGAAGCGTAGATTTCCTGGATTTCCCTAACTATGTATCTATGCACCTCTTCTTCTCCCATAACATTGTAGAGTTTTTTCAGGTCGATATGCCCTTCCGACAGGACCGTTCCTTTGGCTATCAGTTCTCCTTTGGAAACTTTCATGTTTACATTGGCAGGAACTTGATATTCTTTTATTTTTCCCTTATTGGAAACAGATTCCACCTTTATTGTTACAAATTTTCCTCTCGGATCGGTTTCCATGCTTTTGATCCTTCCCTCTTCTTCTGAAATCAAAGCTTCTCCTTTTGGCGGCCTCACTTCAAAAATTTCTTCGACTCTGGGAAGACCCTGGGTAATATCAGATCCGGCTACGCCTCCGACATGGAAAGTTCTCATGGTAAGCTGGGTTCCCGGCTCTCCGATGGCTTGGGCGGCAACAATTCCGACCGCCTCTCCTTTTTCCACCAATCCGCCTCTCCCTAGATCCAAACCGTAGCATTTTCTGCAAATCCCCGTCTTTACTTTGCAGGAAACGACGCTCCTGATTTTGACTTTTTCTATTTTGGCTTTCTCTATTTCTTGAGACTGTTCTATCGTAACCAGCTCTCCTTTGGAAGCTATTTTTTTCTTGGTCTTAGGATTGATTATATCTTCAAGCAGCACTCTGCCTATGACTCTATCCGCAAAGCTCTGGCCTATCCTATCAGAATCCTCCCTATAAAGATATGTCCCATTTTTATCTCCGCAATCATCCTCTCTGACGACAATATCTTGGGCCACATCCACCAGCCTCCTGGTCAAATATCCCGCAGTCGCAGTCCTTAAGGCGGTATCGGCCATACCTTTTCTAGCTCCATGAGTAGACATGAAATATTCAAGAACGTTCAGGCCTTCTTTGTATGAACTTTTAACCGGAAGTTCGATCGTTTCTCCACTGGCATCAGCCATCAGACCCTTCATTCCGGTCATCTGTACTACAACCGATTCACTTCCTCTAGCTTTTGAATAAACCATTCCATAAACAGGACCTTCTGTATCCAAAGATTTTCGAACCTCTTCCGTAATATTGTTTTTGGCTTCATTCCAAATCTCGATTGACTTATTCCTTTTTTCCTCATTGGTCAGAAGTCCGGCGTTGTATTGATCGATAACCGCAGAAATTTTTTCCTCAGACTCGGAAATTATTTCTTTCTTTCTTTCCGGAACAACCAGGTCATCCATTCCCCAACTTATTCCTGACTTGCTGGCAGATTTAAATCCGAGATTTTTTACATCATCGACAAATTTTGCCGTTCTTTCCTGGCCGACAATCGCCAACATTTGAGAAACGATTTTTTTGAGTTCTGATTTAGTAAGCTCTTCGTTGATAAAAGGAATTTCTTCGGGCATTAAGTCGTTCAACATAATCCTTCCGACCGAAGTTTCTATCATTTTTTCTCCCATATCAACCTTTATCCTGGCATTTATATCCAGATTTCCCAGATTATAAGCCAGCAGAGCCTCTTCTTTTGAAGAAAAACGCCTCACGTCATCATTGCCTGGATCTTTGATATGCGTCAAATAATAAACCCCGAGAACTATATCCAGAGTGGGAGTGGTTATAGGGTCACCACTGGCCGGTTTTAAAAGATTTTTAGAAGAAAGCATCATGTTGGCGCTCTCTTCTCTGGCTTTGTCTGTCAAAGGAACATGGACCGCCATCTGGTCTCCGTCAAAGTCCGCGTTAAAAGCGGCGCAGACCATCGGATGAATTTGAATCGCCTTTCCTTCAATGAGAACAGGCTGGAACGCCTGGATCGAAAGACGATGCAGGGTCGGAGCACGATTAAGAAGAACGTAATGTTTCTTGATTATATCATCCAAAATCTCATAAGCCTCCTCGGTTTCCATATCCACCATCCTTCCCGCCATCCTGACATTATGGGCATACTCTTTTCCTATAAGCTTATTTATGATAAAAGGCTTGAATAATTCCAGCGCCATCTTCTTGGGAAGTCCGACTTGGTGAAGTTTTAATTGCGGACCGACCACGATAACACTTCTGCCTGAATAATCGACACGTTTTCCCAAAAGATTTTGCCTGAATCTTCCTTGCTTTCCTTTCAGTGAATCGGCCAAAGATCTTAGCGGCCTCTTTTGTCCGGTAGAAGCGGCTACAGAGGCATGCGACCGCCTCATACTGTTGTCAAAAAGAGAATCCACCGCTTCCTGAAGCATCCTTTTTTCGTTTCTCGTAATCACTTCCGGCGCTCCCAGATTAATAAGTTTCTTTAATCTATTGTTCCTGTTTATGATTCTTCTGTATAAATCGTTAAGGTCGGAAGTGGCATATCTTCCTCCGTTCAAAGCCACCATCGGACGCAAATCAGGCGGAATAACAGGTATGACAGTCGGGAACATCCAGTTTAATTCCAATCCTGAGCGTTTGAATCCTTGCAGTAACTTAATCCTTCTTAAAGTTTTTTTATCAGCAGTTTTTTTACCATCGCTAAGATCCTTTTTTAAATCTTTGATAGTGTTATCTATATCCAAGTTGGCCAAAAGCATCTTGACAGCTTCCGCTCCGATTCCGGCATTAAAAACCTGTCCGGCCTGAGAGGATAAATTGAAATATTCAATCTCGGAAAGAACCTTGAATAATTTTAGGTTCTTAACTTCGCTTGTTACATAATCGTATTGATTTTTTATTTCTTCCACTGAATCTTTTTCCTCTTTTGAATCCTTGCTCTCTTTTTTGGCTTTCTTTATTTTAGCCCTAAGCTCCTTATTAGCTTGATCCAAAAAATTGCTTCTTTTTTCCTCATCTATGTTGGTAACTATATACGCGGAAAAATAAACCACTCTTTCCAGATCTTGATAGGAAAGTCCCAGTGCCAATCCGACCCGGGAAGGAACACTACGCAAAAACCAGATATGAGAAACCGGGACAGCCAATTTGATATGACCCATCCTTTCCCTTCTAACATTGGAACGAGTGACTTCGACTCCACATTTATCGCAGATTATTCCCTTATATCTTATTCTTTTATATTTCCCGCAATAGCATTCCCAGTCTTTGGCCGGACCGAAAATTTTCTCGCAGAAAAGACCGTCCTTTTCATATCTCTGAGTTCTATAGTTTATAGTTTCAGGCTTGGTCACTTCCCCCTTGGACCATTCCAAAATCTTATCAGGGCTAGCCAAGCTTAAGCGAACGCTTCTGAAATCGCTTACTCCTGTGTTATTTTCCATAGACTTTTTGGAAAAGATTAGCAAAAACCATTATTTTTTTCAATTTGGTCAGCTAACTTAAAATATTATAAATTTATTTAAATATTATTTTTCTTCTTCCTGTTTTTTCATCCCGATAAGTTCTACATTCATGCACAACCCTCTAAGTTCATTAACCAGGACATGGAAAGAAGCCGGAATGCTCGGACTGCTTATCCTTTCTCCTTTGATTATCGATTCGTAAGCATTCGACCTTCCTCTAACGTCGTCCGATTTTATGGTAAGCATTTCCTGAAGCGTATAAGCGGCTCCGTATCCCTCCAGCGCCCACACTTCCATTTCTCCGAACCTTTGCCCTCCGAATTGAGCCTTTCCTCCCAAGGGTTGCTGGGTTATGAGGGAATAAGGGCCGATTGATCGCATATGCATCTTGTCATCAACCAGATGGTTTAATTTCATTATATACATGACTCCCACGGTTGATTCGTTATCAAAATACTCTCCTGTCTTTCCGTCAACAAGTTTCAGTTTTCCATTTTCCGGGAGTCCGGCTTTTTTCAATTCATTTTTTATATCTTCCTCACTCACTCCATCAAGAGCCGGCGTAGCCACCTTATATCCCAATTTTGAAGCCGCCCATCCCAGATGCGTTTCAAGGATCTGTCCGATATTCATACGGCTGGCAACTCCCAAAGGATTTAAAATCACGTCCACCGGAGTCCCATCCGGAAGATACGGCATATCTTCGACAGGCGCTATACGGGATATGACTCCTTTGTTTCCATGCCTTCCGGCCAATTTATCTCCCACCGCCACTCTCCTGAGCTGGGCCACGGAAACTTGGATTTTTTTTATCACTCCGGTAGATAGCTTGTCTCCTTGCTCTCTGGAAAATATCTTAATATCAACCACTTTCCCATGCTTTCCATGCGGAAGATAAAGGGAAGAATCTTTAACATCTCTTGATTTTTCTCCGAATATCGCCCTGAGAAGTCTTTCTTCGGCAGTCAGATCGCCTTCTCCTTTGGGAGTGATTTTTCCCACTAAAATATCTCCGGAGACAACTTCCGCTCCAACTCTGATAATTCCGTCCTGATCCAGATTTTTCAGTCTTTCTTCCCCGATATTGGGAATATCTCTTGTAACAACTTCCGGTCCGAGCTTCGTATCACGGACATCAATAGAAAAATCCTCGATGTGAATCGAGCTATATCTGTCATCATGGAGCAGTCTCTCTGAAATTATGATAGCATCTTCAAAATTATATCCATTCCATGGGATGAAAGCGGTCAAAACGTTTTGTCCCAAAGCGATTTCGCCATGATCAGTGGAAGCGCCGTCCGCCAAAAGTTGCCCTTTTTCAATCCTATCGCCGATTATGACTCTAGGAACCTGGTTCATACTGGTAAAAGCGTTTGATTTGGCAAAACTCTGCAGGCGATACTCCCTTCTGAAAAATTTATTTTTGGCTCCGGCCGGACTTTTCTCCTTGACAATAATTCTTTCTGCGTCAGATACGATAACTTCTCCATCATTAACAGCCAAAACTACTTGTCCGGAATCACTGGCCGCCTTGTCTTCTATTCCGGTACCGACGATCGGGGCTTCCGGCTTGACGCAAGAAACTGCCTGACGTTGCATATTGGATCCCATGAGAGCACGGTTGGCATCATCATGCTCCAAAAAAGGAATCATGGATGTTGCGACAGAAATACACTGCTTGGCGGAAACATCTATATAGTCGACATTTTCACTGCTTATCATTTCCGGATGGCTTTTTACCCGAGCTTCCACGCTTTTTTCCACGATGTTTCCATCTTCATCTATTTCTATTCCTGCGTGAGCTATATTTTTCCTGTCCTCGACTGTCGCATCGATAAATTCTATCTTTTCCCTTATAAAAGGAACGACTTTAATTTCGTCTTTTTTGGTTTTAACAATTTTTTTGGCTAATTTTTCATCTATTTTTGTTCCTTTATCGGCAACTCCTGATATTCCTTCGGATAAAATTCTTCCCACTAGATCAGAAACAGAATTTCTAGCCGTTTTTTCCACTTTTAAATAAGGAGTTTCCAAAAAACCGTATTTATTTATTCTTGAATAGCAAGCCATTTGGCCTACTAATCCGATATTCGGACCCTCCGGAGTCTGAACGGGACAGATCCTACCATAATGAGAATGATGCACATCACGCACTTCAAATCCGGCTCTTTCTCTCGTTAAGCCTCCCGGTCCCATGGCACTCAATCTTCTTTTGTGTTCCAATTCGGCAAGAGGATTTACCTGATCCATAAACTGAGATAACTGGGAACTGGAAAAAAATTCTTTTATAGCCGCCGCTACCGGACGGGAGTTTACTAGCTGGCCGGGAACAACCGTTTCCACTTCACAGGTACTCATCCTATCCTTGGTATTTCTCGCCATTCTGGTCATCCCTATTCTCAATTTATTCTGTATCAGTTCTCCCACTCCTCTAACTCTTCTGTTTCCCAGATGATCTATATCGTCAGCCTGCGCCATCGGATCATTATTAAGGCGGATTATCTCCTTCACTATCAAGACAAGATCATCAACTAAGAGAACCCTGTTTTCCGGAATGTCTTCGCGGTTCAATTCCAGTCTTTGGTTAAGCCTATATCTTCCCACGCTTCCAAAATCATATTTTTCAAAATCAAAAAACATCGAGTCGACCATCTGCTTGGCGTTTTCTTCCGTAGCAAAATCCCCCGGCCTGATTCTTTTATATATTTCCTTATAGCTCTCTCCCCTGGTTTTGGAGATATCTTTAGCTAAAGTTTCTTCGATAAAGTCAGCCTCTCCCTTGTTGATATCCGCAAAGACTTCCTTTAATTTTTCATTTTTATATCCGAAAGCGCGCAAAAGAGCGGTTATCGGCAATTTTCTCTTTCTATCTATTTTGACAGAAATTACCCCATCCGCATCCGTGTCTATTTCAAGCCAAGCTCCTCTGTTGGGAATTATTTTTGCACCAAAAAGCTTCTTTCCCTTTTGATACTCCATGGTAAAGAAAACTCCGGGACTCCTGATGAGCTGATGGATCACCACTCTTTCCACTCCATTTATGATAAACGTTCCTCTGTCAGTCATAACCGGAAAATCGCCTAGATAAATTTCCTGTTCTCTTATTTCTCCGGTTTTCTTTATAAGAAGAGAAGCCTTCGCCTTAAGAGGAGCTTCGTATGATATGTTTTTATCTTTGGAAGTACTTTCATCATATTTGGGTTCATCCAAATAAAAATCAGATATCGAAACTTCCAGATTGCCGGAAGTATCGGCAATAGGATTAATTTCATCTATAAGTTCCTGAAAACCATTTTTCAAAAACCAATTATAAGAATCAGTCTGGGCTTCGATCAGGTTCGGCAAAGAAACCATGAAATTTTTCTTAAAGAACTTTCTTTTAGATAAAGAAGATGAAGCGCCTATTCTTCTTTTTACCTTCAACTCTTTCTTGCTTTTAGACATAAAAACAATCCTCACACAACCTTTTTCTTATTTAGAAAAAGGTTAATAAATGAGTTTTACTATATTTATTTAATTTTTCCCCGTATTTAAGTAAGTCATCGAATGTTTATAAGACTTATTATACACAAACCCAAAAATATGTCAACATATATTTTGACAGTTTTTATAATAAACTTTATAAATCAAATTTTCTATAATCCGGCTTCCTTCTTAAAGAAGCCTTCCACATCCGGACCTCCCATATAACACTTTCCTTTTGCAAACAGGAAAGGAACTCCGATTGTTCCGGGATTCATTCCGCATTTTTGAGCCGCTTCCGCTAATTCTCTCCCGTTCTCTATATTTTGAGATACCTCTTTTTTTAAAAAATTAACCTTGCTGGCAATATTGTTTTGCTCCAAAAAATCATTGACATTCTTGCAATGACCGCAAGTTAAGCTGTAATAGTATACTATCTGTTCCACAAGGCTATCGACATTTGCGCTATCTTCTCCGTCTTCTGCCTCCGGATTACTTGCCGCCGTACTTCCGCTTTCGTCAACTTCTGCTTCTAAATTATTTGATGTCGCATTCTCATTTTTGGAAATTTCTGTCTCTGCGACAATTTCTTCCCCGGGACCGTTAACTTTTTCCAATTGGAAAAACAAAAAAACGCCTACGGCCAAAATCCCAACAACTACTCCCAAAAATATGTTTTGATTTGTCATAATTTTTATTTTTTATTTTTTATCGGCACCCACTATTTGATTATAGACTTCGATTGTTTCTTTGGCAACCTTGTTCCAATCAAATTTTTTTACCTGTTCAAATCCCTTCTGTCTGAAAATGTCTCTCAGGCTTCCATCTTGCGAAAATTTTTCCATAGCTTCGGCAATGCCCTCCGTATCAATAGGATTTATGAAGTAAGAAGCGTCTCCCGCAACTTCCTTGAGCGACCCGGCTTCCGAAACGATGGTCGGCACGCCCGTAGCAAAAGCTTCGAGCACCGTCATGCCGAATCCTTCGTACAATGAAGGTAGGATAAAAAATTCCGCACCTTTTAGGAGAGGAACCAGCTCGTCACCTATTACGTATCCGGTAAAAATTACATCTTTTCCCAATCCGAGATCTTTGGCAATCTGTAAATATTCTTTAGCCAACCAGCCTCTTTTCCCGGCAAGAATCAATTGGTAATCAAAATCTTTTCTGCTTCCGGATTCTGTTTTTTTCTGAATATTATTTTTCTTGAAAATGGCAAATGCATTGAGCAATCTCGTTATATTTTTGCTCGGCTCTATCGTTCCCAAAAATATTATATATTTCTTTTTTATGCCGAATTTTCCCAAGACTCTCTCGGAGCCTCTTTCAGGATTTTCAAAAAATCTCCTATCCAATCCGCTGTAAATGACTTCGGTTTTTGATCCGGACTTAAATATTTCCTCCACGTCCTTTTTTATGGAATCGGAAACGGCGATTATTTTATCGGCCTTATTGGCCATCAAGCTGTAAGAGACTTTTTTTTTGGCTCTTCCCGCTCTGGAAAAACAATCGGGGATCTTATAAATCGCCATATCATGGAAAGTAACTACCGTCTTTCCTCTATAACTTAAAGGTATCCGGCTCATCGGAGAAGTTGAATGCAAAACATCTAGTTTTTCTTTTCTTAAAGTAGCGGCTGTCAGAATCTCATTATATGCTCCTGGCAGATATTTTTTGTAATCGGAAAAAGGATAAAATCTTATGGTTGTATTTTCGCGCGTAAATTTTCGAACGTCTTTTTCCCTCACCTTGAAATCAAAAAACAGGACATACTCGTTTTTTTTGTCAATTTCCAAAAGATGGCGAATGAGCTGATAGGTATAATGTCCCGCGCCTATGGCTTCACCTTTTTGGGGATTGAGTATTATTCTGGCATCAATTCCTATTCTCATATTTTTCAGCTAATTTATTATATCTCCAGCATACTATATCAAATAACTTTTTTCAAACATTTAAAAAAAATAAAAAAATCACATTTTTTCCACCGTTTCAATTCCCAAAAGATCGAGTCCGTTTTTGAGAGTTATTGCAACAGCTTGAGTCAGCGCCAAATTGTATCCATAATTCGGATTTTCTTCATCCAAAACTTTGGTATGCGAGTAAAAAGAATTGAATTCGGATGCCAGTTCAAACAAAAAATTGGCGATATGATGCGGAGAATAATTTTTTAAAGACATTTCAATCGCCTGAGGAAATTTTAGAACATTTTTCCCGACCGTCGGCACATTTCGAACATTTTTAACATTTTTAACATCTTGAACATTTCTTAATATGGATCTCGCCCTTACATAAGTATATTGCAGATAAGGACCGGAATCTCCCTCAAAGGCAATCGATTTGTTGAAGTCAAAAATTATGTTTTTCCCGGTGCTTGATTTTAAAATAGAATATTTAAGTGCTCCGACCGCAATTTTTTCAGCAATGTCGTTCTTCTTATTATCAAGAAGGTCGTGATCTTTAATTTTATCAAAAACCTTTTCTTTTATATCTCTTATCAGGTCTTCCGCCAAAGGAACATTTCCGTACCTGGAAGAAATTTTTTCCTGGACAAAATTCAATCTTCCATGCTGTATGAATTCGCTCTTTTCCGACCAATCTTTATTTATCAGTTCGGCAGACTTTTCTACCAGACGAAAATGATCCTTTTGCTCAACATCAGTTATTGTTATGGATTTGTCAAAATCAAATTTTTCAAATTTTATTTTCAAAAGACCGATATCCTTAGCAAGATAAGTTCCAAATCCGTTGGAATTTATGAAAACATTGTCAAAAAGACCGTATTTCGAACCGGGAAAAATAACTGCTCCGTCCGATTTTTCAAAAACAGAAGGGATATTTTTTTCGACCACTTCTTTCCCTGCTTTTTCAGCTTCCGACTCAAAAATAAGATCATCAAAATCCGATCCCAGCCTTTTCGTAATTTTTCTGAAATAATCAAGGGATATTTTTTGTCCTTTCTCATAAATATCTTTTTCTTCAAATTCACCTTTCCCGTATATCTTATGATTTATTTCGTCAACTTCTTTTTTTATCCCTTCATCCTCATTATACTTCGCCGTTCCAAAAACGTAAGCCTCTCCAATTTTTCCGATCGTCATATCATTTTCCCACCCCTTGTTTTTTATCGCCCAGACCGTCTTGGCTATGCCGGGAGAAACATCTGAAGGGAAAGAAAGAGTCATCACTTCGGTTCCGGATTTTTTAAGAATTCTCACAAGAGATTCTCCGATCGAATTATTTACCAGATGACCGATATGAAAAGGCTTAAAAAGATTGGGAGATGAATGCTCAAATAGATATTTTTTCCCGGAATTTATTTCAAGCTTTCCCCATTCCTTATCTTTTTTTAAAATATCATTTATCTCTTTAGCGAAATATTTATTCGATAGATAGAAATTGATATAGCCTGGATGAACAATCTCTATTTTCGCCAAATCTTCGACATCAATTAAACTTTTATCTTCCTTTATCTGCTCGGCAATTTCAATCGGGTCCTTCTTGGTAAAATTAGCCAGCATCATGGAAACGTTAGTGGTAAAATCTCCGAACTTTTCATCACTAGGATAGCTAACTTCAATTTTTTCCACGTCAAAATCTCTCCACTTCTTCTTTACAATTTCTTTCAAAATTTCCTTGATCCTATTTTTCATAAGATTTGTTCTTTACAAATATCCTTAAAATTTTTTCAAATAATCCATGCTCCGGTTTTCTCAGGTGCATAAATCCAAAAACACTTACGATCGAAGCGCCGAAAAAATTGACTATCAGATCGGTCATAGTATCCACCAGTCCGCTTTTTTGCATCGTAAATCCGAAAAGGCTATCCATCCCGAACTCGAATATCTCCCATATTACTCCCACAAGGACAGAGAACGAGAGGGCGAACACTGATATCAAAATAGGCTTGGCGGAAATTTTGCTCGTTAAAAGAAGGGAATATGCAAAGATAAAGCCCACCATTCCAAGAACTATGCTGTTTCCAAAATGAAGAAACAGATCCCACCACCAAATTTTTACATAGAATCCGCTGTATTCTCCCAGTCCGTAACATAAATATAGAATGATTGTAAGGACAAAATCCACCTCTATGGGAATTTTTACTTTAAAGTTTCGTGTTATAATTGCGGGAGTAAAACTCAAAAACAAGACCAGAAGCGAAGTGAACACCAAAAAGATATCCTGACGGATCGCACTTATAAGAACAAGCGCGCCTATAAGGATCTTTAAGAATATCGAAGTATAATATTGTATTTTTTGATATCTATCCATTTTGATTCTCCCATCATGGATAATGAGGGAAATAAAAAAATTTTAGAAAAATGACGCTGTTTGAAAAACCGGCCTTGCCACTCCATATTACTTCAAAAATAAAAAAAATTCCACTTTTATAAAAACTTTATGCTATACTGAGAGTATTGTTGCATAAATAAAAATGAAAAATGAAATATTTAAACGCTCTTAATAAAATAAGCGGAATAGGACACAAAAAAATTAAAATACTTTCCGAATATTTTAAGAGCGGAGAAAAAATTTGGTCATCCGGAAAAGATGAACTTCTAAAAAGCGGCATCGATGAAAAAACAGCTTTAAATATAATAAATGAGCGCGCCAAATTGGATCCCGACACGGAATGGAATTATCTTAAAAAAGAAAATATAAGAGTTTCATCAATATCCGACGATGAATATCCCGAGCTTTTAAAAGAGATCCCCAGCGCTCCTTATTTGATTTACAAAAAAGGGAATCTTGATTTTAACACCAGTCCTATGGTAGCCATAGTGGGATCGAGAAAAATGACCAGCTATGGAAAGCAGGTCGCTTATTCCCTCTCTCGCGACCTGGCTGTTTCCGGAATTACGGTTGTATCCGGAATGGCTTTGGGAATAGACGCAATCGCTCATCGCGGAGCGCTGGAAGCCGGAGGAAAGACCATCGCCGTTCTCGGAAGCAGTTTGGATGACATGAATATCGGGCCCAGAGAAAATTTCAATCTCTCAAGGCGCATCATGGAAAACGGCGTTCTCGTAAGCGATTACCCTCTGCCAACTCCGGCCGCAGTCGGAACTTTCCCTTCCCGAAATAGAATTATGGCCGGAATGACATTGGGAACAGTCGTGATAGAAGCCGCTGAAAAAAGCGGCACGCTCATAACCGCCAGCCTGGCTTTGGATTTTAACAGGGAAGTCTTCGCCGTTCCTGGATCGATTTTTTCCCAAACTTCGATGGGAGCCAACCGCCTTATAAGATCAGGGGCAAAATTAGTCGCGGGAGTAAGCGATATTTTGGAAGAACTCAACTTGGAAAGAAAAAAAATGGAGAAAAGCGCCAAAAAAATTATTCCCGAATCAATCGAGGAAAAAAATATCATAGACATATTATCAAGCGAACCTACTCACATTGACAGAATAATTAAACTGGCTAAACTGAAAACCAGTGTCGCGTCTTCAACTTTGGCCATTTTGGAAATGAAAGGGATGATCAGAGATATCGGCGGACAAAATTATATATTAATTTAATTTTAAATTATAAATTTTAATTCAATTCTCAATCATTTAGTTAAAACTGATTCAAACTTCTAACTTCTAAATTCCAAATTCTAAATTATGAAACTAGTCATCGTCGAGTCACCCTCAAAATCAAAAACGATCAAGAAATACCTTGGAAAAGATTACGAGGTAAAATCTTCCGTCGGCCATGTCCGCGATCTTCCAAAAAGCAACAGGTTAGCCATCAATATAGAAAAAGGATTCGTTCCCTATTACGAAATACTCGAAGACAAGAAAAAAATCATCTCCGACCTCAAAAAATCAGCCAGCAAAGCTTCTGAGGTTCTTTTGGCAACTGATCCGGATCGGGAAGGAGAAGCCATCGCTTGGCATTTGAAAGAAGCGTTGGAACTCAAAAATCCCAAAAGGATAGTTTTTAACGAAATAACCAAACCGGCGATAGCCGAAGCCATGAAACATCCGAGAAAAATTGATCTGGATTTGAAAAGCGCCCAAGAAGCCAGACGGGTCCTCGACAGGCTTTTCGGCTATGACTTATCCGGGCTTATCTGGAAAAAAGTCCGCTACGGACTCAGTGCGGGAAGAGTACAATCTCCGGCATTGCGCATAATCGTCGAAAGAGAAAAAGAAATCAGTAATTTCAAACCGGAAAAATTCTGGACAATCGTCGCTGATTTAAAAAATTCCGATAAAAAAGAATTTTCCGCCACCTGCTTTGACGAACCGCGAGATAAAAAAATTGTAGCCGAAATAATCGAAGCCGGAAAGAAAAATTATTGGAAAGTAAAAGACATCCAGCAAAAGGAATTACAGAGAATGCCTTATCCTCCTTTTATAACTTCCACCCTCCAACAAGCTGCCAGCTCTCGCTTGGGACTGGCTCCTTCAAAAACTATGTTTCTGGCTCAAAGGCTTTATGAGGCCGGACTCATCACTTATATGAGAACCGATAGCCCCACTTTAAGCAATGTGGCGATGAAGCAGATCGCCGGAGTCGTAAGTAAAAAATTCGGAAAAGAAAATCTCAAGCCTAGGGTCTTCAGATCAAAGAGAAAATCGGCTCAAGAAGCCCATGAGGGCATCCGCCCCACAGATATGCGGAAAGAAATTGCCGGATCAAATGAAGAACAAAAAAAACTGTACGAGCTCATTTGGCAAAGAACCGTAGCTTCTCAAATGGTTGAAGCCAACACTTTGAGCCTGAAACTTATAGTAGGGATTGAGACCGATAAAAAAATCCCAGATTTCTTCACTCGCGGATTTCGCGTGCTTGTTCCCGGATGGCTTTTGGCCGATCCTTCCGCCAAAAAAGAAAATATCGAACTTCCCAAAGTGAAAAAAGGTGATAAATTGGAATTGATAAGGATAGAATCTCTCGAAAAAGAGACACTTCCCCCTCCGCGCTACACGGAAGCTGGACTTATAAAAGAATTGGAAAAAAGAGGAATTGGGCGCCCTTCGACTTACGCAACAATCATCAAAACTCTCAGGGATAGAAATTACACCGCAAAAGAAGGTCGTGCGTTAAAGCCGACCGACACAGGAGAAATCGTAAGCGATTTCTTGAATGAAAATTTCAACAAATATATCAGCGACTCTTTCACGGCTAAAATGGAAAACGAGCTAGATGAGATTGCGGAAGGAAAAAGAAAATACGTTGAGATCCTGAAAGAATTTTACGCGCCATTCGACAAAGATGTAAGATCAAAAGAAAAGATGGAAAAAATCACCAACTTGGGAAAAGCCGACAGCAAGTTCAAATGTCCCGAATGCAAAGGATCGATGATAATAAAACTGGGGAAAACCGGAAAGTTTCTGAGTTGTGAAAAGTTTCCCGATTGCCAAGGCGCCAGAACGATTGATGGCAAAAAATTGGAAGGACCGAAAGAGACCGGGGAAAAATGTCCGCAATGTGAAGATGGAAAACTTGTCACTAGAGAAGGACGATTTGGAAAATTTATTTCTTGTAGTAATTTTCCCAAGTGCAAATATATAAAAGAAGATCCCAAGGAAGCCGCCAAAAAAAATACCGGGGTCAAGTGTCCGAAATGCGTAGATGGCGAAATGACGGAAAAACGAGGACGTTTCGGAACATTCTATGCCTGCTCGAATTATCCTGATTGCAAATATGCGATCAATGCCAAGCCGACCGGAAAGAAATGCCCGACTTGCGGATCCCTAATGATGCAAGGCACCAAAACTATTCCTGAAAGATGCTCTGATAAAAATTGTCCGAATAACAGGCCCGATAAGCTAGAAAAGAAATAGGTGTTTTTTGATCTAATAATATAAAATTCATCGTAGGGACAGGTTTAAGCCTGTCCCTGTTTTTTTTATGCCTATCTTTCCGAAAAATAAACATAACGGACACCAAAAAATAAAAAATATCGGAAAAAGCGCGATAATTTTCTTCGCTGAGAAAAATAAATATCGCGCTTTTCAAAACAAAAACGGAAGGTTTTTTCTGAAAATAAATGCGTTGATTTACCGGCCAACATTGGATGGCGCATCAGATTATTCTTCCGTGATTTGAGGATCGATACGAAATTTTCTCCTCCCAAAAAATAACCCAACAAAAGTATCCGCTCCTCAAAAGTCGGACAAACCCGATCTTCTAAGAATTTTGCGCGACCTTCCTATTTTATAAAAAATTATCACCTTCGTCAACGTTTGTTTTTTATAAGATTCAAAAAATTCTCATCTATATTAAAAACAAAAAAATATTTAAAATGCTTTTAAAATTGATATCTTTAAGTAATTTTCTTGATTATAAGGTGCTTATTGATTATACTAATAATGTTAAACATAAAAAAAATGAATAACTTAACGATAAATGATATTTTAAAGTCATTTAAGCTCCCTCTTACCCATGAGAGAAAAGCTTTGATAACCAAGGCTTTTGATTTTGCCCAAAAAGCCCACGCCGGACAAAAAAGACGATCAGGGGAAGACTATTTCCAACACTCTATCGCATCCGCCAAAATATTGGCCGACATCGGAATGGGCTCCAAGACTATCGCTGCCGGATTGCTTCATGACGTGCCGGAAGACACCAACATTACATTGGAAGAAATCAAGAGAGAATTCGGACAGGAGATCCATGATATGGTGGAGGGCATAACCAAGTTGGGGAAAATTAAGCTAAGGGAAACCAAAGAAGAGTATCTTCTGGAAAATCTGAGAAAGATGTTTCTGGCAATGGCAGCTGATATCAGGGTGGTCATAATAAAACTGGCCGATAGAGTACACAATATGAGAACGCTTCAGTTTAATCCGCGCGACAAACAGCTGAGAATCGCCAATGAGACCATGGAGATATTTGTTCCTTTGGCCGACAGATTAGGAATCGGAGAATTCAAAGCCGAACTGGAAGATCTTTCCTTTAAATTTCTAAAGCCCAAGGAATATAAAAACGTAAAGAATCTGCGAGACACTTATTATAGAGAAGGAGAAAAATTCATAAAGCAAGCCATTAGAGATTTGGAAAAGGACTTAAAAAAGAACGGCATAGAATATGTCCGGATATATGGACGCGCTAAACACCTCCACAGCCTTTATTTAAAATTGAAAAGATACGATATGAATATAGGAAGAATCTATGACTTGATTGCCATCAGGATAATAGTTCCCTCTATTGCCGACTGCTATGAGACATTAGGTCTGGTTCACAAAAAATACCGCCCCATGGTAGGAAGGATCAAGGATTACATTTCTCTCCCAAAGCCTAACGGATATCAATCGATCCATACGACCATTTTCGGACCGGAAGGAAAAATAATGGAAATCCAGATACGCACAGAAAAGATGCACAACGAGGCTGAATTCGGTATCGCTTCTCACTGGATATATAACGAAAATAAGAAAAAAAGGAATTGGAGAGATTATTTCCGTCCTAAGGAAACTTTTTCGGAAAAAGAACTGGTCTGGCTGAAGCAATTGCGCGAATGGCAGACAGAAATTGGAAAAGATAATACGGAGTTTTTGGAAGGGCTAAAAATAGACTTTTTTAAAAATAGAATTTTTGCAATCACTCCCCGAGGAGACGTCATCGATCTTCCTGAAGAAGCTACGCCAGTGGATTTCGCCTACGCGATTCACACCGAAATTGGAAATTCCATATCCGGAGCCAAGGCTGACGGTAAAATGGTTCCTCTGGATTACAAAATCCAAAACGGACAGATGATAGAGATAATGACTTCGAAAACAAACAGGGCTCCCAATCCCAAATGGCTGGAATTTGTAAAAACTTCCATTGCCAGAAGCAATATTAAAAGGAACGCCAAAAAACCTGAGGGGGAAAATTCTTGATAAAAAAATCTCTCTTGAGGAGAGATTTCAAAAAAACTTTAATTAAAATTATATTTCAATTTTCCGAGCTATCCCGTTAAGCTCCTCTTTGGAATAATAATCAATCATTATCCTTCCGCCCTCCTTTCCCATTCTTTTCACTTTTACTCTGGTTCCTAGCGCCGAACTGAATTTCTCTTCCAAATCCCTTATCTCCGGATCAACGATCGCTTTTCTTTTTCGCAAACTGTTAGAAATTTCATTAATTTTATTCTCAGCTTGGCGAACGGTCAGTTGTTTTTCCAAAATCATATCCAGAAGTATTTTTTGTTTTTCTTTGTCTTCCAGAGATAGAATAATTTTAGCATGTCCCTCCGTTATTTTCCCTTCATTAAGCGCTCTAACGGCATCTATCGAGAGGCCCAGCAATCTTATCTTGTTGGCGACCGAACTGCGGCTCTTGCCCATTTTATCCGCCACTTCTTCCTGATTCATCTTAAATTCCATTATTAACTTATGATAAGCTTTTGCCTCTTCTATGGGATTTAAGTTGTGCCTTTGCACATTTTCAATTATGGCTAGCTCCAATTTTTCTTTATTCTCCACCGCTTTTACTATCACTGGCACTTTCGTTATTCCCGCCAGCTTTGCCGCCTGCAATCTTCTCTCCCCCGCCACCAATTCAAACTTTTCTCCTTTTCTGCTAACCAAAAGCGGCTGGATGATTCCGTGATTCTTCAAAGAATTAGCCAGCTCGCTTAATTTTTCTTTGTCAAAATCAATCCTGGGCTGGTAGGGATTGGTAATTATGTCATTTATGTCCGCTTCCAAAACCATCTTATCGCTCTTTCCGATCTCCTCTTTTTTAGAAAAAGCCGTCTTGGTATCTCCCAGATAAGGAAAGCCGAAGCTGGTAGTGGGACGCTTTTTGGGCTCTTTTTCTTGAGAATCTTCTTTTGAGGAAATATCCGAATCATCGTTATTTATTTTTTTCTGGGGTATCAAAGACGATAATCCTCTTCCCAGTCCGTAGTTTTGAGCCATATATTCTTTGAATTTTAAATTCGAAATTGAAAATTTTGATCTATCGGGACAGATCAAAATACAAATCTCAAATCTCAAAATTTTGTATTTAAATATTTAAATTTTATATTTATTTAGGATTTTAAATTTAGTGGCTAGACTATAAATCCCCTGCTACTCTCATCCATATCTATTATTTCTCTGGCTAACCCCTTATAGGCCCTGGCGCCTTTGGAAAAAGAATCGAAATGAAGAATAGATTTTCCAAAACTGGGAGCTTCTGCTAATCGCACGCTTCGAGGAATGACGCTTTCAAAAACATGGCCGGGAAAATGCTCTCTGACTTCTTTGACTACCTGGCGCGCCAAACGGTTTCTCCTGTCGAACATAGTAAGCAGGACTCCTTTTATTTTTAAGTCCGGCTGAATGTTTTCTTTTACCAGGCTTATGGTTTCCAAAAGTTGGCTAAGACCTTCAAGCGCATAATATTCCGTCTGAACAGGAATGATTATTTCATCGCTGGCGACAAGCCCGTTTATAGTTAAGAGCCCCAGGCTTGGAGGGCTATCTATAATTATATAATCGTAATCCGTTCTTACTTGCCTTAAAACATTGTATAATTTATATTCCCGGTTATCCAAATGGATCATCTCTATTTCCGAACCCGCCAAATCTTGGGAGGACGGCAAAACATCATAGCCTCCTGAATCTGTCCTTACTATTATTCCCCTAGGATTATGCCCTAATATCATCGCTTCATAAAGATTATTCTCGATTTCCCTGACATTTACCCCTAAGCCCGAGGAAGCGTTCCCCTGAGGATCCAGATCGACCAAAAGAACAACTTTTCCGGCATTTGCCAGATAAGTCGCCAAGTTGATAGCAGACGTGGTTTTTCCTACTCCGCCTTTCTGATTGACTAATGAAATAATCTTTGCCATAATTATTTATAGTATAATATTTTTTTAAAATAAACACAATCCACATAAAAAGCCCGGATGGCGGAATTGGTAGACGCGTTGGACTCAAAATCCAATGGTAGCAATACTGTGAGAGTTCGAGTCTCTCTCCGGGCACATCTAAAATTTGAGAGTTTTATCTGCTTGTAAAAATCTATGATTTTGCAACAAACAGAAATCCGTCTCTGGCGGACAAGTCCCTCCTTCGGCACTATATTTGAATGAACATACGAAGATATGTTCATTTTTTATTTTTTTAAGGCAAGCTCATAGACGCTTTCCAAAAGACAGGCAACGGTTACCGGTCCGACTCCTCCGGGAACCGGCGAAACCGCACAATCCGTATTTTTAAAAGATTCGATATCGATGTCCCCCAGAACTTTCTTCCCTTCCTTCTTTATCCCCCCGTCAATCACGACTGCTCCGTCTCTCACTGACTCACTGCCGATAAGATCCGGCATTCCGCAAGCGGTAATGACCGCATCATATCCGCTCAAATCATCTTTTTCGAATTTATCACAGAATAAATAATCGCTTTCAACATTGTTCTTTTCCAGAACTCCCTGCATCGATTCCCCGAACTTGCTTGATTTGGTTATTATGACAGCACTCTTTATATCCCCACTTTCTGACCGGATCATTTTCATGATTGCAGAAGGAAAGACCGGATTTTCATTTTTGCTGCCATTACGAAATCCATCGGCATCTTTTTCGGGATAAATTGCATTTATAATCTTGTCCGTATCAAATTTTTCAGGCAATGGGAGCTGGACTATTATTCCGTGGATATTTTCATTCTTATTCAGTCCTTCAATTTTCGATATAATTTCTTCTTCTTTAACATCTTCATCAAATAAAAATTTCTCAAAATTAATCCCGACTTCCCGAGCGGCTTTTTCCTTAAGTCCGACATAAATTTGGGAGGCCTTGTCGTTTCCGACCAAAACAACAGCCAGTCCCGGAACAAACCCGCTGTTTTTTATTTTTTCTTTAAGCTCTGCCAAAATTCCATCAGCTATTTTTTTACCATCTATCAGTTTCATAAATTTAAAACATCTAAATAAGCTCTTCCTTTAGAAAAGGGGGATGTCTCGCCGAGGCGGGACAGAGGGATTTGAAAAATTTAGAAAAATCTATTATCTCCACTCACTTCGAAAATTTTTCAATTCCCCCACTCGCTAGTCAAAGCGAGCGACCGCCCCATTTTCTAAAGGGGGAAAATTTTTATTATTTTATCAAAATCATCCTAAGCGCCGCTTCAGCAGCTTCTTTCCCTTTGTTGTTTTTCCCGCCGGATCGTTTTTTTGCTTGTGCTAAATTATCAGTTGTAATTATGCCAAACCCGATCGGCAAAGAAAATTTAAGCATAACATCCATGACACCTTTTGACGCTTCTCCCGCCACATAATAATAATGCCCGGTTTCCCCTTTTATCACGCATCCTAGAGCGATCAGAGCGTCGAATTTATCACTATGAGCAAGTTTTTGACAAGCCAGCGGTATTTCAAAGGATCCCGGAACTTTTACAATTTTAATACTTTCTTTTTTTACATTATTTTTTTTTAACAAATCCAGAGCTCCTTCAAGCATGCTTCCTACGATGTCCCAGTTAAATTCGCTCGCAATAATTCCGATTCTTAGATCTTTTCCATCAATTATTTTATTATCTTTCTTGTTTTTTCTTTGCATATATGTAGAAGCGGATTTGCGCTGACAAATACGCGGAATGACGCAGAATTATTTTTTTATCTGCGTTTATCGGCGTATAGATCCGCGTTTATCTGCGCTGTTTATAAAAATTGTACAGATACTTAGCTAGCACGTCTGTTTCAACATTTACCTCATCTCCAACTTTTAGCGCGTGCATATTGGTATTTTCTATCGTATAGCTTACAAGCGAAACAGTAAACCAATCCGCTCCGGCATCCACAACAGTAAGGCTTATCCCATCAATGGAAACCGATCCCTTGGGAGCGATAAAAACCATAAATTTTTTGAGCACCCGGACTTTGACAATTTCCGATTCTTTAACTTTTTTCTTCTCTATTATCTCTCCTCTAGCATCAATATGTCCCTGGACCAAATGCCCGTCCAAGAGGTCATTCATTTTAAGGCTTTTTTCCAGATTCACAACAGTTCCTTTCTTGAATCCGCCTACGGTGGTCTTTTTTATCGTCTCGGGCATATATTCCACTTCGAAAATTTTGGAATCAAACCGTCTCACGGTAGAACACACTCCGTTTATAGAAATACTTCCTCCTTCCCAAATCTTCCAGCCAGATGGTTTTTTAACCTCGACAAAAAGACTTCCTTTTTTGAAGGATACTTCTTCAACTATAGAAACTTTCTTTATTATTCCAGTGAACATGCAACTTGTCGTCCCGGACTTGATCCAGGATCCAGAAATATATTAAATCCTCCTATAACCTTACTTCATATCTCTAACTTTTTCAACGTCTTTTCCTATTTGATCAATCAGTTCTTCATCATTTTCAAATTTCATAACATCCCGCAACTTTTCATCAATCTCAATCTCAATCTCTCTTCCTCGTAAATCTCCGGAAAAATCCAAGATATGCGCTTCCAATATTTTTTTGTCAGAATTTATAAAAATCCCGGCTTTTTTCTCCTCTTCATCAATAAAAACTTTTCCAGAGAAAACCCCGGGATCCACATCTTTACTGACTTTTTCATCCAATTCTAAATTGACAGTTGGAAACCCAATCTTTTCTCCCTTATTTTTCCCGCCAATAACAAAGCCTTTGATTTTCATAAAACATCAAGTTACTATATAGCACCTTTGTAAAATATCTTTTATGTGAATCATTCTTTAGCAGTCTTTAAAACCGCTTTTTCGATTTTATTGAATAAAGATTTGTTTTCTCTCAATGTTTCTTTGGCTTTTTCTCTTCCTAATCCCAATTTTTCATCTTCAAAAGAATATGAATTGCCTGATTTTTTGACAACGCCGAGCGCCACTCCGGTATCTATGAGGTCCCCGCCCCTGGAAATGCCTTCGTTGTACATAATATCAAATTCCGTATTCCGAAATGGCGGAGCGACTTTATTTTTGACTACTTTGACTTTTACTCTGTTTCCGACAATTTTATCACCTTTCTTGATCTGCGCGCTTCTCCGCACTTCTATTCTCACCGAAGAATAAAACTTCAAAGCCTGCCCTCCGGTAGTAGTCTCAGGATTTCCGAACATCACTCCTATTTTCATCCTTATCTGATTTATAAAGATAACGATTGTGTTCGATTTGGCAACTATCGGAGTAAGTTTTCTGAGAGCCTGGGACATCAGCCTGGCTTGGCGTCCGATATGCTGATCGCCCATCTCGCCCTCAATCTCCGCTCTTGGCACCAAAGCGGCTACGCTGTCTACTACGATCACATCCACCGCCTTACTGGAAACAAGCGTTTCCACTATATCCAAAGCTTGCTCTCCCGCATCCGGCTGTGAAATTAAGAGATTATCTATGTCCACCCCTATTTTTTTGGCGTACTCCGGATCCATAGCATGCTCAGCGTCCACAAACGCCACCGTACCTCCGGCCTTTTGGGCGTTAGCGGCGATATGGAGAGATAGGGTAGTTTTCCCGGATGATTCGGGGCCGTATATTTCTATGACTCTTCCCCGAGGAACTCCTCCAATCCCCAAAGCGATATCCAAAGAAACCGAACCGGTGGGGATGGAAGCGACATCTACTTTCTTAACTTCCCCCAATTTCATTATCATTCCTTCGCCGAATTTTTGCTTTATCTCATCAACAACGCCTTCCACTTTTTTAGTTCTTTCATCTTTAATATTTTTTTCTTCTGTTTTTTTATTTGCCATATTTTTGTATTGCCATATTTTTAAATTGTTATATTATCTCACTTCTCACAGTGATATTATATCACTATCGCTATCTCTGTCAAAATATTTTATTGCTGGTTATCCACAGGGACGCTTTCTTCCTCTGTAGAATTTGTTTCTCCTGACACATCGGAATTTTCTTTATTTTCCGGGTTTTCCAAATTTTCCGGGCTTTCCGAATCAACTTTTTCCGGATCAGCCTGATTCGGACTTTCCTCTTCGTTCGATTCTTCTTGGTTAGGACTCTCTTCTTCAGTCCTGTCTCCTCCATTTTCAAAAGCATCTTCTGATTCGTATTGAGCATCTACGGAAATCTCTCTCACAGATTCTTTATCGAATCTGTTTATACTTCTCACCGTAATAATGTTTATCCCATTTCTTAGTATAAGATTCTCTTGAAAAGATCCGTTCTCGTCAACCAGGATCGGCTGATTGTTTATAAAAACTTCATTGCCCGCATCGGTTCTTCCGCTTACCACTACTTGATCATCATTGATAATAGATCCGCTTTCGGGATTAAGGATTACCAGATCCGGTATGGAAACAAAATCATTTAATTTTTTGTATAAATAAAAAGATAGTCCCAAAAATAATAACGACATGAAAACGATCGAAATAACTTTAGGGTTTATGGAAAAATTGGATAAATTTATTTTTTTCGGATTTTCTTTTTTACTATCCCCCTTGATGTTTTGTTGGATACTTTTTTCCTTTTCAAAAGATCTGATCAAGTCTCTCTCGTCCACATTGAGATATTCGGCGAAACTTTTTAAAAATCCTTTCACATAAACATCGGCAGGAAGTCTCTCATAAGCTCCCTGTTCCAAATATTCCAGGTATTCGATCTGAATCCTCGTATTTTTGGATATATCGGAAAGGCTCACTCTTCTATTATTCCTGATATTTCTCAATTTTTCTCCCAAGGTCAAAGAATGAACCTTGGTTCTTCTGAAACCGTTCATTTTTTAAGTAGTAAGTAGTAGGTAGCAAGGTAAAAAGTAGTATGCGCTTTAAGCGTTCTACTTTCTACTTTCTACTTTCTACTCAATTATACCTCCCATTTCTCCCTCTGAGCCTGGTCCTCCTCCGAATTTTCATAATTAATCTTATCGGAATTCGAACCTTTTTCCTCAGGGCCCGCAAGAACTTCTCTAGACTTCGATCCGTCCGCCGGACCGACTATTCCATTAGCTTCCAGCTCCTCTATCAAACGCGCCGCCCTATTATAACCTATCCTTAGTCTTCTTTGCAAAAGAGAGGAGGAGGCTTTTCTGGTTGCCCTAACTATATCCTTAGCTTCCTCATAAAGAATGTCAGTTTCATTATTTTCAGGAGCTTGGGAAAAATCAATCTGGCTAAGTCCCGAATAAGATTTTCCAGAGCCGTTCATTTTTGCCCTAGTTATATCTTCAGGGTTTATTTTTTCCACATCTTTTGAGTCTTTCTTCATTCCAGCATATTGCTTCTTTATGAAATCAACGACCCGCCGCACTTCGCTTTCAGAAACAAACGTGCTCTGGATCCTTTTCGGCTTAGGCGAGTTGGATGACAAGAAAAGCATATCTCCATTTCCTAAAAGTTTTTCCGCTCCACGCATATCGATTATCGTTCTGGAATCCACTTGGGAAGTGACCTGGAGGGCGATTCTCGAAGGTATGTTGGCTTTTATTATTCCGGTTATGATGTTAACGCTCGGCCTTTGGGTGGAAATGATAAGATGGATTCCCACGGCTCGCGACATCTGCGCTAGCCGCATAATAAGACCCTCCACTTCTTTACCATACGCAACCATGATATCGGCCAGTTCGTCTACTATTATTATTATATAAGGAAGTTTTTTTAGATCTTCGATTACTTTTTCCCCGGTATCCGGATCGAGATATTTCCTTTTGACACCTTGAGAGAATTTTACATAATACGATTCCAAATCTCTCGATCCTACATCTTCAAGAATCTTGTACCTTGATTCCATCTCTCCCACTGCCCATTTCAGAGCATTCACCACCTTGTTATTATCGACGATAACGTCTGCCAATAGATGAGGAATTTTATTAAAGCGAGATAATTCGACTCTTTTAGGATCAACCAATATCATTTTCAGCTCATCCGGAGAATATTGATAAAGAAGCGACAGGATAAGAGAATTTATACAGATGCTTTTTCCCGCTCCGGTTGCTCCCGCCACAAGCAAATGAGGCATTTTTTCCAAACTGCTTACAATATAATTACCTTCTATATCTTTTCCCAACGCCAGTTTCAGATTATTTTCATTATCATAAAATTCATCGCTTTTCAATATTTCTTTCAATCTTACAATAACGCCTTCTTTATTCGGAACTTCTATCCCTATAAGAGACTTGCCCGGTATAGGCGCCTCTATCCTTATCGAAGGAGCCGCCAAAGCTAAAGCCAGATCGTCGCTCAGAGCCACTATTTTGCTCAATTTCACTCCGACCGCCGGCCTAAAACTATATTGGGTAACCATAGGCCCCACCTTTACTCCTCCCGTTTCCAATTCTATTCCGAAATTTGAAAAAGTGTCTTTTATGATCTCTATATTCTCTTCTACATTTCCACTGTTAATTTCACCTTTTGGATCATCAAGCAGATCCAACGGAGGAATTTTCCAGTGCTCCATAGAATTTTTCCCCGTAGATACCAGCTTATTTTTCTTTTTGCTTTTTCTGGAAACATCAAGACTTCTAGCGCTTTCATATCCGTATTCGCTGTCGCTTTCTTCATCATCCCAATTATCCTCATCCCTGGGACCCTCAACGAACTTGATTTCTTTTATGTTGTTTTTTAAATCCTCCTCTTCTTCTTTTTTATTTTTATTTTCTTTTTCATCTTCCATTGCTTGGCTGCTGTCTTCTTCTAAGGATCCTTTTTCCAGTTCATTATCTTTTTCCGCTTCGCTTTTTTCCTTCTTTATAAATTTTGATATGAATTCAAAAACAGAAAGATTGAAAGCTACCATTATTCCTATCGCCAGAAAAGACATAAGTATTATGATTCCAGCTGCCTTACTGGTAAATTTTATGAGCAGAAATGCCACTAAATATCCTACATATCCCCCGCCCTGTCCGGCTCTGGCTATTTCCGAAAAGAATTTTTCTTCGTAAAAAATGTGGAAAAATCCTAGAAAACTTAAAAAAATTATGGAGAGTCCTATTATTTTTAAAACGTAAAAATAAGTTTTTTTTCTATAAAGAAGAACTATTCCGGATAAGGCCAACGCAAAAGGGAAAAGCCATTTTCCCCATCCAAAAATGAATCCCCCCAACTTGTTTAAAATCTCACCGACATTACCGCCGGCGCCAACAAATCCGAAGACAGAAAGAACAGACATGAGAAACAAAAAAACAGCCGCTATTCCTCTTTTTACATCGCTTTTAAGGTTTATCGGGACCTTATTTTCGTCTTTTTCTTTAAAATTTTCCTCTTTGTTTTTCTTTCTTTTTGCCATAAAAATTCTATTTTTCCAATCGTACTAATTTAGAAACCTTCCTTTCAATTTTAACATAAAAAATGCCAAATACATATCTAAAGCTGGACATCCAGATCCATCTCTTTATTTCCTCTTAATATTTCCATCTGGATCCTATCTCCGACCTTATGCTTGTTGATTATACTGGATAAAGGATTTTTCAGATCGATCTTTTCTCCGTTTATAGAAACTATGATGTCATTTATTTTTATGCCTGCTTTTTCCGCCGGACTATTGGAAATAACAGCCAGTCCCTGTTTTCCGGAAGAGGAATAAATTATCGCGCCTTCCTTTATCGGAAGACTGCTTAATCGGGAAAAATAATCATCGATAGATATATAATAAACCCCTAGCTTGGCGGAATTTTCCGCTTCGCCGGAGAATATTTTGTTCATGGAATTTTTTACTTTATTGGAAGGTATTTGAAAATACTCTTTTTCATTATCAAAATCAACAAAAGACGTAATAGCGATCAGTTCCCCATTATAATCCACTATTGGACCGCCTACATAGTTCTCATTAACATTAAAACTTAAATTAAAAACTCCTTCTAATTTTTCGGAGGAAGACAGCTCCTTGCCCGCCAAATTGAAAATTTCATTATAATCGCTCAATATGGACTCCGCTATGCTCACTTGATGGCTTCCAAAAGAACGTCCGAGAGCAATGACCTTTTTTCCTATTATAGCATCGTCAGAATTGGCAAAAGGAACAGCTGATAGATTTACTCCTTCCACTTGCAAAAAAGCCAGATCGGAAAAATTATCCACTCCTATCAAATTAGCCTCGAAAACATTTCCATCAAAAATAGTTATGTAATATTTGGAACTTTCATCTTCAAAAACATTGTTTTTATGGGTGACGACGACTCCATCATTAGTCAGGATAGTCCCAGCTCCTCTTTTTCCTTCTTTTTGATCCGATTTCGATGAAAAAGCGTTTTCTTGAATATCCGTTATGGCAAAAACGTCCACTACGGACTGTGCCGCCGAGGAAGCCAGCTCGTTTACTGAATTATCGTCCTTGACCACGACTCTTTCGGTTTCTCTTATTATGGTGGTGTTCTTTCCGCTTCCTTGTAAAAAATCATATTTGGAAAAAAATCTGCAACTCCCTAAAAAAGGCATGAGATATCTGTCGAATATAAATCCTCCAAAACCTCCCACGATAAACATCATTAATCCTATCACCAGCCATTTGATTATTTTTTTCTTTAACATAATTTATAGTAATTAACTATTTTTTTTAAAAGATTATATTGCCGGAAGCCATCTGGAACTCGAGAGAACCATAGTCGAAATAGAAATAAAAATTATCAGATTGACAAAAACCTTCTTTTTAGAAAGCCTTCTCAAAAAATAACTTTGGACGAGATCCCACAGGATGTAATAAAACATTAACAGAATGAAACCGGTGGTCAGATATCCGAATGGCCAAAAATTAACAATCCATCCCATTTCAAGCATGGCTAACCCCAAGATAAGGCTGTAAATCAATACTATTCTCTTTTTCCGTCTTTCTATAATGGTAAAATATTGATAGCTCAGCACCGCTACATTAAAAAAATAAAACAGCATTAATATCCACGAAGAAATTCTGAAATTAAGATAAATTCCGTAACTGGCGGAAAAAAACAGGAAAAAGGAAGCCATTAGAACCATTGAGATTATGCCTCTGGCAGTCTGATCTTTTATGTTTTTTTCGGATCTGTATATTCCCAGAAGAAGGAAATAATAAATTATGGAACTCAATAAGATAAAAACATGCTTTTCAGAGTGGTTATCAATCAGGTGAATAATAGTCCAAACAGAAAGAAAAAATAATATTGAAAGATACCAAAATGACCATTTTTTTATCACTATTCTGAATCCAGCAAATGAGATTACCAGGAATATAGCAAAAAAAAGCCAAAAAAATCTGCTATAAAAAGCTAGCAGCTCCAAGCTCAGGATAAATAGTATTGCCTGAAATATAGCAGGTATATATAAAAACATCTCGAAAAATGTCGGAAAAAATTTAATTAGCAAAACTCCAGATAAGATATTCGACTATCGGCTAACTGGAAGAAATTTTTTTACTCCCCCTCTTTGACCATCGAAATGGCACTAACCGGACAGCTATCAATAGCCTCTTGGCAGTTGCAGTCTCCGCATTCATCAGCAATAACTTTCGATTTTCCCGTTTCCATATCAACTTTAAAAACGTTGGGGCAAAGCGCTTCACACGTGCCGCACCCTATACATAAGTTTTCATCGACTTTTACTTTGACCATATTTTTTTCCGATAACGACTATAAGCGTCCTCAGAAATATTAATTATTAAATAAATTTTTATATGATGAAATTATACAACTAATATCATCAAATTGACAATAGTGAGACATCCTCGATATTCTCTTTCAGGACTCTTTCTTCAAATTTTTCCATTTCTTTGTCACTAAAAACCGCCATACCCGTTCTACTTTCCCAATCATATCCGCTTATTAATATATTGACGTTTACTCTCTTTATTTCTTCACTTATCCAATCGGCAAATGAAGCCTTGGGAAAATAAATCTGGCTTATACCAAATAGCGCCGCGCCATCCTCATCGGTTTTTTTGCCCTCAAGCTTTACTATATGGTAACCTTGCCTGCTCTCGATAACCTTGCTTATTTTTCCCTCCTCCAAAGAAGAAACTGCAGGGATAAGTTCATCAGCAATATATTCCTCCCTAAACCATCCCAGATAGCCGCCCGATTTTGCATTTGAACCTAAGGATTTTTCTTTGGCAACTTCCGCGAAGCCTTTTCCTGAAGACAGACTTTCCAGAGATTCTTCCGCCATTTTTTTAGCAGCCTCATTTTCTTCTCTCTTTTCATCTTCGGCAAACCATTTTTCCAGCTCTTCCTTATATAAACCAGGCCTTACGACTTTTTTCTTAAAATCATCCAGCGACCATCCATAAAGATTTTTCAGATTATCTTTTATAGCGCTCTCGCCTCCATACTCGCTTATTTTTCTGCTTACACTTTCATCCACAAGTTTATTGGAGATAAAAATCCCTTTTTCCTTGGCTATTTTTTCAATAACCCTATCTTCAATCATCTTATTGATAAGTTCTTTTTCTCTTATTTTCAATCTTTTCCTTCCTTCTTCTGTCTTAAAATCAACTCTTAGTCCTATAGAAGAAAAATCCTGGCTTTCATAGAATCTCTCGATAGAATTAAGATTGGAATTTATTTCCTTGGTAGTGATAATTATTGTTTTATCGATTATGATTGCAGGCATAGGAAAAACAGAACTTATGTTTTTGGAAAAAGAAACCCTGTCGCCAAACCCGTATACGATTACGGATGAAATTATCATTAGAATGGATATAAAAACAGCAACACCAATAAGAATTGTGCTTAATTTTATATTTTTTATCTCTTTTTTTTCTTTTTTATCCGCCATACTAATTAAAAAAATATCTCAACCATTTTTTAAAATTTGAAATTTCTTCTTTATAGCTTTCTTCTTCAAAATTTTCAGATTCTCTTCGATCTTCAGACGTATCTGCCGACTTTCCGCCAGGCTGGACAACTACTACTTGTTCCCCCGGATTTTTTAAATTAAGCTTGTCTTTGGCTAATCTTTCCTTATAGTGATCGGATTTTAAATATTCTATCTGTTCCCTTAAAAAGTTATTGTCGGATCCTATCCTCTCTGCTTCGTCCCTAAGCTCTTCGATCTCTTTTTCGATAGCCTTAGATCGACGCATTTCCTTAAAAGCCGGCATTGAAAAGAAAACGCCTGCGCCTAAGATAATTATGGAAAGTAGAAAGACTATAAATAAACGCATTTGAATAAATCAATATCCGATAAAAGCTGGAGCTAACAAAAAACCTATCATCGATACGACAGCCAGCAAGGAAATAATTATCCAAATAATTCTTATTTTTTTCCTGAATTTCCTCATATGTATATTTTAACTAATTTAAAAACAAAAGTAAAATATGACGATATCTACGAATTATGGATCAACATTGAAAAAAATAATTCTTTCATAGTTTTTCCTTCCTGTCAGCAAGCACGAAAAATTCGTAATTCGTATAAAATTATCTGACTATCTTGCTCCTCAAATAGCTATAATATTCCTCATTTTCGCTATTCCTATTGGTATATTTTTCCGAGGCTTTTCGGCGGGCCTTTTCGCCCATCTTGCCTCTAAAATCGGCATCCGTGATAAGTTTCTCCAACTTTTCTTTCCATTCTTCGCTGTTAGAAGCCAAGAACCCGTCCACGCCTTCATCTATGGCTTCTTTAAAAGTTTGCGTGGCGGTTGCCACCGTCGGCACGCCCAAAATTCCGGCCTCGAAAAATTTTAATTCTGATTTGGCTTGACAAAAATCGCTATCAATCTCCAACGGGACAACATTTATATCAACGCTCGAAACATTGACATAATGCTTGGCTCTTGAAACCATCGGCAATTTATCTATTCTTTCTTTAAATCTATTTAATTTATTTTCGATATCGAGCGGTCCTGCCAAAACCAGCCTGAGATTTGAATATTTATCCAATAGATCCAAAAGGACATCGGTTATTTCAGCAAAATCCTTATTATGGCTTATAGTTCCGCTAAAATAACCGATGGAAACACAACCTCTTTTTCTTGCTGATTTATTCCTCGTTTCATATATATTATTGGCTATTTCCAATTCTTTATTGCAGATTTTGTTCGGCACAAGGAAAACTCTTTTTTTCATTTCTTCTAGCTTGTTTTTCAAAAAATTGGTGGTGGTGGTGCAAATTCTGACATAGGGGTCATTCAGAATTTCACTTCCCTGTCCTCCGACATATTGCTTTTTGGTAAATCGATCCATCTGCTTCCAATAATCCATCTGGTGAAGATATTTTTCATCAAATATCAGATCGTCCGTTTCAAAAATAATTTCCTTCTTTTCTTCTTTGATTTTTTTAATCAGCTTCTCCAGCGTAGGCGTTGCAACTGTTTTTTGAAAAACGAAAATACTAAATTTTTTCGCATAACGATAGATCAAGGGATTGTCTTGAATCATTACGGAACACCTAAATCCGTGAAGTTCCAATTCCTCAGCCACATTATATGAGCGATAATGGGCGCTATCTCCCACGCCTCCAGTAATAAACAAGATCTCTCCTTCTCTGGCGCCAAAAAAGGATTTTATAAAAATAAATAAATACTCCCAAACTCTTTTTCCGCCTTTAATTATGCCGTTCTTTCTAATGGTCATTATCGCTTTCCCGAATTTTATAAGGATAAGTTTCATCTTATTTATTTTAATTCAAATTTCAAATCTTTTTTAAGCGTTTCTTCATGAGAAAATTCTCCCTTGTCCGTTTTAACCATTATTTTAAACGGAACATCCCCCATTCCGGATTGTTTCTGAACTAAGAGTCGGTATCCATCTTCTCTCACTTTTTCAGGAAGCTCGTATTTCACCCTGACATCAGTCTTTCCGTTTATCAAAACATGGAGCAAAAATCCAAAATAAGTCTTATTGAATTCCTCTTGTATGTAAGGATAACTCACCATTTCTCTCTCCAACAAATTCGATCCTTGCGGAGCATAAACACGAAAATAAGAATGATAGTCGCTAGTTCTCCAATCTCCGTACCTGGCTTCATGCCTGTAAAAAATTTTCAGTTCTGCCATAGGCTTTTCTCCGGTCAGATCGACATTATATTCCATGCTTCTTTTCACATAATAGTTCGACTTGAGCGCTCCCATATTAGCATCTACTATCATAAGGTAATCGCCTGACCAATCATCGGAAACCCCTCCCGCCCAATGCGCTTCTTCAATCATTCTTTGGAGGTTTTGATCCTCAAAATTGAGCATCACATCTTTATTGCGAAGCTCTTCCAAGACAAAATTGGAAATCTTGGGAATATTTTCAATACCTGACAATTTTTTCACGATGGTATCAGTAAGGGTTTTCATCACAGCTTTTCTGTTCTGGGTGTCCAGAGTCTCATCCATAATATATTTTTTTTCCACGATTTCCTCCAATTCCAGAGTAGCGTTATCGCTATTTAAGACAACGTCATACCCCGGAATCGCAATTGGTCCGGTTAGGGAAAAAACTCTGTTGAAAGTGTCGGCATTGACCGCTATAACCCCGTCAAAATCACTGCTTTTCCCTGCCAAACGGTAAAAATATTTTGCTCTTTCCGCGTTGGTAGGAAAATCCGGAGAAAAATTAGAATCGCGAAATTTCCACTTCTTTATACTCATCATCCTTTCAAAAGGATAAGGCGCCGGAATTTTTGCGTTTATCCTTTGATCCAAAAGATTGGCATCCTCGAAATAATTTTCCGTGACATTTCCGTCTTTAATCTTTATGACGGCATACTGTCCCAAAAATCCTCCTCCCGGACGAAGCTCCATATTATTCTGAAGTAAGATTAAAAATTTTCTTTCTTTTCCGTCTTTTTTGGTAAGTTCTTTGGCAAGAGCGTCAATTGTTTCAATCTCTTTCTTTGTGTCTTCTTTTATCGGAAGAAGCTTGACAACATTTGTAACCGCGGACAGCGACGTCGAAATCAGAGAAACCTTATTTGTATTCTTTATAATAAAAAATATTCCGACCAGCAATAAAAAGGCCACAATCGCAAATACCGCTATATTCAATCTTTTTTTCATCTTATCTTGTTATAAATATTTATTATTTTTTCCGCTGAATTTTCCCATGAAAATTTCTCCGCCCTTTTTCTGGAAATTCTTGACATCATTTCGATCTTATCCGGATTTCGAAAAAGATGTAAAATGCCTTCGGTTATGCCTCGGGAAGTCTTATCTGAAACATAATACCCCGCTTTCCCCAGATATTTACGATTATTCTTCCTGTCAAAACATACCACCGGGAGTCCGGCTCCCATATATTGGAGAATCTTTCCGCTGGCCTGGCCTGTTTCAGAAGTCTTTGGATCAACCGCAATGTCGCCTTTCATATTGGTTTCCGGAAGATTCTTATATTCTAACGGACTCACTATTTCCACCATTTTTTCCAAATTATTTTTCTTTATGAATCCGCTTATATTTTCAACCGGACTTCCGGCCAGAATAAAATGGATGCCTTCATGTTTTTCTCGAAAAATTTCTGTTATGGAGTTAAGCAGCAAGCTTATTCCTTTATTTTCCACAAACGCTCCCGAATAAATCACTCCCAATTTTCCATCTCTAATTTTATTTTTTTTGTTTAAATCATATCTATCGACATTCACTCCGTCCAAAACGACCGCTATTTCATCTCTTCTTTTAAAGTTATTAATCTTGTCCTTAAGTTCCACGGAACTGACGATAGTCCTGTCTCCGAGAGAAAAAATAACCCTCTCTAAAAAGGAAAAAGCCTTCTTGATAATTCCTCCCTTCAAATATCCATGCGACTCCATTTCGCTTACCAACTCTCCATGAAAGTCAGCGACTAATCTCATTTTTCTCCAAAAAAGGATATTTTTTGCCATCCATCCTATCAACACCCCTTCATGCAAATGCCCATGAATAATATCTGGTTTTTTCAAAAAAGCAACCTTCACTGTTTTCCAAACTAAAAAAATATCCAAAACTATTTTTTGCCAATTAGGTCCGGCTTCTTCCTTATCATACCAAAACATTATTTTTCTAATGCGAAAATTTTTTATCTTTGTCTCTGGCGCGACCGTTTTTATGTCTCTTCCCAAATGATAAGAAACCATATCGATGGAAAATCCTTTTTTTTCCAAAGCTAAAGCTTCCTCCAATATGCGCATCGGGGTTCCTCTGTCAACAAAAAAAGGCACCGGAGCCACTACTAATATCTTCATTTAATTAACAATTAGACTCATTTAAACACTCTCAGCTTATCAGGCTTCACTCGTCTCGGTATCAAAAATTCCAAATAGATCCTCGTTTTCAAAATATGACTTCAAGATTTTATATGTTTTGTTTTTTGATTTTTATATTGTCCGAAATTTAGGATTTTTAGTCTGATGCTTTTTATATCCTATCAGCACTGCCAAAAATCTTTATTTTTTCCTCAACAACCATACTTACCGCATCCCTGGCCTTTCCTAAATGTTCCCTTATATCATAAGAAACAACGCTGTTTTCTCCGTCAACCGTTTCCGACAGACTTGAAATAAAAGCTACTCTTATCGCAGTATCTACATTAAAACAATTAATTCCGTTTTTTACGGCCTCTCTGACTTTGTCGGCGTCCCAATCCGAAGCACCATGCATTATGAGGGGCATATTGAGCCTTCTGTTGATTTCCGCCAACCTCTCATAATCAGGCTCCTTTCTTTCCTTGGCAAAATCATGAGCGTTTCCAACCGCCACAGCTAGAGCATCCACTTCCGTTTCTCTGGCGAATTCTTCAGCCTGATCCGGATCGGTCATATATTCGTCCCAATCGATTTCTTTGGCTCCGGTTTCTTTCATATAAGGAACATTTCCCAGCTCAGCCTGTAAATTTATTCCTTTTTCTCTGCAAAATTCAGCGATTTTTTTAGTCATCATTAAATTGTCGGAATATTTTTTTCTTGATCCGTCGTACATTACCGAATCAATTCCTATTTCCGCAGCCCTCTCTATTATTTCAAGACTTTTTCCATGATCCAAATGAACGCCTACCGGAATTTCTTCATAATAAAATTCAGACAAGTTTTTTATAATATTAAATATCGCCCTCCCCCCTGCATAATTCATCGTCTTTTCCGTAATCTGTATTATGATAGGAGATTTCATATTTTTAGCCGCTTCCAAAATCGCCTGAGTGGTTTCCAAATTCGTCGTATTAAAAGCGCCCACCGCATAATATTCTTTATTGGCTTTATCCAATATGTCTTTTACTTTTACTAACATAAGATTGATGCTAATCCGCGAATAAATGCTAATTTGATAATATGCAAATAATGCGAATCGATATATTTTTAGTTTTATTAAATCGTTTTTTGTTAAATTTTATCTTCTAAGATTTCCGCTATTTTTATGAACGAATCCGGATACAACGATTCCCCTCCGACCAAAACTCCATCCATTCCCGCGCTCAGACAGACTTCTCTGGCATTTTTATAATCCACCGATCCTCCGTACAATATCTTGGGCATTTGTTTGATAGTCAGACCAAATTGGTCCGCTAAAATTTTTTGGATAAGAATCCTTACGCCCATTATTTCTTCTCCCCTAGGAGTTTCTCCAGTACCTATGGACCAAACCGGCTCATAAGCTATTATCATCTTGGAAACTTTGGATTTTGTTAAATCTTTCAGCCCTTCCAATATTTGATTCAGCACGACTTTCTTGGTTTCTCCGGACTTTCTTTCATCGATATTCTCTCCTATGCACATTATAGGAATAAGATTGTTTTTGAAAGCGGAAAATATTTTTTTGTTGACCATATCATTGGTTTCTCCAAAATTAGATCTTCTTTCACTATGGCCGATAATTTCAAAATCCGCTCCCATTTCTTTGGCCATGGCAGGAGAAATTTCTCCAGTATAAGAGCCGGAATTTTCCCAATGCGCGTTTTGTATTCCCCAAAAAATATTTCCTTTTTTTATTTTTTCTGAGAAATATTCCAAATGGACCGCCGGAGGACAGATAATTATGGAGGTTTCTTCGAAAGTTTTTCCTTTCAACTTATCGCGAAGAATTTTCAAATAATTATCTCTTTCGATCTTCGAAATAATATTCATTTTTATGTTTCCTACCGCTAATTTATTCATATTTTTATTTTTTATAAAGTAAACCCTAGCGTCATAAAAGTGACTATTATCCCTGAAATCAAGCAGCCTAGAAAGATCAGTGGCACGGTCTTTTTTATCTCTATCTTAAAAATGGAAGCAGCTACCGCTCCACTGAAAGCTCCTGTCATCGGCAAAGGGATCGCCACGAATGAAACCAGGGCCCAGGCCTGCCATTTTTCAAATTTTTCTTTGTGTTTATCATGAAGTCTCCCGATATATTTCTGCCAAATTTTATCCAAAAAGCTTATTTTTTCAATTATAAGCTTTGTGACAGGCGTAATAAGCAGAGCCGTCAACGCTCCCAAAAGAGTATTTCCTAAAACTGACCAAATAAAGGTACTCATAGGCGCAAGGTCATATTTCAATATCCCTATGGGAATAGAAGCCCTAAGTTCCGTTACCGGAAGCATGGACATCAAAAAAACAGCCAGCTCCCTGGGCATTCCGGAAAACCAGGAAATTATTATTTCTTGCATTTAATTATAAAGAGACACTATTTACACAAATGCGCCCAAATAGCTCGGATTATAAATATTTTATGATATAATTATATACCGAAAATCAGGATAAGTGAAGAGATTCAAACCTTCTTTTCTTAAGCAGAATATCAGGCTCAAAATAAGGCCGAAATTTATTAAATAACCGGGGAACATACTCACCTGAAAGCTTCAATGCACTGAAACATTTATAACAGATAAAAAATATCCATTTAAAAAGATATTTTTAAACAAAAAACCAACAACCTTATTATTTAAAACCGGAACGGAACGATATTTTTAATAGCTCTTTCTTATGTGAAATATATTCCGCACAAAAACATGATTTACGTATTACGCGAAATTTTTTAACAGTTCCTCGACCTTCACGATTTTGCTTTCTTCTCTGTCTCTTTTTTTGACTTCGACTCCGCCTTTTTCCAGAGATTTTTCGCTCACAACCACGCGATAAGGAATTCCAATTAAGTCGCTATCGGCGAATTTTTCTCCCGGACGCGCATTTCTGTCGTCATAAAAGACTTCGACTCCTTTTCCGGTCAAGTCATTATAAATCTTCTCCGCTTCCTCGTTTTTATTAAGAGAAATTAAATGGACACGAAATGGCGCAACAGATTCCGGCCAGATAATTCCTTTTTCGTCATTGAAAATCTCAGTTACAACCCCCATAATCCTTGGCACGCCTATCCCATATGATCCCATATAGACATTTTTTTCTTCTCCATTTTCATCTTTATATGTAAGTCCTAAAGCCTTGGAATATTTCTCTCCCAAAGTATAAATATCGCCTACCTCTGCTGCTTTTACTTCTTTAAAATTCATCTTATCCTTATCAATTCCGAAATCTTTAAGAAGTTCCTCGCTGAAATCGCTTTTATTTATGGATACTCTTTTTTCCTTATCAAGTACAATTATATCTTCGCCAGCATCTGTGACAGTCTGAAATTCGAAAGAATATTTAGAAAATGATCCTCCGGAAGACATCGTCAAAAAAGTCCTATCTCCGATACCGATTCTTGTAAATATTCTCATATAAACTTCTTTCATCTTTTCATAAAATTCCTCGTGCTGTTTTTTGTTCAAAGAAAAATTATAGAGATCTTTCATTAGAAATTCCCTTCCTCTAAGCACTCCGGACTTTGCCCTTAATTCATTCCTAAATTTGGTTTGGAACTGATAAGCATATTTGGGAAGGTCTTTATGGGAAGAAATATAACTTTTCATTATGTTGGTAAGAGGTTCTTCGTGCGTGAAAGCAAGACCTAATTCAGTCCCGTTTTTCAAGTTGGTTTTAAACCAATCATCAACAATCTTATCGTCCCATCTGCCGGTTTTTTCCCAAGTTTCGCTTTTTTGAAGCGCTGTCATCTCCATCTCAACGGCTCCTATAGCATTCAATTCCTCTCTGATAATATTCTTTATTTTTTCAATAACCCTCAATCCCAAAGGTAAAAAAGAATAAACCCCGGCCATCTCCTTATGGACAAAACCGGCTCTGATCAATAATTGAGCATTCTTGCTGACTTCGTCTTTGGGGGCGAATTTTTGAGTTTTGGTAAAAAGTTTCGATTGTTTCATAATGTCTTAATTTTATTTAAAAAACTTTCCCAGCCATATAAAATTATATTTGCAAAAATGTCGCATCTTATGACGACCGTCATTTCGTGCTACATCTTTAATCAATACTTCCTAAAAAAATTCTTTTATCTTATCCACTATCTGAAACTGGATAAAATCATGAAAGGTAACAACTATCATAAGAAGGATTAGCAGTCCGAATCCGGCCGTATGGGCTATCTGCTCAATCCTATGGCTCACCGGAGATCCTTTTATTTTTTCGATAATAATAAACATGATTCTTCCTCCGTCCAGCGCCGGAAAAGGGAAAGCGTTGATTATAGCCAGATTTATGCTCAAAATAGCGGTAAACTGCAAAATATAAACCCATCCCAAAACAGCCACCTGTTTTGTCATAAAAGCGATCCCGATCGGTCCGGCTACGTCAATTGATGGCTTGGCGCCCATAAAAAGATTAACCAAAAGCCCGCCCAGAGTGGTTATGATCAGCCAGGTAATATCAAAAACGGCAAATAATCCTTTGCCTAAAGACTCATACCAAGGATAGCTAATAAGAGCAGTTCTGGTGAGTTGAACTCCCAGCGAACCCTCTCCTTCCGGAGGATTTTCTCTAGGAACACTGGCCAGAACCAAACCTTCTCCTCCTCTGTTTATAAAAAACCTTATTTCTTCTCCTTTATTTCCGTCTATAAAACTTTTTAATTCTTCGACTTTGCTTATATATTTGCATTTGACCCCATTAGCATCACAAACTTTCTGGACCTCGTCGCCAATGGCAATTCCCGAAGCTTCAGCGGGAGATCCTTTAGCTACTTGAGAAATCTGCACCCTGGCTCCCTTGATCTTATCGTCGTCGCTTATGGATTGTGATGCTCCTTGATTAAAAACCACAGCCAATAAGACCCAGGCCAATAAAAAATTCATCATCACTCCCGCTACTAAAACTTTTATTCTTGTCCAAGGTTCTTTTGAAGAAAAGCTGTCCTTATCATTATTTTCCCTGTTTTCTCCCTTTATTTTTACGAAGCCTCCCAGCGGTATCCAGTTGAGAGAAAAAACCGTATTTTCGGATTTTATATTTTTGTCACCGAATATGAACCTGAATTTTCCGGTATTCTCATCTTTGACCGCACCAAAGATTCTTGGCGGAAAACCGAAACCGAATTCCTCCGCTTTTATCCCGTTTCTTATAGCTATGATGTAATGCCCCAGCTCATGGACAAAAATCAAAACACCCAGAATTAAGATAAAAATTATTACTGTTGTCATAATATAAAAAAATTAAAACTGATTATTTTTATTAATGATAGCTTAAATAATGAAAAAAGCCAATCTTTAACGAATAAATTACCCGATATAAATGAATAGGACTATAATAGACGCCAGCACCAACCTATACCAAAAGAATATTTTATAGCTGGATTTTTGGACAAATTTAATGAGATACTTTATGGCCAGATATCCGCTTACGGCGGAAACGACTACCCCCCAGATCAGCGATCCGTCAACCCCATTATTGAGAATATAGGGAAATTGTTTTACCGTCGCTCCAAAAATTATCGGAGTGGATAGTAAGAAAGAAAATCTGGCCGAGCTTACCCTGTCCAATCCTAATGCCCGACTGGCAGTTATCGTTACTCCAGAACGAGAAACTCCGGGGATAATTGCTATTGCCTGGGACAATCCGATTATGATAGCCTCTTTAAAGCCTATATTTCCAATATTTTTCCTTTGTTTCATATATTTATCAAACAAATACAAAAGGAACCCGAAAAAAGACAATGTAAAAACAATCATCCATGGATTGCGAAAAACCGAACCGGCAAGATCTTCTAGAAAATATCCGGCTAAAACCCCGGGAATCGTAGCCGCAATAAGCAACCAGAGAATATCATTAGGATATTCTTTTTCAAAATCAGAATTTTCTTCATCTAAAGCCGACTTTGAATTTTCAATTTTTAATTTCGAAACACTTCCCAGCGTCAGCTGAGAAATCACGATCCAATCTTTCCAAAAGTAGGCCAGGACCGCTAGAAGGGTTCCGGCATGGAGAGCTACATCAAAAGCCAGTCCTGGATCTTCCCAGCCGGTAAAAAATGGCACTAAGACCAAATGTGCTGTTGAAGATATGGGAAGAAATTCTCCCAATCCCTGAACCACTCCCAAAACAATTGATTGGATCGTCTCCATGTAAATCAAATTAATATTTTAGCAAGTTAGTTTTTTAATGTTTTATCATCAAAGAAAACAAAATACTTCAATTCAATACTTCGAATTATCGAAGCAGGGCAAGTGGATAGAATTGACCATGGCGATCAACTACCGACTACCTGCAACCTCAACTATACTGTCATTATTTCCTGTTCTTTTTTCTCTCTTAACTCATCAATCTTTTTATTGTATTCATCCACAACCTCCTGAAGCCTTTCCTTTCCTCTAAATTTATCATCTTCGGCTATATCTCCCTTCTCTTCCATATCCTGGATTTCCTGCCAAATTTCTTCACGGATATTTCTTATGGCAATCCTTGATTCCTCGGCTTTTTTATTGAGCATTTTAACCAATTCGTTTCGTCTTTCCTCATTAAGCGGAGGAATATTTATCCGGATAACCTTTCCGTCATTATTGGGACTCAGATTGAGATCTGATAATTTTATCGCCGCCTCAATATTGGCCAAGCTATCGATGCTCCAAGGCTGGATAAGAAGAGTCCTAGGTTCGGGAACATTTATATTAGCCACCTGTTTAAGGGGAGTCTTGGTACCGTAATAATCGACCAATAAGTCTTCGATTATTCCCGGATTAGCTCTTCCGGTTCTTATTTTGGCCATTTCTTCCTTAAAATGCTCAATTGTTCCTTCCATCTCTTCCTTTTTTCCTTCAATTGCCTTTTTATACATAAAATTTTTTGATTTTAATCCGAAAAAATTCGAATTAAATTAAATTATTATCTAAAAATTTCTCAATCCAGCAAAGACAACACCGGGGTTGTTTTTATTAAATTCTATTTGCGAAACATTTTTTACGCTTCCGAGCTGAAAAGTTGACCATTCCTCTCCTCCGTCCACGGATCGATACATGGCCTGCGCCACGCTATAAATTATTTCACTGGGATTAAAAGGATTTACCGCGACTGCCCTTACTGGAAATTCTCTGGAACTCGCTATGGTATCAAGCTCTTCAAAAGTTTCTCCAAAATCAAAGCTTTTAAAGAGACCTTTATTGGTACCGACATAAATAACCCCTTCTATATTCTTATCAACTTCGATCGAATATATCTCGGGAGCGCCCACTGATTTGTTGATAATGGATAATTTTTTAAATTCTTCTCCGTTTCTGTCAGAAACAAAAATGCCTTTTTGATATATCAAAAAATATACTCTGCCTTCGCTATCTTCGCTAAAAATAATCTTGGCTACCGCGCCATCCGAAGAATATAGGTTGTTCCAGCTTATTCCTCCGTCAACGCTTTTTAATATTACTCCCTTATTGGTTCCTACGAATATTTCCCCGGGATTGTTTTTATTTAACGACATGGCGGTTATATAAGTTCCTTTTGAAGGCTCAGTATAAATTTCTTCCCAATTTTCTCCGCTATCCTGAGTTTTAAATATTTTTCCCCGTCCCTCCAATGAACATGAAGCGAATATGATTGAAGGATCAAAATGATTTATTGCCAACCCATAAACATTATTTACGGCAGGAAAGCTGAGACTTTCCCATGATTCAGCGTTGTCTTTGGATATGAGGATGCCGTTTTTTTTGGTTCCTAGATATATCTTATTCATTTCCAAAGGATCTGTCGCTATGGAAAGAACATCGACTGAAGAAATGCTTCTTTTTTCGTCTACCTTATTTTTCATCTCCCAACTGCTTCCATAATCCGCGGATCTCATAACTCCCCCCATTGTTCCTGTGGTGGCACCGCCTCCTGCCAGCGAACAGCCGGAGAAAATCATGGCTGTCAATAAAAGCACTGCGTTAAAAAAATATTTTTTCATATTATTTCTTTTTCTTAATTATATTATAAAAATAAAAAAAAATCTAGAAAAAATAGATTTTTAAAAATTCATTGAAATCCCTGATAGCTTGCGCTATCAGCTCCACAACCTGAGCTTAATTTAAAAGCCTCTTATTTTAAGAGGCGGAATCGTGGCAGAAAAGTATCGTGCGCCGTGAGGGATTCGAACCCCCGACCATCAGCTTA
>JAQVJM010000034.1 GCA_028695135.1 Candidatus Moraniibacteriota bacterium | reverse complement strand
TTTCAGTTCCAAATAAAGAGAATAAATATTCTCCTCTTCATTAAAAACCGGAACAATCACCGAGACGCTCTTATCAGTTTTTGTCATAAGATTGCTCTTTTTGATTAAATAAAATCGCCAACATAGAAATTACCAGGGCATAAAAACCAATTATTGCCGCGCTGTTAGCAGCATCTGGGCGTTTAACGAACAAAAACAGGGTAGCAACAAAAAAAGCCAATATCGCAACTGAGGAAAAAATTTTCAGATCCGTTCCGCGAATGATCACCCAAACGACCATCAACAAGGCAATAATATTATGAATTTCCAGTAATTGATAAACAGCAATAACCAATGAAATAATTATCAACAATAAATCAAAAATAGTATGAAGCAAGTTTGTTTTGTTGTTTACCTTCTTCATAATCACTCCGCTACTAAGCTTAAATCAGAAATTCCAAACAAATTAATTTTTTTATTGTATTGGCGCTCGAGATCATAAGTAATTTTTAAGAAAATTTCGCTTCCGCCGACACCGGCGATGCTTTGCTTAAAGTTCATCGGATTGTTAGGGTTGGAAAAGTTATCGCCGAGAATCTCCTGCCAATTTTTATCATCGTATGACCAAAAAGCCCTAACCCCGCAATATCCACCAGCTACTTCCTTGAAACTTACAAATGCCCGATTGAAATTAATACCGGTGTTGAATCTGTAAATGATCGTCGTGTCCTTTGAAAGTTGACCGGCAATACCACCGGAAACATTGTCATAAAGAACGGAATATTTTGCTCTCTCTCCCTCAACTCGGTAGATATCCAGATATTCAGCTGGACGGCCCAACTGGGAATAGCTATAAGTTTTTTTACCAGAAACTATTGATATTGATGAACCAAAAAGCAGTTCTTCGCCGGAATGGCTCTTATTCTTTAAAGAATACAAGTTGTGGCTCTTTTGGTGTAAAGAAATCGAGGAATTATCTATCGGATCCTTAATTTTTTTTATTTTCCCGCCAAACGCGATCTCCACCGAATTAAACCAGTTGTTGCTAACTTCAGCTGAAGAAAATCCCAGATAATATTTTTTGCCTTTTTCCAATTTGGCAACAATCGGAATGAAGTAGGTATCCTCCGAAATCTGTCCAAGAAGCCCAAGCTGCCTTTTGTCAAAATACCAATAAGCTAATCTCTCACCAGAGATTTTATTATTATCGTCAATTTCTCGAACTTCAATCAGGTAACTGCCCTTACCACCAGTCCCCTGAAACCTAATCTTAAATTCTCCCCCGTAAAGATTATCGCTATCGGCAGTGAAAATTTCACCAACCTTCTGGTTTTTTCTCCAAAGACGGATATAGTCCTGTTTATTATTTTCGATCGAGACCATTTTCTCCGGCTGAGAATAACCGTAATAATTTTCCACTAATGCATTATTTTGGGGTATAGCATATTTATCAACGCTGATAGCACTAATTTCTGTAAGGAAATTATCATTTTTTGCTTTTCTGATTATTAAATCGCGATAATTTTTATCGGAAACAAATTGAAATTCAATTTTTTCTGAATCGAGTGCTGCCTTCGGGGTAAAATCGCCGATAATTTTCTGATCTCCTAAATCGCCGGAGACAATAACAGATATTTTTTCAGGCACTTCCGAACTTTGTTTGAAGCTCTTTTCCCTACTTAAAGCATTGAAACTAATTACCACAAACTCATCAGGCGCTGAATTAATCTCGTCACTTATGACCAAATCACCTTCCGAAACCGCTTGATAGTACCCTCGGGCATTTCGATTTAAATCAGAAATTTGGTCTAACAGCCCCTGCTGCTCTGATTGAAAATTAAAGTTTCGACCAAAAATCATCACTCCGGCAAGGATGATAACAACAACAAGATAGCGAAATTCTTTTTTAGTTATTAACTTTTTTATCACTTAATACTCCATAGCTGATGAAAAATATCAATGAGACAATCGAAATAATGACTGAATATACGAATATTCTCTGCGGTTTATACTCCAAAACTATATCATACCGAAATTTATTATCAGCAGTTTTCTGACAACTCAAATCGGTCCGACAAACATCTTTGGTGTCAACAAGCCAACCATTCGCATAACCATTGGCAACAAAATGGTTGCCAACACTCTTACCATCACCGAGAACCAGTTTCCAATTTTTGTCAAAACTTTGGGAGAAAATTAGAGGAAATCTACCACTTGAAACAATATTTACTTTGTATTTTGTAGGACTAATCTTTTTGAAGCTAACCTCTGCACTCGAGATATCGGTTATATCGATTTTCTCGCTACCTAAATCATCAGGCAAAACTTGAACTTCGGTTATTGGTTCATCGCTAGAGACAATTTCTGACAATTTGCCGGCATTATCATCACGAACTCGAATAGATGAGCTGGAAAGTATCTCTGGCAGAAAGTTTTCATCATCAACCTGATAAACAGCGACTGAATCATTATCAACAATCTTTTGAAAACCGAGAGTATTTAGGTTCTCCTTACTAATTTTTGCCTTTTGCTGACCTAGTTGAGCCAAAATTCCCCCACCTTGACCAACATCATAGTAATCCAAATAGGTTTTATCAACTACCACATAACGAACGTTGTAAATAGCAAGAAAATTATCATCCAAAATCTTTTTTTGATTTTCTTTGTAGATTTCAAGATTATTAAGATTTTCGATATTAAAAATATCATTCTTGTAAAAATCCATTTCATTAACATTTTTTCGGTGTAGCATTACTGGATAAAAACCAACACCCCGATACCAATCAGCGTAAACATAGCCATTTTCATAATAGTTAGGAAGGGTCAAAATATTACCAGTTTGATCTAAATCGGATAAAGAGCTGTAGCCATCTGGGACCCGAGTCTTATACTCGGGGTTAACAATATCAAGAGTAAAAGGGAAAATTATTATTATCGCCCCAAAAATTAAGATAAGCGAATATAGCCAGCGATTAATAGTTTTGATATTCAGCAAAGAGATCATCAAAAGTACTGGAATTGCAAATTGGATTATAATGACAAATTTATCGTAATTATTGCGAAATATTGATGTCGGTCCGATCTGGTAAAAAATCTGGCTGAGGTAATAAAGCGGCTGATTAAAGCCCTTGGCTAAAAATAAACCGATAATCAGGAGGGTTAAGAAAGTAATTTTGATTAGTCTTTCATTCTTGTTTTTGCTAGAAAAAATCAAAGATAGCAAGTAAAGGGGAGTTAAAAATGAGTAAACAACAAAATAAAGACGGGGTATCTTGGAATAGAAATAGCTAAAGTCTGAAAGCCAGACCATCTCACGCATTTGAGAGATATGAAAGATATCAGTAAAACGCGAATTGAATATCAAAGTCATTAGAACATTATCATTATCAACTTCTCGATACTGGAAGTAGGGATTAACCCTGACCAAAACCAAAGGCAGCCAGACATAAGCAGAAAAAAGTAAAAACATTAGTATCACCCAAGGAATTTTTTTCAATAACCAGCGGTACTTTATCCGGTCAGATGAAATTACAAAAATGAGAAACAGAAGAAGCATTGAAACCATCACCAGGAAATGTGCCAGATTAACCGAAAGGGCTAGAGTTAAAACTAAAGAAAGAATAACAAAATAGGAATTTCTTTTTGTCTCTAGCGCCCGTAGACCAATAATGAAAACCAGCGGCAGAAAGATCAATATTAAATGGTAGGAGGTCAAAGGTTGAGTAAAAATACTTAAAGTATAAAAATTATAAGTGAAGAGTAGCGAACAGAAAAATAACAACCAATTAGAAACCGTTTTCTTATCACCATAGATAAATTTTGAAAGAGATTTAAGCCAAAAATAATACAGATAATTTGACAAAAAAAGCAGAAAGGCGAAGCCGAGCCAATGATTAGGGTCAAAGAGAAAACTGAATACGGCTCCGAAAATTTGGCTCAAATTGACTGCGTTATAGACTCCATTACTGAAAAGGTCGGTCCAAAGATAAAAATGACCAGGTAGCAGCTCTCGCCAATACAAGGATGACAGAGAAAGGTCATTTCCCAGAACATTGAAATTGCCATAAAAATTCAGATAACTAACCAGAATCGCCACCACAATTATCAATAGTGGCAGCGGATCGATTTTTTTAAACAATTGAATTATTTTTCTAATCATTGATTCCTAAATTTTCAGCAATGTTCTCTACTGTCTTTTGCCAATTATATTCCTTTGACAGCTCCTGATTCTTTTTCCCCAAAACTTTAACATATTTTTCGTCTTTGGCAATTCTTTTCATCGCTTTTATAAAACC
>JAQVJM010000033.1 GCA_028695135.1 Candidatus Moraniibacteriota bacterium | reverse complement strand
TGATCAAGCCTTCATCCGAGCGGGAGACCAAAATCTGTGGTCCACGAGCGGTTTGGCTAACCTCTTTGATGTAGACTTTGAGCCTTTGGCCGATATAATAATTTTCATCTCTTATCTGATCTGATGGGAACATAATCGCGTTGGCCTTACCAAGTGAGATGATAATATTTTTACCATCAATCTGCTGGACAGAGCCGTTGACAACAACACCTTCGCGGTCTTTGTACTCTTCAAATATCATGTCGCGCTCAGCTTCTCGAATTCGCTGAATAATTACCTGCTTAGCAGTCTGAGCGGCGATGCGACCAAAACTCTCCTCTTTTGGTAGCGCCTCGATTATTTCGTCACCTATCTTATGTTTCTTGTTAATTTTCTTTGCATCCTCCAATGAGATCTCCGCCTCGGGATTTTCTACCTCTTCAACGACCTCGGTTACCTTGAACATATCGGCATCCCCTGTTACCGGATCAAGTTTAGCCCGAATTACCTGTCGTGCTTTGCCATAGTCTTTTCTATAAGCGGCAGCCAGCGCTGCTTCGACAGTCTCTAAAACAGTTTCCTTATTAAGCCCTTTTTCTTCGCAAAGCTCCTCAATTGCTTGCATGAAGCCTTCCATTTTCTCTGCCATTTTTCTCCTTCTTATTAAATTGTTGAACCTAGCCACAAATCGCTACCGCGAATTAACACAGTTATTGAATTATTTGTACATATTTTTTAAAAAAATGGTCACCGCAGGGTCACCACAATCCACAATATTATAATATCAACCAATTTATGAGATGTCAATACTTGATCTCCCTTAATTTGTGAATAAAAACTCTTTTGATAAATCTGGGCAGGGCCATCTGTCTTTTGAATCTTTTTGGCTCGAGAATTAACCTCCAGAGCCATTCCAGGCCGATCGCTTGGAAGAATTTTGGCGCTCGCTTGGTTCTGCCGGCGAGAAAATCAAAAGTTCCGCCGACCCCGATGCCGATTTTCGCTTTTGTCTTTTTCAGATTTCGCTCCAGCCAGAGCTCTTCGGCCGGAACGCCATATGCAACGAATAAAATGTCAGTATTATTTTTCGCCACTGTTTCAGAGATCTTTTTCTCCTCTTCCGGTTTCGGGCTACCTTCAAAAGTCCCGGCAACTTTTAGATTGTAAATCTCTGTTTGCAGTCTAAGGGCTGCTTGCTCGGGAACAGTTGGTCCGCCACCCAAAAGAAATATTTTCAGATCTTTTTCTGCAGCGAGTCTGGAGAGGTCCCAGATAAAATCCGAACCGGAAATTTTCTCCGGTATCTCTGAGCGCAGATATTTCGGATAAAAGATTATTGCTAGCAACGATCCGATAAGTTTTAAAAAAGCGACAATAGGTCTTGTGAATTTGTCTTTTGGCAATTTTAGCGAGAGATATTTTGCCGCCCAGATAACACCGATTCCATCAGCGAGATTTAGAGAGGTTTTTTTAAGCATTGAGAGAACCGCCTCGTCGTTTAGGGCGCGATACAAAAATTCAACATTTACCGTGGTGATAAAGATTGGCTGATTGGAGTCTAATTTCTGTCTGATATAGCGAATCGATGTGATTTTATCAAATGTGTCGATTGGAACACCGAGGATATTTATTTTTTTTCTTTTAAGATTCATTTTTAAACTCGCGATATTTTTGCTCGATATAATTTTTGAAATTGGTAATGAAAACCTCTTTTGAAAATTTCTTGGCTTGATTTTTACAAACTTCCGATTTGTAGGTGGAGTAGTTTTTTTCCAGCTTTCTCACCGTTTTTACCAGATCATCAATTTTGTCTATTTGATCGAAAAATTCACCTGTTTTCCTTTGTACAACTGTTTCTGTTGCCCCACCGGAATTGAGTGCGATGACTGGTCTGCCAGCCGCCATCGCTTCAACTGGGGTCAGACCAAAGTCGTCTTCACCAGGAAAGACAAATGCTCGGCACTCCGATAGAAAGTGGTTTCTTTCCTGATCGTTTTTCCAGCCGAGAAATTTAATATTTTCTTTGGCGATAGATTTTAATCTTTTCTCGTCAGCCCCTTCACCAATAATGTATAGTGGAATTTCAAGCTGATTGAAGGTTTTGATCGCCAGGTCGATGTTTTTATATTGTGTCAGCCTGGAGACGATTAGGTAATAATCTTTGGGTTTTTTGTTGTTTTTTAGTAGCTCCTCGATGTCAGCCGGCGGATAAATTATCTCTGATTGCTTTCGATAATATTTTAAAATTCTTTTGGCTACAGTTTTTGATATTGCTACCCACTCATCGGTTCTTTTTGATGCGTTATAATCCCAAAGCCTGATCTTAGAAATTATTGATCTGATATAAAGTCCCAGCGGTCCCATGCCGATATTATTCTCTTTTAGATAATTGTGAGCCCAATCCCATGAGTAGCGCATAGGTGAATAGCAGTAAGTGATATGGAGAGTTTTTGGTGATGTAATCACCCCATGGGCGAATGAATTTGATGAGGAGATCACTAAATCAAATTGGGAAAAATCAAATTCTTCGATCGCTCTCGGAAATTTTGACAATAGTAGTCTTGAGCGCCGACGGAAAAAACTGGGTAGTTTTTGTAATTTTGAACTTCTGATCTTGTATCCTGTTTCAAAAACATTCTTAGTCCCCTTCTTGTCATATAGTAGGGTGTAAATCGGCGCTTGGGGGTAAATCTCATGTATAGTTTGCAGGACCTTTTCTGCCCCGCCGAGTTTTGTTAGATAATCGTGGACAATTGCGACTTTCATTTCTTCTCCTCAAAAACAGCGAGTGTTTCTTTGGCACATTGCTCCCAAGAATAACGGGATAGGACTTTTTTTGCTTTAATGCTAAGTGTTTTTTTGATCTCTGGTTTGTTGATAATTTGACTCATCGCTGCAGCGATTTCGAAGATTTTGTCCGGATTGACTAGAAGAGCTGAACCATTAGCAATCTCGGCCATACTAGATCTGTTTGAAGTAATCACTGGGATTTCAAAAGTATGGGCTTCAAGGATTGGGAAACCAAAACCTTCGCAAAGTGATGGATAGAGAAGCATCGAGGCGTTTTTATATAGCGCTGGTAGATCGTCGTCGGGAACATAGCCAAGCTCGATAATGTCTTTCGGATAATATTTTGATTTTCTAATTTCGGCTTTGATTTCGTCATAGCCATGGCCCGGTTTACCTGCGAGTAATAGCTTGTGTTTGATTTTTCGCTCTTTTCGTAAGAGGTTATAGGCTTTGATAATTCCAATAATATTTTTCCGTGTTTCCAATCTACCGACTGATAGTATATATGGTTTGTATTCCTGATATTTTTTATCATCACCGTTAGATCCTATCTTTTCATAGCCCATACTAACAAAGTGAATATTTTCATTTTTAATATTGTAAAATTTCTTTAGATCCGAAAGAGTAGACCTGCTGTAAATAATAATCCCGGTGTTTTTCTTGACTGCTCTTTTTAAATTAGTATTTTGAATAAAAAGATCTTTTTTGCTGTAGGCTTCCGGGTAGTATTTCCAGGCGAGATCATGGACGGTCAAAAAAGTTTTCTCGGGAGCGAAAAACGGAATAGTATGTGCTGGAATAAAAAGAGCATCCGGCTTTTGGCGTAACATCTCGAGCGATAATCCGACCTGCGTCCAATATTTTTTGTAATTAATCACCTTAATCTCAAAATTGTTGGGCAAATTGTCAAGAGAGCTATCATAATCATTCTGGACGTAGAGTCGGTAGCGATTTTTATTATCGATTTTTGCCAGATGCTTGATTAAATTATAGGAGTAATTCTCCGTCCCTGTTCGATGAGTGCTTTTTACCCGTGAGGCATCAATTCCAATCAACATCTTACTCCTTTGCCCAGAGAACTGATTTTTTGTAGGCGTCCAAGTGCTCGACTGCGATGCCGGCGCCCTTGACGACACAGGTGGCTGGGTCATCGGCAACCTGACAAGGTACGCCGGTGATTTTGGTCATCAAGGTGTCGAGATTTCGAAGTAATGCTCCGCCGCCGGTGAGAATTATGCCCTTGTCCATTACATCAGAGGCAAGCTCCGGCGGAGTTTGCTGCAGGACACTTTTGACTGCGTTAATTATCTCCAGAAGTGGCTGTTTAACCGCTTTGACGATATCGGTTGATGTGATCATTATGCTTTCGGGAAGGCCGGTGATGGCATTTGAACCAGAAACTTCCATTTTTAGCTCCTTGTTTGGTTCAACGGCTGACCCGATTCTTTTTTTGATCTCTTCTGCAGTCTGCTCACCAACAATTAGATTGTGTTTTTTTCGGATATAGTTTGAAATCGCAAGATCGATTTTATTGCCGCCGGTGCGAACTGAACTGGCTGATACGACATCGCCCAGTGAAATTACGGCAACCTCGCATGTTCCACCGCCGATATCAATAATCATATTTCCTGACGGAGTGGCGATCGGTATTCCGGCACCGAGTGCGGCAGCGATCGGCTCTTTAATCAGGTAAGCCTGTTTGGCACCAGCCGATACCGTGGCATCAATCACCGCGCGTTTTTCGGTCGAGGTGACGCCAACCGGCACTGCCATCATGACTTCCGGTCTGGTAAAGCGAATTCGGCCACTGACCTTATTGATAAAATGTCGAAGCATTGCTTCTGAAATATTGTAATTAGCAATTACGCCATTCTGGAGAGGATGGGCAGCGATAATGCTTTCCGGAGTCCGACCGATCATCTTTCTCGCT
>JAQVJM010000018.1 GCA_028695135.1 Candidatus Moraniibacteriota bacterium | reverse complement strand
AGAAACTGTTTTCGAAATGCACGGGGTGTAGGAATCGAACCTACGTTATCGGTTTTGGAGACCGACGTATTGCCACTATACGAACCCCGCAATGTTATTTTTCACCTATTCTTTTTTAATAATCCGCTATATGAAGAACCGAACCTCTTGAGACTCTTCTCTCTTTTCCTGGCTAATTCTTCTGCACTATATGCTTCATAATATATCAAATTTAACGGCCGCCTATTTTTTGTTGATTTAACCAATCCGTCACAATGATTTTCAAATCTTAATTTCAAATCGCTGGAATATCCTATATAATAACCGCCGTCTTTTCCGCTCTTTAATAAATATAAATAATACATCTACTATAACATTTGATGAGAGAATCGCCCCGCCTTTCGCGAAAGGCGGGGTTGGAGACCGACGTATTACCACTATACGAATCCCGCCCTGTCGCTCGCGAGCTACGGGGCCCGCAGAACAATTTAATTTCATTTTAATCCTAATCTTTTCAGCAAAGCTACATAAACAGAACCGCTATGTTTCAAGCTCCATTCTCTCTTATATGCTAAATTTTTGTTGCTAAATGCTTCATAATAAACCAATTCCGGATTCTTCCCCTTGGTGCTTAAAGTGTTACCATTCTTATGCTCCGTCATTCTTCTTTTTAAATCAGATGTACAACCAAAATAAAAATTCTTCTTTGAATTTTTTAATTTAAGTACATATACATAATACATATATTAAACTAACCTGTCACTCCCGAGCGACAGGTTAACCCGTCAGTCGAGACTGACTGGGTTATTTCTTCATCTCCTTATGAACGGTATGCTTATTGCAGAACTTGCAATGCTTTTTCATTTCCAGCTTCTCTTTGATCTTTTTCTTGTTCCTTGAGGTAAAATAATTTATCCTTTTGCATTCGGTGCATCTCATTTTTACCAAATTTTCATTTGCCATATTATTTATATAAAATATGAAATTAAAATCTAAAAAATCCTGCTGCGTAGCCGACATATTGATTTTATTTGGTGGGCCGGGACGGATTCGAACCGCCGAAGTCCGAGGACGTCAGATTTACAGTCTGATGCATTTGACCGCTCTGCCACCGACCCATTTTCGATAAAAAATCCGAATATCAAAGTTCGAAATCCGAAACAAATTTTAAATTTAATTTTTAAAAATAAAAAATGTTTTCAATTTTAATATTTTGATGTTGTTTCGGATTTCGTACTTCGATATTTAATTTTTAAACATCTGAGCCACCTGACGGACTCGAACCGACGACCCACTGTTTACAAAACAGTTGCTCTACCAACTGAGCTAAGGTGGCAAATAATTCGACTTTTTTATGTCTTGTTGATCATTTGGCCGACCAAGAATTAGGGTCTAGAAACAGGATTTCCGCCATAATCAGACAAGGAAACCGGTAACTCGCGAGCCGATGTGCGGGATCGAACCGCAGACCTTGTCCTTACCATGGACACGCTCTACCAACTGAGCTACATCGGCATTTGGAACAAATGTCCGTTCGGATCTTAACTGTCCTATCCGCTGAAAGACAGGCCCTGGATAAAAAAATTAAACATCCGGACAATCTGAAATAAAAAAAATTATCACCACTAAAGATTATCGATTAATTCTGCTTAATTTATTCCTCACTGATAAGCTCTGTGGATTGAGTTTTAAGACCTGCTTATAACATTCCTGGGCATCCGTCAAATTATTCCGGCTCATATAATAATCTCCCAGTCGTTCATAAGCCTCTATGTCCCTGGGATCAGAAGCGATTCTTTCAATCAATGCCTCCTCCAATCCTTTTTTAACACTATCGGGATGAACTACCTTTCCGCTTATCATTGCGCCCCCTATCCCAAAAAATCTTCTCTTTCTTTCCCTCTTCTTACTCATCATTTCATCCTGCTCTTTTTTGTCCACCTGGATATCTATTTTTCTTGATACGGGAATCGTAATCCTTTTGCTTTCCTCCTCTTTGGAAAATTTTTCCCTGGCAATATCGACTTCGTTTTTCTTTTTTCTGAGCGCTCTCAGCTTGTTTTCATTCCAATTGTGAAATTTAAGAGCAAAAACCTTGAATAAATGAGTTATCTTTTCCAATAAATTCAGGCTCTTTGCTTTGACGCCTACTAATAATTTGTTATCAGGCGCTTTTCTTTCTCCTTCCAATATCCTTTTTTCTATTTCCAAAGATTTCTTGGATATTATAAAAATAATTAAAGCCAGGCTGGATACTATTATTATCGGCGGTAATATGAAATACAGATAGGACATTTATTTAAAAATCTTCTTTCTTAATAATTACGATACTTCCGTCTTCGAGTCTTATTTTAATCTCTCCAGTAATGGCGCTCAACTCCATGACTTCTCCCTTGCCTTTCTTTGTCTTTATCGAGCTTCCCGCTTCGGGCATGCCTTTAAGCATTTCCCTATATTGCTCTGTTTCATATGATAAACAACATTTTAATCTTCCGCAAACTCCCGAAATTCTGTCTGATCCTCTCTGCGCAACTTGTTGGATCTTAGCCATCTCTGTCGATATGCTCGGTATCTCTCCCAAAAAATTCACGCAACACAATTCTTTTCCGCAAACGCCACAACCTCCCAATTTCCTGGCCTCATCTCTTGATCCGATCTGATGCATGCGTACGGAGCGATGAAGTATTCTGGATAGGTTTCTCACTAACTGCCTGAAATCCACTCTTCCATCAGCGATAAAAGAGATGATTATCGTTCCTTTTCCGAGAGTTATGTAGGCATCTACAAATTTCATTTCCAATTCCATCCTTTTTGCTTCCTTCCGGCACATATCCAAAATCTCTTTTTTCTTTACCAGATTTTTTTCGTATGTTTCGATATCCTTAGAAGTGGCTTTTCTTATTATGCTGAAATCTTCTTCCTGGATAATCTTCTTATCGTTTTCTCCCGCCTCTCTCTTTACGGTTCCCATTATATTCCCGGATTCATTTTCAACAATAACCCTGTCGCCTTCTTTAAGTTCCATTTTACTAGAACACAATTCCTCATCTCCCCAACCGCACAAACTGACTAGATATTTAAACATAAGATCTTTAAATTAAATCCGAAATTTATTTTTTGCTTTATAGCGCCTATAATTCAAATCTGGAAAATTCCCCTATCTGGATATTTTCTCCGATCTTGCCGATATTTTCCGCAATCAGATCTCCCACCTTGACCTCGGGATTCTTAACGAATGGCTGGGTAATCAAAGATATTTCTTCCCTGAATTTTTTCTCCTTTCCCGCCATTATCTTTTCAAGCATTTCTTCCGGCTTTCCTTCCGCTTTCAACTGATCAATCCAGATCTCTCTTTCCTTTTTGACAATGTCTTCGGAAACATCTTCGGGATTTATAAATTTAGGATCCATAGCGCTGATATGCATTGCGATGTCTTTGGCCAAAGCTTGAAACTCCTCATTGCGAGCGACAAAGTCCGTTTCGCAATAAAGCTTAACCAAAGCTCCCAACTTGCCGTTTGAATGTATATAAGCCGATACGACACCTTCTTTGGCTTCTCGGCCTGATTTCTTAAGAGCCTTGTCCTTTCCCTTTTTTCTGAGAATATCAATCGCTTTTTCTTCATTGCCTTCAGATTCCTCCAGCGCTTTTTTTATATCAACCACTCCGGCTCCGGTCTGTTCTCTTATTTTTTTTATTTTTTCCAACATATTTTTTTAAATTAATCGGAAAGTCGGGATTTGTTCCGACTATAAAAATTGCAAATGCTATTTTTTTAGAATTATTCCGCCGATATGCTCCAATATTATTTTTACAGAGCTTACCGCGTCATCATTGGCAGGAATAGGATAATCTATATTTTCCGGATTTACATTCGTGTCAACTATGGCAATGACCGGGATTCCGGCCTTCAGCGCTTCTTTTAAGGCGATTTCGTCAGTTTTGATATCGGAAATAAAAATCGCTCCCGGAAATTCCGTCATATTTTTTATTCCTCCCATCTTTTTTTCCAATTTTTCCAATTCTTCCGTTTTTTTCAACCTTTCCAACTTGGTATATTTATCGAATCCTCCGGTCGCCATCTTTTCCTGAGATTCTCTCAGATATTGAGCTCTTTTTTTAATGACTCCGAAATTAGTGAAGGTTCCTCCCAGCCATCTCTCCGAAACAAAAGGCATATCACATGACAGAGCAATATCTTTTATCATCGCCTTGGCTTGCTTCTTGGTTCCGACAAAGAGAATTTTTTTTTCCTCTGCTATAAGTTTTTTTATGAATTCTACCGCCCGGCCAAGCTCTATTTTTGTTTGTTCCAGATCTATTATGTTTATTCCCTTCTTAGATCCGAATATATATTTTTCCATCCTGGGATCTCTCCTGGATTTGCTGTGCCCGAAATGAGCACCTGCCTTGAGCAGTTCTTCCATGCTCGCTTCCTTGGTAGAAAAATTCAGCTTGAATTTTTCAATCATCCCATTATCTTCTGGGATTTTTTTTGCGCCTTTTTTGACAGACGCTGATTTTTTTTTGTCCATATTTTTCCTTTAAAATTATTATACACCTATTTTCTCAACTTATTAATGGCTCTTTTTCCAGCTTTTAAAAAAATAATCGAAGTAGCCGGACAGGAACGAGTCCAGAGAAAATATGTTTATTTTCCGAAATACGGTTAAGCGCCGTTAATTCGAAATAAAGTGCCCTAAAGGCACATAAAACAGTATATCAGATAGCGACCACTTGTCAATTATTTTTTTATATGCTAATATTTCCCAGTATTTAATTTTATTAATTATTTTATCCGTCATGCCCTATAGCAGTTGTTACGGTTAAAAAAATATGAAAAAAGACATCCATCCGAAATATTATCCTTCCGCAAAGATTAAATGCGCCTGCGGAGCAGTTCTGGAAACGGGTTCCACACAGGAGCATATAGAAGTTGAGATTTGCTCCAATTGCCATCCATTTTTCACGGGAGATAAGAAAGTAGTCGACACGGCTGGACGAGTCGAAAGATTCAAACAGCTTAGAGCCAAATCGGATAAGAAAAAAGAAGATGCTAAAAAAGCTAAGGCTACCAAGAAAGTCACTAAAAAGAATGAGAAATCAAAGAAAAAAGACCTAAAATCACTTAAAAAATAGATATTCTAAAAACCGTCGTTAAATGTCGACGGTTTTTTTATTCAAGAAAACTCCTTTTACCCTCACACCAGCGCAGAAATAAAAAATATTTTTTATTTCATACTCACCAACCTCCAGCTATCCCCCTTTACTTTTGATATTTTAAAGTCTGTTTTTTCCAAGATCGTTCCTTTGGATATTGTTTTCAATCCGAATTTAAGATTATCGACGCTGACATCTTCCGTGTGCTCATCGAATCCGTCGTGAGCCATGCTTATGGTTCCGATTTCCAAAACCGCCTCGGAAATTTTCTTCAGATTATTCTCCTCAGCCTTTTCCAAAAGCGTATCAATTATTTCTTTGGCTAGTAAAAAATCATGCATGTCAAATTCTGTCTTTGAGCTTTAGTGAAAAGGTACAAAATTGGCACCCCGCACTAATTCTCGTTTTAAATTTTATATCAAATTTTTTCAAAAGCCGAAGGCGTTTCCGTGCTCTAAGTGTTCAGCTCCGCAAAAATTGTATCGGAATTTAGTGCGGAGTAAACACAATAAATTCAAAAATCAATGTACCGAACAGCTGATACACGGATCATAAGCTCTGATAAACGACCTGAGTTTTTGCGTCCTTTCCTTTTCCGGCAAATCCAAAACTTCAGGCAGATACACCGCGATATCGTCTTCTAGATTGGAAAGGGTCTGCGCGGTCGGAGTTATGATATTGGCATTTTTTATATAACCTCGGCTATCGATATCGATATGATAGTAAAGAGTGCCCCTCGGCGCCTCAACTGCCGCCACGCCTATTCCCTCTTTGATCTCATATTTTTTGGTAAGCGCGTTTTCCACTTGGCCGCCCTCGAGCATCCTTAGGATTTTTGAAGATTCTTCGATAGCATGTATAATCTCGACCAATTGATACATGATGTTGTGGAAAGGATTAAAATCCGGAAACTTATACCCCAAGCTTTCCAGATATTCTTCCGCTCTGGGATTAAGCCTTGACCTATTGTTATTGATCCTGGCAATCGCTCCCACCATATAGCTTGTTTTCCCGTCGGATTTGACTCTTTTCACGATTTCTCTCGGTCTTTGAAGCTCGCTGAAATTGCTCTCGAATTTCTCCACGGGAATATGCAAACCTTTATTGGATTTTATATCTCCGTCATAGATTGAATAATCTTTTCCGTTGTCCAAACATACATATTCCGTCTTTCTTTCGAATTCCGGGATTTTAAATCCGGAAAAAAATCCCCCCAGTTCTTCCGCCATACCTAAAGCTTCCTTGCTTCTTTCGATAAGTTTTCCGATATCGTTCTTGTTGGGAACTTTCTTGAATCCCCCGACCTCGTTTGTAAGAGGGTGCACGACTCTCCCGCCGATCACTTTTACCAGCTCCATTCCGTATTCTCTCATTCTTACGGCTTTCTTAGTCTCTTCCGGATATTTTTTGATAACTTTCAAATCATTATCGATATCGAGAAGATCCGCCAATGACAGAAAAAACAGATGGAGCGCGTGTGAATGGATGATCTGCCCCCATTCCAAAATATTTCTAAAGAGGACGGCTTCTTTGGAAACCTGGATATCCATGGCTTTCTCAATCGATTTTATGGCGGTTAAATTATGAACCACCGGACAGATTCCGCAGATCCTCTGCGCGATAACCGGCATATCTTTATACTGTCTTCCGATCAAAACCCCTTCTATGAGCCTTACCCCTTCTTTTATCTCCAATTTGGCGGATTTCACATCGCCATTGAGGACACTAGCCATAAATCCGGCATGCCCTTCCATTTTATTGATGTGGTTTATCTTTATTTGCATATAATCTACGAATTACGAATTTTACGAGACTACAAAATTTTAATTTAAATTTTTAATTATTTTAGAGACTAATTATTTTCCCTTTCTTCAATATCGTCTCTTAAACCATAAATCTCCGCGATATTTTCAAATTCTTCGTCGCTTATCATATTTTTAAGCGTGGCGCGCATCGCCTTAACGTTTCCTCCCGGACGAAGGCCTCGGCATCCTTGGCACATCATTCCGGCTGTCGGGCAGACCGCGTCGCACCCGCCCTGGATCATAGGACCGAAACAAGGCTTCTTGTCCAAAAGCAGGCACCTATTTCCCCTGGCTTTGCATTCAACGCAGACCGGCTGATCCGGCCTTTCGGGAATTTCTCCTTCAAGAAGAATGGGAAAATACTTTAAAAACTCCTCTCCGGTTATAGGACAACCGGGAAAAGTGAAATCTACTTTGACAAAATTATCCACTTCCTTTATTTCCGGATTATATATGCCCTGGATATTCTTGTAAACATGCTTTATGGTGTTGGTTCCTTCCTGATAATTTTTTATTTCCGGAATCCCCCCCATGGCGGCGCAATTTCCCAAAACTATAAGAAACTTGCTTCTTTTTCGAAGCTCTTTCAAAGTTTTTACATTTTCTTCCGTAATTGGAGTCCCCTCCACTATTCCTATGTCTAATTCTTCTCCTGGATCTTCCTCATCTTCCATGAGGCGGAAATCGACCATTTCAATCTTTTCAACCAATTCCAAAAATTTCTCTCCCAGATCAAGAAGGGCAAATTGGCACCCTTCACAGGATGTAAGGCTCACGATAGCGACTTTGGGTTTCGTTCCGGCCATAACGGAATTATTTTTTTCTTCGGTTTTTTTCTTTTTTAGTTTTTTGTTTTCCATTTTCATATTTTATTTTCAAAACGTATAAAATAATTTTACCATATTCTGAAAAATTTTAAAATTGGAAATAAATTTAGGTCCTGATTCCAGCGGAATCGGGACCCTTTTACTCATCTGCATCAATGCAGCTGCGCAGATTTTTGTTGAAGGAGAGAAAAGATATTTTCCAAGCATATTTCATCAGAAATTTCGCTTATAGCATCTCGAAGGGCATCAGCTGTTTTCTCTAGCAAATAGTTGCAAACAGCGTCACTTACATTCTCGGTCTTAAATACTTCGACACTTCTCTCTAGGACCAGTCCGTCAAAACTGAACTCCTTGGCGCACCAAGGAAAAACTACGGTAATGCTTCCGCCTCCAAACAGATTGAATTTCAGATAATAAAGCCAGGGAAAATCCATCGCCCACCCGCTTTCCATAGGATGAGGTTTCAATCTTTTTATAATTTCTTCTCTCGCCGATATCTTTTTCACCTGAGAAATGCTGTATAAAACATTCAGTCTGATAATATTTTTGCAATTTTCCCTACAATGGATCCTATACATAATAATCCCCCCTGTTTTTTAATGTGCTTGATCTGCCTGCCTAATTTTATTTTAAAACTTACACATTTTTTGTCAAAGTTTTTTAGAGTAGAAAAATGGCATTTCTGCTGATATACTGGTAAATATGAAAAAGGTTTCAAATAAAGGAAAAAATCATGCCATTCTGGCTCTCGGCGCCGAATCAGCCGGGAATTTTTCGGTTTTTTCTAAAGGACAGTTTTTCCATTCTGAGGATTTCGGCGACCTATTGGACATGAAAAATTTCAAGCATTTTCAAAAGGCCGTTTTGGGGTTTTTAAAGAAAGAAAAAATCAAGCCGGATATCATTATCACCGATCTCCATCCTCTCTATACGACTTCTGTCTGGGGCAAGGAATTGGCCGAAAAATTCAAAGCCGAACATATCCAAGTCCAGCATCATATCGCCCATACATTTTCTCAAATTCCAATCATAAAATCAGAGCTCAACTCCGATTCGGAGTTGAGCTCTGATTTTATTCCAAACGTTATTGATTTTTATGGCATTGCACTTGATGGCACTGGATATGGGACTGATGGAAAAATATGGGGAGGAGAAGTAATAAAAGTGCAAAGTGCAAAGTGCAAAGTGCAAAATTTGGAAAGAATCGGCCACCTAGAAAATCAGGTCTTGATCGGCGGAGATTTAGCGATAAAAGAACCAGCGCGAGTTCTAATAGGCATACTAGATAAAATTTATACTGGAATGTCATTGCGAGCGCCTAGCGAAGCAATCTCGACCGAGGCTGCCGCGCCGCATTCGCTCCTTGCAGAGACACAAAAAAGAAAGGAATTTATATATGGTTATATAAAAAAATATTATTCAAAGAACCAATTCGAACTCCTTTGGAACCAACTGCAACAAAACTTCAATTGCCAAGAAACATCCAGCACCGGACGAATTCTGGACGCCGTTTCGGTCCTTCTTGGCTTTTCTAAAAACGAAAGGAAAGAAAAGCACGAGGCCACCTTTCTTTTAGAAAAAAATTCTACCAAACCTTATTCAAACCTCAAACCAAAAATAGTTAGAATTTCTAATTCCTCTTTAATTCTCCCTTTTCAAAAGGGAGAAGGATCTAAATCTCCCCCTTTGGAAAAGGGGGATTTAAGGGGATTTGAAAAATATATATTAAAAACTACACCTTTATTTGAATACCTAATAAGAAATTTACACAAAGACAAAAATCGCCTCGCCGCCACCGCCCAGCTTTATATAGCCAAAGGTTTGCATGAAATTATCAAGAGACATGAGACAAGCGACAAGGAGCAAGGAGCTATTAAAAAATATCGAACTAAAAATCGCGAGTTGCGAGTTGCGAGTTGCGAGTTGCGAGTTATTTTATCCGGAGGAATTTCCGAAAACAAAATCATCCAAGAATATTTTAAATCCAAAAATCTTCTTATAAATAAAAAGCCTGCGACACCATATGGTGACGCAGGACTTAGTGTTGGACAGATAAATTATTTTACTTCCACCACTCGGGAAGAATTTTAGTATTAGTGCCATTCCTCCGAAGATGACGATTAATTATCTGCGCATGAAATTCCGGTTTTGTTTTTGCGAGATTATCTCGTAGAGAATACAATATCCAAATCAGCCTTTTAGCACCTTCCTTGTCTTTGTGATCATGGACTTTTTGGATAATTTCAATAATGAGGCTCTGATCTTTTTTAACAGCCTCCTTGAAAATCTGCTTGAGCTCGGTAATGTTGGAAGCATAATCAATATTCATCATACTACTCACATTACCCTTTCCCTTGAGTCTGCCTACAGACTGGCCGGTATGAGTCTTTTGCCTCGCCTCCAGTTTTTCCAAATCCTCTTTTTTTCCCAGACCAGTTCCTAATAAAGCTCTTTGTAAATCCATAATATAAAACTCCTTGATCGATTGGATTGATAAGAACTAAAAACGCCATTTTTTTAATAATGACTACATAATTTATCATATTTCAGATAATTTGTCAACATATCCTCGGGATTAGCTTTCCCCTCGGACTTTCGATCTTTCTCGATCCGCCAAGCTCAGTTTCGAAATATACCCCGATTTCTTGCTTGTTCTTGGCCTTTTGTGCCTTTCCGATGATTTTAGCCTCCCTGTTAAAGGTTTTGAGGATTTTCAAGGCTTTTTGGGCGTTCTTAGGCGAAACTGAGGCCAAAAATCGCCCTTCTGAGGCTAATGAGAAAACATCCAGACCCAAAAGCTCAGTCACGGCTTTAACTTCCTTTTTATATGGTAAATCCCTCTCATTGAGCACAATTTTCACCTTCGACTTTTCGGCCATTTCCGAGAGATTGGCCGCCAAGCCTCCGCGGGTCGGATCCTTGCAGGCGTTGAGATATCCTCCCACTTTTTCAATTTCTTTGTCAAGCGCCTTGGAATCGCTCTTGATCTTCGTCTGATAATTGAACCGCTTGGCCAGGAGCGCAATCGTATGCTCGCCGAGGTCTCCAGAGGCGATGATGAGATCTCCCGGCTCCACTCCATTGTTCTGGATGACATTTTGTGCCAGTCCCACTCCGGAAGTGGTGATTTCAATCTTGTCGATTTTTCCTTTTTCTGTAACTTTAGTGTCTCCGGTCACCACCGGAACTCCGGACTCTTGAGATACCTTGTTTATGGATCTTAAAATTTTCATCAAATCATCTCTCGGAAAGCCTTCTTCAATCACGATGCTGAGAGATATTCCGATCGGACGCGCTCCCATCACGCTCAGATCATTGATCGTCCCGCACATCGCAATCTTACCTATGTCCCCTCCCGGAAAGAATATCGGATCAATTATAAAAGCATCTGTAGTAAAAATAAGATTACCTGCATTTCTAGGAATCTTAAAAATAGCCCCATCATCTCCGGTGTTTTTCCATTTCCCAACATCTTTGATGATTTTCCGAATGTCAGAAATGAGTTCGCTGGATTTTTGCCCTCCACCGCCCATATCCAAGGATATACTGCTATATTGTTCCATTGTCATATTGTTATTTTTTTAACTTATCGTTTGTGAATTTTATAAGATGATTTATCTCTTTGGGTAATTTTTCCAATTCATCTGATATATATTTATATTGTTTTTCATCAATAAGATTTCTGGTTTTTGCTTTAAATGTCCAATCTTGAGATTCCTTAAGAGAACCAAAGCTATACCTGTAAAAATTGACTTTATCTTTTTTAGTATATCTTCCAAAACCTTCCGCTATATTAGCAGAAATAGAATCCACTGATCGAACCCATTGCTTTCCCACTGTATCTCGCGGAAAATAATCCCATTTCAAAACTATATCCCAAACATAGTTACTTAAACTTAGTGAAATCTTGTAAGCATTTAAATCGCCTAATTTTAAATAGTTTTTACTCATAAGCAATACAGCAATTTATCAATATGACAATATAATTTATTCCGCTTCGCGGAAGAAATTATGACAAGCTCCTTCAACTGAAACCATACAAGGCCCGACTGGATTTTCCGGAGTGCAAACGCGAGCAAACATCGGACATTGTTTTGGGTTTATCATTCCGCGAATCACATCTCCGCATCTGCATCCATTAGGATCAACTGACTTAGAGAAATCGATTTTATCTAAGATACTCTTATATTTTTTCTTAGCATCAAATTTCTCGTATTTTTCCCTAATTTCTAGGCCTGAATTAGCTATGATCCCAAATCCTCTCCAGTCTCCATCGCCTATTTCGAAAACTTCATTAATAATTTTTCTTGCATTTTTATTTCCTTCTTTTTTGACAACCCTTTTGTATTGATTTTCGACATCTTTCCTGTTTTCTTTGATCTGATCTAGAAGCATAAGAATGCCTTGCAAAACATCATCCTCGGTAAAACCGGTTATCACTTGCGCTGCATCCAAATCGTCATAGGGCCTCTCCCCAATAATAGCGCTCACGTGTCCCGGATCAATGAACCCATCGATCCGCACTTCGCCAGCGGCCAAAAGCGCTTCCATGGCCGGCAAGAATCTTTTATGCGTCGAATAGACAGTGAGTCCCTTCTTGATCGCCCAAGCCGTCATCGGTGTGGTCGTCTCAAATCCCAATCCGAAAAAGACCAGGTCAGGATTTTCCTCTTTGAGCTTCAAGGCGTCTTCGGTTGAATATACATCAAAAACTTTGGCGCCTTTTTCACGCGCCTGATCAAGACTCCCGAATTGCCCCGGCACTCGCAGAAGATCCCCATAAGTCGCCACCGGCACGCCAGCCAAAGCCAGACTGATGATCGCATCAATGTCTCCTTGCGCCGTCACGCAGACTGGACAGCCCGGACCGGTGATAAGATGGACATTTTTCGGCAAGACCTTGCAGATTCCCGAGCGACTAATCACCTGCGTATGTGTCCCGCAAACTTCCATCAGATTCACATCCCGCCCGATCTCTCCGGCCAGCTTATTTATTTTTTCCAGCATTTCTGATTTTTCCATTTTTTATCGGAGTTATCGGAGCTCAGCTCCGTTTTTACGGAGCTGAGCTCCGATTTTTCTAAATCCCCTCCAAAATCTTATCAATTTCTTCCTTCTGCTCCTTCTCCACTTTTTCCACCGCAAAGCCGGCGTGGACGATGACAAAATCTCCGACTTTAGCATCGGAAACTAAAGAGATGTTTACGTCTTTTTTCACACCATCAAAATCGACAGTCGCCTGGCCGTCTTTTTTTATTTCAACAATTTTACCGGGAAACGCTAGGCACATTCCAATTTTATCTGTGAAGAAATGAGCAGGAATAAAATTAAGCATCCCGCACTAATTCTTACGTATTAATTTTTTAATTTTTTAAAATATAAGCCGAAGGCAAATCCGAGCCCTAATTTTTATGTCACACAAAATTTTTTCGGAATTTAGTGCGAGATAAACGCCATTCTTTAAATCACTCTTTTTCCAAAAAATCTTCCCTAATTTTTTCCTTATCTATCACTAAATTGCCTGACCTATCCTTTTCATTAAGTTTTTTCAGTTCACTTTCAAAATTTTCTCCATTAATTTTACTCTCTTTTCCATCTTTAAATTTTTCCAATTCGCTGAAAAATCTGAAAAAAGGAAGTTTTTTCGCTCCGGTCGGATAATTCTTTATTATATCCTCCCCCATTTTCAAATCGCAGAAATAATCGGAAAATTTTTCCAAATATCCGGCCTTAGTTTCCATTTCCGCCTTGAGCTTTTGATAATCTTTGCAGAGGCTATCTATATAATAGGAGGCCAACTTGGATTCTCCTTCCTCCGCTTCGGAATAGATTTTTATGATTGTTCTGGTTCCGGAATCGGGATTGTCTATTCTCCTTCTAACAGAAGGATTATCGCTTTTGAAATTTTCCAGAACAAAAATAATCCTATCAAACACATCGATTATCGAATTGCCCAGGATATCCCTCAAACTGCTGCTTCTATTTATTTCAATCTCTCCTTTTCTGACACGTTCGTTTATCTCTTCAAGTAATTTTGGGATTTTTTCGTCAATATATTCCTTCATCTTGCCAATATCTATTTTAAGAAAATCTTCCGCTTCTTTTACAGTATTTTCATCGATATTGTCAATTTTATCAAGAAAATCCTTGAAATATCCCTTATCGACAAATCCCGTCAGACTAAGAAACGGGTTCTCCTCCATATTCTCCCGCCTCTCCTTATCGGAAATTTTTTCTAGATTTTCCATATTTTTATAATATCAATTATTAAAAGATTATAACATCATCGTCTTTCAGGTAATCCCCCGTCTGGACCTCTATTATCTCAAGGTTCACCTTGCCGGGATTTATTATCTGGTGTTTTGTGGATTGCGGGATTAAAATGCTTTCATTAGCTCCGAGAAAAACCTTCCTTCTTCCGCTGATAACTTTGGCCTTTCCTTTTATGATTATGCAATGTTCGGATCTGTGATGATGCAGCTGCATGCTCAGATGCTCTCCCGGGTAAATGATAAGCTTTCTTACCTTATGCCGGCTTCCATCGATCAGCATTTCGTATTTTCCCCAAGGGCGATGAACGATTACATTATGATTTATCTCCCTTATTTTTTTCTTCTTCAAAAAATCGACTACTTCTCTGACATTCTCGCTCTCGCCTCTTTTTTGGATCAAAATACTGTCGTTATTTTCGATGATTATGAGATCTCTCACTCCCATGGTAGAGATAAGCTTGTTAGTTTCGCTGTGGATAAAAATGTTTTCAGAATTTATTTTTATATGCCTTTCATTTTTTCTGGGTTTTTTAAGAAGGACGTCCGCCAGTCCATCGAACGAACCGATATCGCTCCACCCGAAATTTCCTTCAAAAATAATAACTTTGTCTGATTTCTCACTTATCGCATAATCAATGGATATAGAAGGAAGTTTTTTGAAATTACTCAAAAAGACATCCATTCTTTTTCCGATAAAACTGTAGATTTCAGGAACATATTTTTTTATTTCCTCTTTGAGAGTTTTATAATTAAATATATACATCCCGCTGTTCCAAACATAATCTCCTGATTTCAAATATTTTTGGGCGTTTTTTTTGTCAGGTTTTTCTTTAAACTCCTCGGCTTCGTAAAAGTTTTTAAGTTTTTTTCCTTTTTTGATGTAGCCATATCCCGTTTCAGGCTTAGTCGGAGTGATACCTAGAGTGCCGACATATCCGTTGACATTTTTTACCGCTTTTTTCATGACTCTCAGGAACTCTCTCTTATTTTTTATATAGTGATCGGCCGGAAGAATGATGACCGGAACGTCTTCTCCTATTTTTTTCACGTCATTCAAATATTTCATAGCCAAAACGATGGCTGGAGCGGTATTGATGCTCACCGGCTCGACAAGTATCTGCTCTCTTTTGAATTCCCCATCAACTTCTTTTATCTGGTTAAAGACATTGAAAAAATTCTCTCCGTCGGAAATAAAAAAGATGTTTTTGGCAGGCATCATATCCCGCATCCTCAAAAAGGTTTCTTGCAGAAGGGATTTATCGCTATAGAGGCTCAAAAACTGTTTCGGGTAATTCTTCCTGGACAACGGCCAAAGTCTGGTTCCCGATCCTCCACAAAGTATAATGCTGTACATTTTTTCTTTCATTTATTTCTTAAGTAAAATTTTTGCTATTTTATCCGCGCATGATTCCCAAGAAAATCTTTTTATATTTTCAAAACCGGCTTTTCTTATGTTTTCCCTGAGCTCTTTATCAGAAATTATCTTATATGTAAAGTCAGCAATTTTTTCATAATTTTTGGGATCGACTAGCAGAGGACGCATATAATTTCCCACTACTTCGGGAATGGAAGAATTATTTGCCACCACTACAGGGACACCCAGACTTTGGGCTTCAAGTATCGGAAGCCCAAAACCTTCATAGAAAGTGGGAAAAAGAAATACGTCCGAGTTTTTCAAAAGCTTCCATTTATCGCCCCCCTCGACATAGCCGGTCAGAACTATATCGTCCTTATATCTGCTTTCATTAGCTTCTTTGACGATATTTTCATATCCATATCCGAGACCTCCCGCCAGAACCAATTTATGCGGAATTTTATACTTGTCTTTTAAAATTTCGAAGGATTTTATTATTCCGACGATATTTTTTCTGAATTCTATCCTCCCTAAAAAAAGCAGGAATTTCGAATTTCTAACTTTAAATCTAGATCTTATCTTCCCCTCCACTTTCTTGGGATCTATCTTTTCCCTTTCATATCCTTCATAGACAACCTCTATCTTTTTTCCCGAAATTCCATACATCCTCATCAAATCATTTTTGGTATTTTCCGAAACTGCGATAACTTTTTTGGCTCGACGGCAGGAGAGCTTTATGCTCCATCTCATATAAATCCTGTCAAACAAGGAATAGGATTCTGGTATGAACTCGTATTCCAGTCCATGGATAGTAACCACGCTTCTTTTGACATAAAGAAAAGGAACTATATGCGCCGGAATAAAAAGCGTGTCTACAGGATGAAAAAGCAGTTCTAAAGAAAGCCCTGCCTGAGTCCATAATCTTGGCCACCGAATAATCTTGATTTCCCAGTTTTCAGGAACTCTGAATCCGCACTTCTCCGGCATTAGGCTCTCCGGCCTCAGATACAAAACGACTTTGGAATTCCTTAACTTATTTCTCAGATATTTGAGAACTTGAAAGCTATATTCTTCTATGCCGGTCCTATTTTTGAAAAATGCTCTTGATGCATCTATTCCAATAATCATGGCATTAAATTATGAATTATTTGGAAGTTAATAATAAAGTTTTTTTGTAAATATCAAGGTTATCCAAGGCTTTCCCCGTTCCCTTAGCCACGCAAAATAAGGGATCATCCGCCACATAGCAAGGCACATCTATAGTTTTGGAAATAAGCTTATCTAAATTTCTGAGCAAAGCTCCTCCTCCGGAAAGTATCATTCCTTTGTCTATTATGTCGGCAGCCAATTCCGGAGGCGTATCCTGTAAGACTTTTTTTATCGCATTAATTACATCTCTCAGCTCATCCTGCAAGGCCTCGGTAATTTCATTGGAAGATATTCTTACGGTTCTTGGAAGCCTTCCTCCCAGATCTCTTCCCTTTATATCCATATATCCTTCTTTGACTTGGGCAACAGCCGAACCGATTCTTATTTTTATTTCTTCCGCCGTCCTGTCTCCGATAGCCAAACCGTGTTTTCTTTTTATATAATCGGCAATGGCGCTGTCGAATCTGTTTCCTCCCACTCTCGCGCTATGCGCCGAAACGATTCCCCCCAAAGAAATCACAGCCACTTCGCTTGTCCCTCCGCCGATATCTATAATCATGCTCCCCTGGGCGCTATGAATAGGTATTTCCGCTCCGATAGCCGCCAATATCGGCTCCTTAACGACGTAAGCCGCCTTGGCTCCCGCTTTTATGGCTGCGTCAATCACCGCTCTTTTTTCCGTAGAAGTGATTCCGGCCGGAACGGAAATCATAACTTCTGGCCGGAATATCCTTATCTTTCCACTAACTTTTCCGATAAAGTATTTGAGCATCGCCTCGGTCACCCTGTAGTCGGCGATCACTCCGTCTTTTAGCGGTTTTGTCGCCACGATCGTATCAGGAGTCCTTCCCAACATTTCTTTGGCCTCGTTCCCTACCGCCAGAACTTTATTATCCAAAAGCGAAACTGCCACCACTGAAGGTTCATTGACAACGATTCCCTTGCCGGGAATAAAAACCAGAGTATTGGCCGTTCCCAGATCTATTCCTATTTTTTTGATAAACATACAATTTTTCTCAAAATTTTAATTTTGTTAGAAAAATTGGCACCCCTCACAAATTGGAGTATTAATTTTTCTATGTCCTAAAGATATGAGCCGCAGGCGCTATCCTGGCTATGGCAATCAATAAGCGCTTATCTTTTTAAAATTTATTACAGGGTGCAAAATTTTTCTTATCGACGAATCAAGGTGGGAAATTTCCGTTCTCTCAATATTATACTGAAAAGATCCCTGTTGGAATTGTTGCGGGATAATTTCTAAAGATTTTGATTTTGCTTATTTTCATCCAACCAATTATAGCTTAAAAAGAACCTTATAGCAATATGGAGATGACTCGCATCTCCCCGATTAGAGATATTTTATTCATTCCTTTTTGATATAAAAAATCAGATCATCAAATTTCGCCCGCGGCCTCTTTCCTCAGCCTGTCTAAAAACATACTTACGAATTTCAGTCTTTCTTTGGCGATTTTTCTGCCCGACTTCGTATGCATCAGAGAAGGCAGCTCTTTGGTCTTCAGCTCATATTCATAGTATAAACTATGACGGCTGTTGTCCCTTATCCTCCCATTATTTTTTCCACCTTGGATATTCTCTCTTACATAATCTTTCAATCTCATTTCCGGAAAAATTTTTCCATCATTTCTGCCCAGCCATATTCCGGCACGCATGATGAATATCGCTCCCAAAGAATCAAGCTTATCCGCATCAAACAATATCTTTGCTTCGATGCTCCGAGGCCGCTTGCCTGTCTTGTATCTATGGGTAATTATGCAGTCTCGAATTTTTTTTATTTCCTCTTCTCCATATTCCAATTTTTTCAAAATACGAGAGCTCATCACGGCCGATTCTGAAGCGTGGCATATTTTTCCAGTTTTATCTTTATCTTCTTTCACTCTCCCGATATCATGCAGCAAGGTTGCAGGCTTTAAGATATCCATATCTATTTCACCTTTTTCTTCCTTGGCCAGTCTCATGGCCATATTGTACACCCTCATTATATGGTCAAAATCATGAGCACTGCACTTGAGTTCTCTCCTGACTATTCTTTTAATTTCTTCAATATTATTTTTTCTCATCTTATTTTTCTTCAACCAGTTCAATGTCCGCTCCGATGCTTTTTAATCTTTTTTCCAGATTCTCATATCCCCTGTTTATGGAATAAACTTCTTTAAGCGTCGATTTTCCGGGAGCTGCCATCATAGCCACCAAGATTATCGCTGCGGGACGAAGAGCCGGAGGAGACATCATTTCCGCATTTCTGAATTTGACAGGCCCTTCGACATAGGCTCTGTGCGGATCGAGCAAATTTATTTTAGCACCCAACCTGTTTAATTCCGTAAAATAAACCGCCCTATTCTCGAAAGCCCAATCATGGATGAGCGTCCTACCTCTGGCTGTCATCGCAATCGGAACAAAAAAAGGCAGATTGTCCATATTTATTCCCGGGAACGGGAGCCCGTGTATTTTATCTTCCAGAGCGATCAGTCTGGAAGGAATTATCCTTATATCAACAAGTCTGGTTATTTTATTTTTAGCCGGATACTCCTTGGAAATTTCCATCTTTTGTCCCATTTTTTCAAGTTTCAGCAATTCTAGTTCCAAAAATTCGATAGGGCATCTTTTTATTTCAAGGCTGCTTTTCGTAGTTATCGCCAAAGAAACAAAAAACATGGCTTCGATCGGATCTTCGCTAATCTCATATAGGATATTTTTATTGAATCCTTTTTTTCCTTCGACTTCCAAGGTCTTTGTCCCTATGCCCTTTATTTTAACTCCCAATTTCTCCAGAAAAAAACAAAGATCCTGAACCATATAATTGGCCGATGCCATTTTTATGATAGTTTTACCGGGATTCTGAGCCGCAACCATAAGGGCGTTTTCCGTAACCGTATCTCCTGATTCATAAAGAACGATTTTTCCGGCTGAATTCATATTTTTAGCATCAACATCAAATCCTTCTTCTCCGCAATTTATTCTCATTCCGAAATTTTCCACCGCAAAAAGATGAGGCCTTACGGTTCTTTCGCCAAGCTTGCATCCTCCTGCTTGAGGGATCGTATACTTTTTCAACCTTCCTGAAAGAGCTCCGATCAAAAGAATGACACTGCGGGTTTTTTGGGCAGCGTCTCTATTTATTTTCTCAATCTCTATTTTTTCAGGGGACTCTATAACGAGAGTCTTCTCGCCCTTTCTCTCAATTTTAGCGCCTATGCTTTCCAACACCTCAAGCCACCTGTTAACTTCTTCTATCCGGGGAACATTTTTCAAAGTTGTCTTTCCTTTGTTTATCACAGAGGCCGCCAACAATGCGACCGCGGCGTTTTTTGAACCGTTAACGCTAATGCTTCCTTTCAGTTTTTTTCCTCCATTTATTTCAAAATTTTGCATAAAATTAAATCTCTTAAAGATTAAAGCCACCTTTAGTCTAACCTCAAAAGCCTTTTTTTTCAAGGGAAAATGATTTTTTTTAGGCCGTTTTATCCTTATTTTAAGGGCTTTTTTACTATTGACAAATTGCCAAAAATATGCTAATATAGCAGGTTATCTTGAAAATATGTTTTTATCCGGATAACTTCCGCTTGCGCGGAGAAGACCGTAAAATTCACAAAATTTTGCGGCTGTCTGAAATGAGTTTTCAGGCAATAACAATTAATAAATTGTTAATGCGTAAATTTAGTATCCCAATGGTGATACTCGTATCGATACTGTTTCCGCTGATGAGTGATTCGAGCCAAGCCGAAGATGCTAAAACAAAACTAGAACTGAAAACCAAAAACAACATCGTATATTTTCAAGGATTTCCCGTTGGATACAAATCCCCCAAAGAAGAAAAACCGGTTTCTGAAAGAGACCAAGCGCTCCTAAGTAGATGGGAAGAAAAGCAATCATCCAAATGGGAGAACTTGCCGAAAGAAAAATTCACAATCAACGCTTCCGCTTATACCGCAGCCGCGGATGAGTGTGGAAAAAGCAACGGAATAACGGCCAGCGGAATGAAGGTTGAGAAAAATCGTACTCTTGCCTGCCCTCCCCAATATCCATTCGGAGCAAAGATCAAGATAGAGGGATATGGGATTTACACCTGCGAAGACAGGGGCGGCGCTATCAAAGGAAACAAGTTTGATATTTATATGGAAACCAAAAGCGAAGCTTTCGCTTTTGGAAGAAGGAACTTAGTAGCTGAGGTTATCTAACGCCTTATTAAGGCGTTAGATAATGTCTCAATAAATCATATGAATAAAATTAAAACAGCGGCAATATCAGCTTTTGTATTACTTACGTCAATATTATTTGCAACAAACGCTTATGCGGCCGATGTCACTCAGGTTAATTTCAGTTCAGGAAAAATGTTCGCGCCTAACTGCTTTTGCAAAGCCGATGTGGCTAAATACAATCTTGCGCCATTCTGCGAAGACCGTAATTTGTGCAACAGGCAGACTCCCGTTAAATACGCCAATGTTCCTCAGGGAAAATATAGGGTCAAAGTAGGCGTCACCGACTTAACTACTTCTCAGAAATATGAATCCCTCATATTCATAGTTAATGGTAAAAATTTTATCGTTCCTGATTTAGGAGGAAATTCTACTTCGACAGGAACTGCAACTTATGATCTGGGAACGATGGATCTTTCCGGAACAATAAGTTTTCAAGCCAAGCATAAATACGCCAACACGTTTACCGGACTCTGGTACACGGACACTGCCACAAGGATAGGATCCGGAAATGCTATGGAAAGTATAAATATAAGTTCGGTTATTTTGGAAAAAATTCCCGAGCCTAAGCCTACTTG
>JAQVJM010000032.1 GCA_028695135.1 Candidatus Moraniibacteriota bacterium | reverse complement strand
GAGGAACTGTCGAGAAGGGAAAGGGAAGGGCTTTTGAGAGATGACGGAGCGGGCGATACGGAAGATAACGTTAAATTTTCAACCCCCCAGCAGTTTCCTTACGAGAAAGAGATAAAAGAAGAAGACAAGGGAAAAAATAGAAGTGATTTTTTGAGGAGGATAAGACCGATTTAATGAATTTAAAATTTTCAATTTAAAATTTAAATTCAATTTTTAATGGCAGAATTTTCAAAAAAGTATGATTTAGAAGAGAGAACAGCTGTATTTGGCGAGAATGTTATAGAATTGTGCAAGATTATTCCTCATACAGATATAACAATAGTTATCATCCGTCAGCTAATAAGAGCTGCTACTAGTATCGGTGCGAATTATATGGAGGCGAATGGCGCTAGTTCGAAAAAAGATTTTCGCAACAAAATTTTTATATGCAAAAAAGAAGCGCAGGAGTCTAAACATTGGTTAAGAATGCTGGCAAAAGCTCATGATAATAAAAAGGATGAAATTAATGAATTATGGCAAGAGGCGAAAGAATTGTCTATGATATTTCACAAGATAACAAGCACCATTGACAAGAATGACAAATAAATAAATAAATAAATAAAATTATTTATTTTAAATTGATTGAAAATTGTAAAATTTTAAATTGAAAATTGTAGATGCATTATAATGTTCCGCAATTCATCGATATCGAGGACACGATAGTAGGTCCATTGACCGCCAAGCAACTGCTCTGGCTTTTCGGTATGGGAGCCGTTCTGCTTCTGATATGGTTTGTCGTCAGAGAGAAAGGAGTTTTTATAATGCTGGCCATCCCGATAGCCCTGATATTCGGAGCACTGGCTTTTTACCGTCCCCACGGGCAGCCTCTGGTAAAATTTATCGCGCATGCCCTGTTCTTTTTTGTCCGCCCCAAGATATATATATGGAAAAGAGAGGGCGTCGTGCGCCGAGCGGCTGAAAGAAAAACAGTAGAAAAAAGAAATAGAGTTATCGAGAGAAAATCGATCAGCCAGAAGGAAATTGCCAATCTGGCCAAGATATTAGATAGCGAGAACGAAATACTTAATAAATAAGCTCAAAATACGAAATCCGAAATCCGAAATAATTTTCAAAAAATTAAATTTAAAATTCAAAAATTATTTTGGAAATTATAATTTTAAAACTTAGAATTTATTTAGTGTTTGAGATTTCGAATTTGTAATTTAAATTTTTTATGGAATTATTTCACTCAAAAAAAGTAAATAAAAAGGAGGGAAGCGATTTGAGTTCCCAGAAATATATCAATGTAGAGGAAATAAAAAACGACATTGTGGTTTTGAAGAATAAGTCGCTCAGGGCGATACTTCTGGTTTCTTCCATAAATTTCGACCTGAAATCTTCCGAAGAACAGGAAGCGATAACTTATGGATACCAGGGATTCCTCAATTCATTGGATTTTCCGATCCAAATTTTGATCAGTTCCAAGAGACTGGACATAGAACCCTATATAAATCTCTTGGAACAGAATAAAAAACTCCACACCAATGAGCTTATGAGGATGCAGATATCTGAATACAGCAATTTTGTCAGGGAACTTACGGAAGTTTCCCAAATCATGTCCAAAAATTTTTACGTAGTGGTTCCTTTTTATCCCGTCGAGACGAAAGGATCCGGATTTTTTTCCGGAATCATGGATACGCTCAATCCTAAGCAAAAGATAACCGAAAATCTGGAGACATTCGAGACTTACAAGAACCAGCTTTGGCAGAGAGTGGACCAGGTGGCGGGCGGACTCAATTCTATCGGCGTAAAAAGCACGGTTTTGAAAACGGAGGAGATAATAGAATTATTATATTCTTCCTATAATCCTTCCTTATTTTCAACCACGGTGATAAAGGATTTGGAAGCGATAGAATTGGAATAGAAATTAATTTAAAATTAAGTAATTGATTTAAAATTTATTCAGATTTATGTTTTTAAGCAAAAGCAAGCAACAAAAGGATATCCAAAGGGATCCAATATTGGAAAGAGAGGAAGAATATAGGAAAGGTGTGGCTGTGGTAAAGGATTTGATCGCTCCGGCGGCTTTCAAAGTATCCCCAAGCTATCTGGAAATCGGTGAAACATGCGCCAAAACCATTTTTGTGATGGCTTTTCCCAGGTTTTTGAGCGCCAATTGGTTTTCTCCGGTAATAAATGTCGATTTCCCGATAAATATTTCCATTTTTATCCATCCGGTCGATACCAACAAGATTCTCAAAAGTCTTCTAAAGACAACGACTCAGATACAGTCCAGAATGGAGCTAGAGGCTCAGAGCGGGAAAGTCAGAAATCCGATGCTTGAATCAGCTATGCAAAATACCGAGGAATTAAGAACCAAGCTCCAGGAAGGGACGGAAAGGTTTTTCCGAGTGGGAATTTATATAACCATATTCGGAGAAGATATAAAGGAATTGAACAAAGTCCAACATTCTTTGCAATCTTCTTTGGAGGCGCAGATGATCTATGTCAAGCCGGCCAGCTTCAGGATGGAGCAAGGTCTAGCCTCGACCGTTCCCTTGGCGGAAGATAGGCTGGATGTGGCCAATAATCTCAATACATCTCCGCTATCCACCCTGTTCCCTTTCGTCTCCGCGGAGCTTTCTTCCAATAAGGGAGTCTTATACGGAATAAACAGGCACAATAACAGCTTGATACTTTTTGACCGATTTGAGATGGAAAACGCCAATATGGTAGTTTTTGCCAAGTCCGGAGCGGGAAAAAGTTATGCAGTCAAGCTGGAAGTCTTGCGGTCTCTGATGATGGGAACGAATGTTATCATTATCGATCCGGAGAATGAATATAAGCACCTCTCTGATACTGTAGGAGGGAGTTTTATAAAAATTTCTCTTAATTCCAAATTTCATCTTAATCCTTTCGATCTGCCCAGAATAGGAGAGGAAGCGGAATTTGCCGATGCTTTGAGAAACAACGTGGCTAATCTAGTAGGACTTTTGAGAATAATGCTTGGAAATATCACGCCTGAGGAAAATTCCATATTGGATGCCGCAATCAGGGAGACATATTCTATCAGAGACATAACTGAAAGCACGAATTTCAGGATACTTACCCCTGACAAATTTCCTACGATGAGCGATCTGTATGATGTTTTGAAAAATATGGAAGGGGCCGGATCGCTGGCTACCAGGCTGGAGAGATATACGGAAGGGATTTTTTCCGGATTTCTCAATAATCACACCAATATAAAGATGAACAATTCTCTGGTAGTTTTTAATATCAGGGACTTGGAAGACGAGCTGAGGCCGATTGCTATGTATACCGTTCTTCAATTCATCTGGAATGAAATGCGGGCGGAAAGGAAAAAGAGGATGGTGGTGGTGGATGAGGCTTGGGTGATGATGCAACATGAGGATGCCGCTTCATTCTTATTCGGAATAGCAAAGAGGTGCAGGAAGTATTATACGGGGCTCACAACCATCACTCAGGACGTGAACGATTTTATGAATTCCAAATACGGAAAACCGATCGTGACCAACGCTTCGATACAATTTTTATTGAAGCAATCCACCGCGGCCATCGATATAGTTCAGGAAACATTCTTCCTTACCGATCAGGAGAAATTTCTGCTTCTGGAAAGTAACGTGGGAGAGGGAATATTTTTTGCCGGAAACAAGCATGCGGCCATAAAAGTCATCGCTTCTTACAGCGAGGATCAGATCATAACTTCCGACCCGAGACAGCTTTTGGAAATCGAAGAAGCGAAAAGAGAACTGGAATAATAAATCCGAAATACTAAATTTTAAATTCGAAATAAATTCAAAAATCAAATATTTAAAATTCAAAACATGTTTTAGATTTATAGCTTAAGAATTAAAATTTGTTTAGGATTTAAAATTTTGAATTTCGAATTTGATAAGTTATGTCCGAAGAACTGGCCAATAAAATAAGACTGAATGAAGCGAGGCGTGAATCGGCGAGAAATGTTTTGAGCAGGGCTGACGCAAACCGTTCAAAAAAAAGTTTATACGGAGAAAAGAAGGAATCCGAGGAGGCCAAAAAACAGATGCCTCCTTTTGCGGGAATGAAAAATCCGGTAGCAATCGCCAAAAAGGCCAAGGATATGGCGACCGCTCCCCTTGAGTTTCAACCAACGGACATCGCGATATATGGAGCTGCGTTTTCTCTGGCGGGACTTAAGGATCTGTTGGATCTGGCGGGCTTAGGTTCCCTTCCGGCAATTGGAACAGTGGTGACTTTCTGTTTTTCGATAGCGATCGGCTTGCTACTGATGTTTGACGGAGTTTCAATGTCTCAGGCAAGAGTGGCCAGAAGGATGACGAGAAGATATTTAACTTTGATTGCGGGAACGATGATAGAAGGATTTTTATTCGGTCTCAATTTTTTCCCCTTCGAATTGGCGACAGTAGCTCTTATATATTGGATGAGTCTGGTTGACAGGAAAAGGGAGCAAAGAATCGAATAAGAAGAAAAAAATCCAAAGAATATTTTTTATTAAAGCAAAAAATTATACCGAGTTGGATCAAAAATCGAGGCAGTATCCAAAAGTTTACAATTTTTCTAAAAAGAAAGGATATGGAGAAAATATTTAAAAGCGAATTTTTTGTCACGTTGGCCGTAATGGCGGCGGCTCTGTTTTTGCACAAAATTTTCAGAGTAAGCGACAACTTTCAGACGATTGCGGCCACAATAAGCTTCCTTTTTTTAATTCCGGTTCTTTACATAAAGATTATCCTCAAGAAGCCGCTCAAAAATTTTGGAATGAGGATAGGGGATTTTAAAAAAGGGATCTTATATGCCATTTTTTCTTCAGTTATTTTTGCGGCAGTTTTTTATTTTTTATCCGCAAAGTTCGATTTTTTCGGCAAATATGTCGTTCCTGCTCATATTGTTGATAATTTTACATATTTTGTCTACAGGGAGGTTTTGGTCGTCGGATTTTTCTTGGCTCTTTACGAATTTTTCTTCAGAGGTTTTACCCTTTTCTATTTTTACGATAAATTCAAATCGGGAATTTATGCCGTTTTATTCCAAACAGTTTTGTTCTTGGCTTTTTTGGCGCTTGTGAACTCTTTTAATTGGTCAACTCTGCCCTATATGGTCATGGCGCCGTTGGCAGGATTGGTCGCTTATAAAAGCAATTCCATATTGTATTCTTTCTTATTGAGTTGGATCTCTATTTTAATTCTAGACTCTATTTCTGTAAAAATAATAATTGATTCGGTTATCAAATAAGATGAGATTGAGCGATAAAAATAAAATTTTCAGCCTCGTATTGTTGTTGCAGATGATCATTCTTCTCAATTATGATTTTTCCCTATCAGCC
>JAQVJM010000002.1 GCA_028695135.1 Candidatus Moraniibacteriota bacterium | reverse complement strand
CCTTGCGATAGGTGATATTTTAGGTTCAGTTCTGGCAGATGCCACTATTGTCATTGGCATACTTGCTTTCATAAGCCCATTTTATTTTCCAGTAAAAATTATATATATCACCGGGACGTTTATGGTGATTACCTCCCTTATGTTGTTACGATTCATGCGTTCAGGACGTACCATAACGAAAAAAGAAGGATTCGTCCTTTTATTCTTTTGGATAATTTACGCGCTGGTCGAATTTATCGTAAATAGTTGATCCTGAAGAGGAAATAAAAGAATTTGCCGCCAAAGAGCAAAATCAGCTATGATTTTGCTAGCGGGCTTTGCCCGCTAAAAACTTGAAATCGTCCTTTCCGCTCCGGTTCAAGGCGAGGCGGGCGGAAGGGGGGTGTGGGGGGAATTCCGCCCGCCGAGCCCAGCGATTTCGGTTCGGATATTTTCAAACAGACACCGCCAAAGTTTCTTTTGAGGCCTTTTCGGTTTCAAAAGAAATTTTTTTTGGAAAGATTGTGGGATTCGAAGGGTATTCCAAAAAGGCAAATGGTTTTGCGTTTTTGGAAACCCAGGCTCTGGAGGAGGAGCGAGGCTTGTGCCATAGGCGCGACGAGCGAAGGAGGAAGAGGAATCCCACCCTCTCCGCAAATAACAGAAGGGGTCTTTGCGGCTCCTTTTGATTTTAAGCTTAATCAGCTCACCATTTCACCACGACCGTGACAGGATGGTAAAAATATTTTCTTGTATCTTAATTGCAAATTTGTATTTGGCGGTTTCGTTCTTTGTGATATTATCAATATTAGATGGAGGAGTGCCAGAGCGGTCGAATGGGACGCTCTCGAAAAGCGTTGTGCGGGAAACCGTACCGAAGGTTCGAATCCTTCCTCCTCCGCAAAATAATTAAAATTTTATTGCCTAAAAATCTCTCGTAATATATAATGGGATCAAATAATCAATACTTGACATAAGAACATTAAAACATACGCACATCAAAACATTTTTGTTTTATCGTTATTTTGTTTTACTGTTTTGACGAAAAAAACATGGTTCTCATATTATTCAGCCAGCTTACGGAAAAAGACAAGTCCAACGCCATAAAAAAACTCATCTCAGACAGCACTCCGGACCAGGATTTCTTCCTGCTAGTGATCCTCTCTTCCTTGATGGCCGCCCTGGGTCTCATCATAAACAGCGTGGAAGTGATAATCGGAAGCATGCTCATCGCCCCTATACTCTCTCCTATCCTAGGATTGTCGCTGGGGGTGATAATGGCTGACTTTAAGCTTATTTCCCGCTCGTCTTACGCGATAATAAAATCATTGGCTTATGGAATAGCAGGCGCCGCTTTAGTCACGCTGCTTTTTAATTCAAGCTACCAAAACACCGATGCGATAATTTCCCGCACCGATCCGTCCATAATTTATTTTTTGATAGCCTTTATTGCGGGACTGGCCGCCTCATTCGCCTTGGTAATGCCCCAGATCAGTCCCACTCTCCCGGGAGTCGCCATCTCCGTGGCGCTGATCCCTCCTATCGCGGTCACCGGCATCGGCATCGCCCGTTTTGACTGGCATATAATCAGCACTTCTTTCCTGCTTTTTGCCATCAACGCCGCCGGGATAATATTTGCCAGCATGATAATATTTTCCCTTATGAACCTATCCATAAAAAAATGGGTCGTCGCAAGCGCGATCAAGAAAGAAGAAGAAATAATCGAAAAAGAAGTGAAGAAAGCGGAAAAGCTGGCCAAAGAAAACAAAGCCAAATAGACAAAAAACATTTATAGAAATACGAAGACCCGCCGAACAAAAGCGGGTTTTTATTTTGCAAAGAAAAAATATTTTAATTTATCTTTTCCTTCAATTTTTCTCTTATTTTGTCGTCTATCTCATCCGGAAGCGCGTCGCCTTGCGGATTGCTCTTCTCAGCTTCGTCATATATGAATTCCGCCACTTTTTCCGCGAGATTCCTGAGAAATCCCCTTTCCTCATCCCTTATTTCTAATGATATTTTTCCTATATCATCGGTTTTTATCTTTACGATTTCCTCTCTTTTTATGTAATTAAAAACATACGCCAGAAAAAGCATTCCCGAAAAAACGACCAATAGAACAATTATTAAAATAAAGATGAGAAATTTTTTCATCAATCCGATAGCAATTCATTTATCATATCTTCGTCTTTGCAGGAATATTTGTTACTGGCCGAATAATATTTCCTGGACTCCCCGTGGCATCCGCCGTTCTCTTTGTGAAGCACCGCAATCATCGGCATCAGGAATCCCACATCCCTTTTTTCAAAATAATCGTCCAGATATTTAAGAGTTTCCGCCCTTTTTTCCCGGCTCATATTGGCAAATATGCTCATATCGTCTCCTTTGATCCCGCTCCAGTCCAGATGGACGATAACATTATTGGCTCTGCTTCTGAACCGGTCATGCCAAAGGAGCGCCCAGCACCAGTCGCCCGGTTTCTTATACCAACGGGAGAAGCACGGCCCGTTTTCGATCCTTCCGTCAGAATTTATTCCGACTCCCCCTTCAATAAAATCAAACTGCCTGAGATAATCCTCATCGTCGATATCGTTGGTTTGGGCCCCTATAAGTATTTCCAGCCCGCGCAGATTGGCGTAAGCCCGCATGCTATCTATCGTCTCCTTCACCGCTGGATCGGAAACACTGTCCTGATAATGGATCTGGCCAAACATAAATACCTGTACCCCCAGATCCATGGCTTTCCTGGCGATATATTTCACATAACGCTGATACTCGTTCTTGCTCAAGGTGGGCTTGCAAGTGTGCTCCCCCCAGGCATTCTTGCTTCCGTCACGGCACATTCTGGAAAAATCGAATTCCCTGTTCCTGGTTTCGTAAAAATAATCAGCCTTGGTATCGATCGCCTCTGCGATGAACATCCCATAAACGATGTCTTCTTTCTTTATCTTGTCCATCGTCTCTTTTATTTCCTCAAAATCCGGCGTCTCAAGCCAAGTCTCGACAGAACGATGGAGATAATAACAATTGGATCTATTGATGAGCTTTACGGCCTCCTCCGTTCCTTTGCTGTATCCGTTAAGAAGGCCATCCGCCACGCACCCCTCTCTTTTTATCCTTTCCATATCCGGAGGCGGAGGCGGATCAAAAAGAGGCTCGATAGGAAGAGACGCTTCTCGCTCTTTGATCAGCTTATCATATTTCATTTCTATCGCCTCGAATTCCGCTTCCTCCTGAAGCTTTTTCTGCTCTTCTATTCTTATTTCCGTTCTTTTGTCTATTTCTTGCAAGATCAAGAAAGTTGAAGCTCCAGCGATCAATAAAAATATTCCCAAAAAGATCCAATTTTTTGTCGGAATTTTTTCAAACATCTTTTTTATTTTTTAGTTATAGCATTTTAACATAAAAAGCTGATTGTGTAAATCCGAAAATGTTTTTAAAAAATTATCGAAATGACAGCAAGCTCGATTTATGCTACAATCAGATCGGAGCCTTCAGAACGGAGGAGTGAAAAATTGGATCCCACCTGGATTTTCAGGGAAAAAATTTATTTTTTCCGACAATATTTTTCAAGGGATTCTGCCTGCCTTAATCGCTTTATGCGCGCTAGGGCATGGCGGACAAGCCATACGCTCTTCCCGCATTGAGGGCTTTTTTCTTTTTATCAGAATCTTTGATTTTACTATAAAAATCAAATGGGAAATATCAGTGATGCTATATTCTTTAATCCGCGACAACCGAGGCGTAAAGAAATCAGGCAAACTATCAAATATTATCTGCACATTGCAAATGCGTTTCCAAATTTTAGCTTTTGAGCGTTAAGAAGTTTCACAGCGAAGCGCGTGGAACTTCAGTGAAAAAGCGTCAAGAAATTTGGCCAGCACTAAGCACGTGCGGTCGCACGCCGCTCGCCTAGGCGAGCTTTGGCCGACCGCGTGCCGCCTAAAGCTTTAGCGGTGGAGCACGGAGCGCAGTTTCTTTCATCCACTTTCTTTGCTGTCAAAGAAAGTGGAGAAAATAAGCCTACACTGACCAAAAAATATATAATAATTTAAAAAACGGCGCAAATCTGTTTTCAGACCCGCGCCATGTTTTTTTTAAAAAGCAACCGACATCCGGTTACATAATTCCACGGTCGTAGAATTATGTACCCACATATAAACTACCACTTGACCAAAACTCTCCGGCCGTCTTCCGATGGCTGGAAGGTGACCCAGATATATTCGTTGATCGACACGCTGGATCGCGGATCATCCTTCGGTATCCTTCCCTCGATAAGTATATATTCCGACTTGAAAACTTTGTATGATCCGCAAACCTCGGAATCATTTTCACTGGTATCGACAATCAGTGTAAATCCGTTGCCCAGATCCTGTATAAGATTATCCGATCCGCATTCCAGCTCAAAACTTTTGGTGGAAACTCCCATCTCTTCTGCCGAAGCAAAAGAGAAAAACGCCAACACAAACGCCACTGCCAGAAAGCAACCTATCTTTTTCATTTTTTCCTCCATTTGGGAATTGCCCCTTCTCGGGCTTTTTTAAAATAACTCAGACATAAAAATATATCTTAAAAAGATCTCTTTGTCAAAAAATAATTCTAAAAAAATCCTTAAAAAGTGTATCTTTAAAGATACACATTCAATTGTCTAGAAAGATTCCAGCATTCTTATAAATTCCCGGGCCGATCTGCCCCAGGAAAACTTCTGGACCTGGCGCATCCTTTCGCGAGAAATTTCCTCCTTGGCCTTTTTGTCCAAAATAAGCTCTCTCATCGCGATGGCGATCTCATCCGGTCGGTCGGCATCGACCAAGATTCCCCCTCCCCCCACTACTTCCGGCATGGAAGAATTATTGGACGCCACCACGTTTATTCCGCACTTCATCGCTTCCAAAGGCGGAATTCCGAAACCCTCGAAAAAAGAAGGATAGACAAAAAGCGAAGCCAGGTTGTAAAGATAAGTCTTATCATCTTCTTCGATGAAATTCAAAAGCAGAATATCCTCTCTAAATTCTGACCTGCCGATATCTTTTTTTATCTTCCTGGATTTCCATCCCCTCGCTCCGGCAATCACCAGCTTGAATCTTTCCATATCTTTCCCTCCTCGTCTCCGCAAAATCTCGTAAGCCCTGACCGCCCCGATTATGTTTTTCCTAGGCTCGAAAGTTCCCAAAAACAATATAAAATTGAAAGGCAAGTCGTATTTTTCTTTTACCTCCAGGAGCCTGGGATTGTTCCTGTCAATAACTCCCAATTTTTCCGAAATTCCGTTATAAATCACTTCTATCTTCTCTTCCGGAATTTTATAGATGCGCTCCAAGTCCTCCTTGGTGGATCGGGATACAGCAATGATTTTCTGGGCATTTCGCGCCAGCGTCTTCGGATTTACGAACCAATGCCAAAGGCGCGTCTTGAAAGGAAAAGTCTCCGGAAAATGCTTAAAAGAAAGATCATGGATCGTCAAGATCAGTTTCGCTTTCCTGGAAAGAGCGATGAAATTGATGTTGGGCATAAAAAAATAATCCACCCCTCCGAGCATCCTGTCGGCCTTGGGATATTTCAGGTACCAGAACAAAAAATTCAAAAGCTTGTTGGGATAGCGGAATGTCTTCAGCTCGACGTTGGAATAATCCTTTATCCATCCGAAATCGGCCTTGCTTTTCTTGAAAGCGTTAAAAAAAAGAACATACCTGTTGCGTTTGTCCTCCTTAAAAATATTTTTTAATAAATTCACTGCGTACTCCTCCACTCCGGTCTGCCGGCCCTCATAGAGGCAACGCACATCGATGCCTATCCTCATGAAATTCTTTGCTAATTGCTAATTTTTTACAAATATACCGATGCACCAAACCTTGTCGCTTGTCGCATATCGATTATGCCTATTCTTCCAAATAATGCCTCGCCAATACCGACCAGAATCCGACAAAAATTCCCAGGGCCGACATCATAAAAAAGAGTCTGGCGAAAGGAAGCTTATGCGGGGAAACCACGGGATTGCTTACTATTATCTTGAACCAGTTGGGATTATTTTGATCCTTATTAAGTTCCTGCGTCTTATCATTCAGAACTTTTTCAATCGCCGCAACAATCTTTTTTGAATCCTCCACATCGGAAACGACAAAAGTTATCCTTACCAGCTGGGAAGAAAGCCTCTCGGCTTTCAACTTTTCAAAGCCGGCGCCTTTCGATTCCGTGGAAATATCCTCTCTGATCCTTCCTGAACCTATCCAGCGCACGACCGTATCGGCGAAGCGCTCATCAGCTTGCAGGCGATAAAATTCATCATATCGATAATCTGAAGTCTCTTTCTGCAGTCCTGACCGAGTGACATCCAGATTGGCTTCGACTCTGTATTTTTCCGGCATAAATTCCTGAAAAGCGATGCCGGAAACCAAAACGCTTGCGACAATCAGCGCGAAAAATTTGAAGTTATTTTTGAATATTTTTATGTATTCTTTCAGTTCCATTTTCTTAGCTTATAGCTTTTATGTTATGGCTTTTAGCAACTTCGTATCTTATAACTCATAGCTTGCGTCTCATAAATCAAATATCATATCTGTTGTCTCTTATCACCTGTCTCATGTCACTTGCCTCCTGCTTCCTATTTATTTTTAGGCGTCACCCAAAATTCCGTGAAATATTTTTTAGTTAAAATCCTTGTCTGGGAATCTATGGCCGGCATCGCTCCCAGTGTCGGCGCGATGACCGGAACCAAGAGCCACTGCAAAAACATGTAGACGTATTTCACACGGGAATATTTTTTAGGCCTTTCCGGCATCAGGATAAAGCTCAATGACATGGAAATAAGAAGTCCGACCATGGCTAAGCTCATAAGATTCCTGGTAATAAAAGGAAGATTGTGCGCCAAAACGCTTTCATTAAATTGAGTTCCTCCGAAAATCAGCGGCAACCATCCGAGAATCGCCAGGATGAAAGGCGCCGTAGCCCATGAATGATGGCCTTCCAGCATTTCAAAAGCGATCCTCATTTTCTTCAGGAACTTGACCTTCTTGTCATTCCAGATGGCTCTCATTATAATAGGAAAATTTTCCACCCCGTATGCCCAGCGCCTTTTCTGGAAATATTGGTTTTTGATGGTCTTCCAATAAGTGTCGGCCAGAACCGCGTCCAAGGAAATCGGCAGATAAATAGGCGTAACCCGGTAATCTCCGTGGTAATAAGAAAAACATTTCCAATAAATTATCGAGTCTTCGCTGATCATATTGACTGGCCAGAAGTCCACCTTCACCAAAGTATCGAAAGGCTCGCTATGAGAGGAAAAAGTGACCATTTCCTTCCTGGTGCTCTGATACATATGCCAAAAAGAAGAACTGGTGACAATCACTCTCACAAAGGCGTTGGTGTCCCAAAGATTGTTGTGATAGACCGGAATCGGCTGATAGGAACGCTGAAGCCTTTTGGGATCGGTTATATAGGAATAAGTAAGCGCCGCAAAATATTCCTTGTGGCAGACGCTGTCGCAATCAAAATTAGAAAATATGACCCGCTTAAAATCTACACCGCGCTCTTCCAAATATTTCTTAAGCTCTCTGGCTGCAAAAGTCATGTTTGAAGCCTTGCATTTCATCTCTCCTTCCTGAACTATATGAGTCGTAACCAGGAAATCTCTGAATACTCCTTCAAATTTATTCTTCAGATAATTCACTTTCTTAAGCCGTCTTTCTTCCGGCTCATGTTCCTCCGTAGCCAGAAGTATTATTATCTGCTTATTGGGGAAATTGCTGTCCGCCACCGCCTGGATGGCTGGCTCGATGACTTCGGCCGGCTCTCCGGCTGTAGGAAGCGCGACCACATGGATTATTTTTCTCCAATCCCAGATCTGATCCTTTATGCCTTCCAGTTTCTCGACTTCTTTCTTGTCGTCCCCGAGAAGCTTGATCTCTTTTTTTATTTTACTTTTTTTCTTGAAAGAAATATTCTCGCTTAACATTCTTTTGAGATCTTCTATCCGGGCGTTCAGGGTTTCCGCGTATTTCCTCGGCTCGCTTATATTTTGGCATCTCCCCCACCAGTCTAGATTTTTTCCTCTCTGCAACTTTTTGTAAGCCGTTACCGAATAAAAAGATATGAAAATAGTCCTGTGGATCCAATAAATGTCAAAAAGGATTATGAAGATCGCTATCCAGACCGGAAGCAGAAAAGACAAAAGAGGCATACTTATCAGAGTTCCCCAAGTCAAAATCCCCGGAATCACTTCCAGATATCTCTGGGCTTTTTTGTCCTTTGGATTGTCGGGTAGCGGACTTGGAAATTTGAACATATGGTTAAACAGAAAGTATAAGATAGAAAGTAGAAAGTATAAGATAGAGAACGAAAATAGGCCTGCTACTTGCTACCTGATAATTCCTACTTCATAGATAATTCACCATAATAATCGATGCCCCGGCGACAGTCAAGCCCAGCTGGATTATCAGGGTGGTTAGGGATAAAACATGGGAAATAAGCCTTTCTTTCTGGCTGAAAAAATAATAGGCCAGGATCAAATTGACTAAAATAAAAAAGAAACCCACAAAAGGCATAAAAAGAGCCTGCCGTCTGTGGCCGAAAATATCGACGCCGAGATAAACGTTGTAATGGAGAATTATGACATTGTTAAGCCTTCTTAAAAAAAGGAAAAGCGCCGTAAAATTTATCAAGTTGATCAATATCGAAATGCCAAAAATAAGAGATAGTAAGGGGTTTTTTATAAATTGTCTCAAATTTTCGAGATGCATTTTGGATCTTATTTTTCCAGTCTGGATATTATTTGCTTAACCTTGGGAGCTTTGTTTATTATGATTTCATGAGGCCCCTTGAACATATCAATTATGAACCTGTCCAGCATATTTAAGCGGTAGGTCAGTTCCTCGTTGTCGATAATCATATATCTTATCTCTCTGCCCACTTCGGCCTCCAAGTTGGCTATCATCTTTTTAAGCTTCGCCCGACTTACTCCATCGACGACTATAAGCAGATCGACATCGCCTTTTTCATAATTCAAAAAAACTCCGGTAGTCACCGCCAATTTTACGTTGCCTACTTTTTTTATCATTGACAAACTTTTGCACTGGGGAAAAATATCCGATCTCACTATCAGTCTCTCTATCTCCTTGTAAAAGGGAAAATCCGGATTTATAAAATAATATTTTTTCCCTCCTTTTTTCCTTTCTTTGGTAAATCTGGCTTTTTTAAATATGTTCAGCTCCTTTCTGGCTTCGGGAGATTTCAATAAATTTTTTCTCAAAATCTCGGGAAAAGTGTACTCTCCCTTTGGGTTAAGGATGAAGAAACGCATCATCCTAGCCCTGGTCTTTGATCCGAATAGCACTTCCAAAACTTCTGTCGTCGACATATTTTTATGAAAGAAAATTTAAAAAATTATTCACATCCCGCTAAAATACAGTCTAATACTAAAAAAACAAAAAGTAAACCCCGTTAAATTGCGATCCTTCCTCGCCATTCGCTTAGGCGGATATATCCGGCATGACAAGTTCGGATAATATTTTTCGAAAAAAATCTCAATCTCGAAAAACATTTCATGCGAAAAACGCCTCAGCAGATGGAGAAAGATGATGATTGAAAAGATGCAAGGAAGAAAGCCTTTAACACCATTTAAATATTTGGTATAATTATAAAGGCAGAAAATCGGCTTTGGCGCCGATCATATATTCGTTTTAATTTTGGAGTATGCCCCTAAAACAAAAAATATTGGAAAAGGAAATTTCCGAAATACTCATAGTCAACAATAAGAAACTGGCTCCCTATATCGAGTCCGTAAATTTTTCCTATCAAAATATAGACCAAAAAAAACTGGGGACGATCCTTGGAATATTCGAAATAAAAGATACTTCGGAAGATTCCGCTTACATCGTCAATTTTTTGGCTTCTGTATGCAAAAAAACCTATTTTGCCAGCCACCACAGAACGGCGCTGGAAAGCTTCGAAGCCACTCTTTATCGCCTTAATCTGTCGCTATCGGAAGTGGCAAAACACGGAAATGTCAATTGGATCGGAAAGATAGACGCTGCGATCTGCTCCATCGACGATAAAGAAATAAATTTTACAGTTTCCGGAGACGCCAAAATACTCCTTCTGAGAGAAGGGAGACTAAGCGAGATAAGCAACGGACTTTCTCCGAAGGACGAGGCGATAAATCCGATAAAAACTTTTACCGACATCGCCAGCGGAAAGCTTAAGGACGGAGACAAGCTGATACTGACAACGGAAGATATTTTCCACCTTTTCAGCTTCGGAGATCTGGAAAAGCATGCCCTATCTTTTGAAAAGAAGGATTTTTTGAGATTTTTAAAAACCGCTCTCATCAATGAGCTTGATATCGCCGGAACGATAATCGTCGATATAAGAGAGAAAGAGATAGAAGAAAAAATTCCGGAAATAAAAAAAGCGAAAGAGGATGAAGAAAAGGTTATCGCTCAAAATATCAATGCCTTCAGCAATAAAACTTTCCAAAAACCCGTTTCCGATAAAAAATCCGTCCCGGAAGAGGTTTCTCCCCCGGATGGAACCGAGAAAGAAGAATATACGAACAAAAAAACCGGCCATATCTACGTAAAGGATTCTTCCGCGGAAAATTACGAAGAAGAGAATGAAAACTTAGTCAAGAAATTTTCCTTTACCTGCAAGGAAAGAATGTCGGGCTTTTGCTTCTGGCTGAAGGATCGCTATTTGGAAAAAGGTAGCTATAAAATAAGGAAAAGTCTTTCTTCGAGCAATCTCGATATAAAAGAAAAAGCCGCTTATTTTTTCAAAGAAACGGTCTGGGGAGGCGCGGCTGGGATTTTCAAATCAGTCGGAAGTTTATTCTCCGGATTTTTCATTTCTGCCGGAAATTTTGCAAGGAGGATCATTCCCGAAAAACCGCAAAAGATAGACGTCGAGCTCAAGGGATCGGGCGAAGATAAGCCGGAAAAAAAATCGGAGAGTTTTTTGGACAAGATAATTTCGGAAAAAATAAAAATTTCCGCTCCGGATAAGATTTCTTTTGGATATGAGAAAGGGCCGGAAAGAATCTTTGCCCCTAAGAAATCCGGACATTTTTCGCATTCGATGAGAAAAATTATTCCGAGCTTTTCGAAGGCCAAAAGATTTTTCATAAAACTGAGCAAAAAACAAAAAATTTACGCTTTGGGACTGATAGCGGCGATATTTATCGCCCCGATTTTCATAATAAAGATTCAAAATAAAAAAAATGAGATCATAAGCAAGGTGGAAGAGGTAAAAAATCATCGAGAAGAAATGCTGGTGAATCCTTCATCCGGCCATTATATCGAAGCGGAAAAAATATATTTCGGAGAAAATATAATCGGAGCGATCCCCTTTGAGGGAAATATTTTCATAATAACGGAAGAAAAGGTGGTTCTCTCCGAAAACGGAAATATGAAAGAATATTACTTGCCTGACTATGCCCGGGAAGCGGAAGCTTTTTCTTTTATGGAAGATCTAAACCTCATATTCTTGATAAACAAAGATAAAAAAATCTCCAGCTTCAGCCCGATTTCAAAAAATTTCAGCCAAAACAACATCGACATTCCTGAAGATGCGCAGATACCGGCAATAGGAACGTATCTCACATATATATATCTGGTAGATTCAAAAAACAGCCAGATTTACCGCTATCCGAGAGCCGAGGGAGGATTTGGAGAAAAGGTGGATTGGCTCAGGGAAGGTTTGAATCTTGAAAACACGGCTTCAATAGCAATCGATGAGAATATATATTTAATTGAAAATAACAACGTCATCAGGCTTTCAGGAGGGAGAAAGGAAGATTTTGGTCTGAAAAAAGACGAAAACTCGGATATAAAGAATATTTTTACCAATGAGAATACGGACTTTTTGTACGCCATAGACAGGCAGAACGGAGAGTTGATAAGATTCAGAAAGGACGGCTCCATGGAATCACAATGGTCAAATCAGGAAATTTTAAAATCTGAAAATCTCTGGATCGACGAGAAAAACGGTTGGGCGTACCTATCAACAGACAGCGAGATCTTCAGGATAAAGATGCCTTAAAAAAATATCGACAGTTTTTTGAAAAAATCATCGTCAAAAAGGAGTAAGTTATGGAAATGCCACTTAAAAACAAATTTAATTTTTTTTGTTCGAAATGCTGCTGAGGGGGAATAACCTATTTCGTCTGTATCGACGGAAAACATTATTGTGCCCGCTATTCATCTCTGCGCAAAGAAATAACTTACATAAGAAAAATCGGCTCGTGCGACGGAAAATGCAAGGACAGAAATCTGCGATTGCCGGATGATATCAGGGAAAATATAATCTCGGCGCTTTTAATCCCAAGAAACGCTTGAAAAGGCATGGATTTTTTAAAAACCATGCCTTTAAAAATTGGAATGTGGCGATCGAATGGATGGATATCAGCTTATAAAAAGAGATCTCTTTTCCATTTCAGCGGGTTTTTCAATATTCATAATATCAAGAATGGTGGGAGCGATATTTCCCAGCACTCCTCCGTCATAAAGTTTTCTTCCTTTGCATTTTTCACTCACGACGCAGAAAGGCACTTTGTTTTTCGTGTGGAATGTATTTGCGACATCTTTGCCGTCTATGCGATCGATCATATTATCGGCGTTTCCATGATCGGAAGTTATAAGCACGCAGCCTTCTTTTTCTGAAACGACTTTGTTTATTCTTATCATCTGCTTGTCGACAAATTCTATGGCTTTGACCGCAGATTTTATGTTTCCGGTATGTCCGACCATGTCCGAATTGGCAAAGTTGAGAGCGATAAAATCGTATTCGTCTTTTTTCAGTTTGCCGACCACATAGTCCGTCAATTTTTTAGCAGACATTTCCGGCGCGTCCGCATAAGACTTGACTATCGGAGAAGGAATAGTGACCCTGTCTTCCCCTCCGACAGGATCGGGGAATCCCCCGTTGAAAAAATAAGTTATGTGAGCGTACTTTTCATCTTCGCTTATGTAAAGCTGCCTGTGATTCTTGAGAACCATCGGAAGCGTGCCCTCCAATGTCTCTCCCAAAAAAGCGGTATGCACATCCATATCCGGTCCAAAATCGCTCATGGCGACAAAATACAGGCCTTCCATCTTTTCTAACTTAGGCAGATGGTTTTTGGCTTTTATCTCATCGCTTACTTCAACGAATAATTTGGTGAACTGCCTGGCTCTGTCAGAACGGAAATTGTAAAAAATCATCGTATCATTTTTTTTCAAAGTCATAATCGGCTTTCCGTTTTCGACAATGACCGTCGGTAGCAATGTCTCGTCTCCTTCTCCTCTTTTATAAGCTCTTTCGATGGCTTCCTCGGCAGTGCCGGCCTCTTCCCCTTTGCCGAAAACTATAGCCTCATAAGCCTTGGCCAGCCTATCCCAATTTTTGGCTCTGTCCATCGCCCAGTATCTTCCGGAGAGGGAGGCGATTTTTCCGATTTTTTCTTCTTCCATCATTTTTCTGTAATCTTTAAGATGATTGAGAGCGGTTTTGTCATAAGAATCCCTGCCGTCGGTAAATAAATGGCAATAAACTTCCTTGATGCCTTTTTTTCTGGCTAATTTCAACACGGCCCTGAAGTGTCCCGGATTTATGTGTTGGCTGTCATAAGTGCTCATAAGACCCATGACATGAAGATTGCTGTTTTTCATATGGCAATTTTTTATCGCGTCCGCCATGACGGGATTGGTAAAAAAACTGCCATTTTCCACAGCCTTATCGATGATATAGGATTCCTGCTCCACCACCCTTCCTCCGCCGATATTGATGTGCCCGGCTTCCGATCCGCTCATCTGATCCATGTCCAATCCGACATCTCTTCCGGTAGCGCCGAGAACAGTGAAGGGATACTTCCTTTTCGCTTCTTCAAAAAAAGGCGTCTTGGAAAGAGAAATCGCATTGCTCCGACTTTTCGGAGCTTCTCCCCAACCGTCCAAAATCATAAGGACCAGTGGTTTTTTGTTTATTTTCATTTTTTAATTTTTTCCGAGAATATATTATTTTTTCGAACTGTCGGGTGAAACGAAAGGCGAGAAAAAATAATATTTCGAGTGAAAAAATTTATTAAAATCTAAGAAGCTAAAATTTCGTTTATCTTAAGCAATCTATTATATTTGCAAATCCTTTCACCCCTTGAAAGCGATCCGCTTTTCATATAATCGGCCATCATCCCGACAGCCAGATCGGAAATGAAATCGTCAGTAGTTTCTCCGCTTCTGTGAGAAATAACTGTTTTCATATCATTTTTTTTGGCCAACTTTATACACTCGATAGTTTCAGTCAGAGTTCCGATCTGATTGACTTTTATCAGGACACTATTACAAGCTTTCTCTTCGATCGCTTTTTCCAATCTTTTTACATTGGTAACCAAGAGGTCGTCTCCGATATTCATTATTCCCTCCCCGAGTTTTTCATTCATCATTCTCCACCCCTCCCAATCCTCCTCATGGAGTCCGTCCTCGACCGAAATTACATTGTATTTTTCTATCCATTCTTTATAGAGATTTATAAGATTTTCTTTGTTTATTTTTTCGTTTTCCGGTTTTAGCATATATTGTCCGCTTTCCGTTTCATAAAATGAATTGGCCGCCGCGTCCAGTGCTACGAAAACTTCATTTCCCGGCTTATATCCGGCTTCTTCTATGGCTTGGTTTATGGTTTCAAGCGTTTGGGAATTGCTTTCCATTTTTGGCGCAAATCCTCCCTCATCGCCGACCGCCGTGCTAAGTCCCCTGGATGAAAGTATTTTTTCAAGAGCGTGAAAAATTTCGCTTCCCGCCCTTAATTGCTCGGGATATCCCTCAATCCCCCTCGGAACCAGCTTAAATTCCTGGATGCAAAGCCCGTTATCGGCATGCTCTCCTCCGTTAATAATATTAAACATCGGATATGGAATTTTGAATTTTGAATTTTGAATTTTGAATTTTTCACCAATGTATTCATAAAGCTCTTTGCCTTTGCTTTCGGCTGCCGCCCGGCAAACCGCCAGAGATACTCCCAAAATAGCGTTGGCTCCCAGATTGGATTTGTTTTCCGTACCGTCAAGTCCGATCATTTTCTTATCAATTTCTTCTTGATTGGCAGCTTCCATTCCGATAACCGCCTCGGAAATCTTAGTTTTGACATTTTCCACGGCTTTAAGCACTCCTTTTCCTCCATAACGTCCGCCGTCCCCGTCTCGAAGCTCCAGCGCCTCATGCGATCCGGTCGATGCCCCGGACGGGATCGCCGCCACGCCTGCACTGCCGTCTTCCAAAATTACTTCGACTTCCACGGTCGGATTACCCCGGGAATCCAAAATCTCCCTAGCCTTAATTTCTTTTATATTACTCATTGATTTTTTGTATTAAGATTTACCACTCTTTCATTTTAACGTTTTTTTATGCTTTAAACAAGCCGGGGCGCTATTTCCGCCTGATCCTAAAAATTTCAGACAAAATGCGCGGGGGCGAGGCATAAATCTAGAAGAATAAGATACTCCTATATATTAAAATATGGGGGTGCTTTTTTCGTACTCCGACCCGGCAAGTCGGGTGGTGCACAATTCCGCGGTCGTGTAATTATGTACCGCAAGAATTTGAGACAAAAAAGATACGTGCTGAGACACGTATCTTGGTATGTTCAAAGGTATGTTCAATAGTATGTTCAATGGTATGTTTAAATTATTTTCCTACCCTTCTTCTGTAAAAATCCGCCAAGAAAATATTTTTTGTAAAAGCCCCCGCAGGAATACCCACCAATACCAAACTTAGGACCAAAAACACGAGGCTAAGCAGGATGCTTTTGAGGACTGCCATCAAATAATCCCCGATATTGTTAAAAACATCCCCCACTATCTTGAATTCAAAGAAAGAGGCTACGGTCTCCTTATTGAAGAAGTTTATGCTAAGTATGGGTATTACGAACACCCCGACGAGTATATTGGCCAGTGTCATTGTAATATCCCCTGCTTTGCCCACGACTGCATCAAACACCCCATAGACTACCATGAACGGGACAGCCTTAATAAGCATCATAAATCCCAAGCTCAGATCGTTGCTGAAACTAAAGCTCGGAAGTTTGTCAAATTTTCCACCCACAAATTCTTTTACAATCCTGACACTATAACCTCCTAATGCAAACCAACCTACAATCGGCACAAAAATCCACAAAATATTCCACATTCCCTTTGCCCTGTTGAAAGGGTATTTAAAAGCAGTTTCAAATTTCAGGCTTTCCATAAAAATTAAATATTAATATTTACACCTTAAATATAACATGAAAGTCTAAAATCGAAAATAGAATCAAGAAAATAACCATCTGCATTCATTATCCCTCGTCGCTGAATCAATATTATTCCAAAACCTCCAGCCCCGGCATTTTTTCCCCGCTTAGAAATTCAAGCATCGCACCGCCTCCGGTGGAAACGAAAGATAATTTATCCATAAATCCTCCCTGCTCGATGGCCTGGATCGATTCGCCTCCGCCAACAACCGCAAAGGCTCCGCTTCCGATAACCGCTTCCAAGATTTTTCTCGTCCCCCTGTCAAAAGGCTCTTTTTCAAACATTCCCATCGGACCGTTCCAGACGATGGTTTCCGCCTGATCGATGACCTCTATAAACTTATCGATCGTTTTCGGACCGATATCAAACCTATCGGCATCCGCAAAATCAAACGGCAAGATAACTTTTTCATCAAATTTTATCCCCTGATCGATGGCTTCATTGGCGATCTTTCCTCCTACCAATATGAAATCGTAATTGTCGCTCAAAGATTTTATTAAGGGCAGCTTTGTTTCAATCTTTGCCCCTCCGATAATAGCCACGGCCGGATGCTCCGGATAATTTTTAACTCTTTCCAAATTTTCCACTTCTCTTTGCAGATGAAAACCGGCATAGCTCGGCAGATTTTTGGCCACTCCCACGACGGAGGCATGCGCCCTATGACAGACGCTGAAAGCTTCATTGATAAAAATATCGAAATTCTCCGCCAGATCGGCAGAAAAATTTTCATCATTTTCTTCTTCCTCCTTATAGAATCTTATATTTTCCAGAAGAAAGACCCGATTTTCATCGCCTGACTCTTTCCTGCTCTTTTTAATCACATTGGAATCACAACTGGAAATAAGCTTGATATCCACACCCAAAATATCTCTTGCGTCAGGAATGATTTTTTTCAGGGAAAATTCACCCATGCTTTCTATGCCCGATCCGAGATTATCTTTATGCTGCTCCAAAGGTCTTCCCAGATGGGAAATCAGAGTCACCGCTCCCTCTTTCGACAATATGTGATCCACAGTCGCCTTGGCCGATCTTATCTTATAAGTCTCCTCGATTCCTCCTCCCTTCTTCAGAGGCACGTTAAAATCGACCCGTACCAAAACATTTTTTCCTTTTAAATTTGCGTCTTGTATTTTTTTCAGCTCCATGTTTTTATTTTTATCTTATTTTAAACCTAAAAGCTATAAGCTACGTTAATAAAAGCTGGGTTAACCCATCCCCAAAATTCCGATAATCACCCCGAATGCGGCCATAACGATAGAAAATATCCAAGCCCGCATAACTATTTTCGACTCCGGCCATCCCTTGGCCTCGAAATGATGATGGATAGGCGCTGCCAAAAAAATTTTTCTTCCAAGGAATTTCTTGCTCAACAACTGAGCGGCCGCGCTCCCTGATTCAAGAATATATATGAAAACTATGAAAAAAAGCGGGATGATGGAATTATTGAGCATAGCCACCACGCCCAAAGTCGTCCCCAGGGAAACCGCCCCAGTATCTCCCATAAAAAACCTGGCCGGAGGAATATTGAACCACAGGAAAGCCAAGAGAGCTCCTGCCACTGCGGCGCAAAAAGAAGCCAGATTGACGTGATTCTGAGCGAAGGAAATTATCGCAAAAGATGAAAAAGCGATAAAAAGCACCCCGCCGTTCAAGCCGTCAAGGCCGTCCGTTTCGTTTGAAGAAATGGCGGTAAAAAGAATGACAAAAATAAAAAGAGGGATATAGAGCCATCCTATGGCAAAATCACCCACAGCGGGAACATGGAGCTGATCCCATCCTAATTTTGAATAGAACCACCAAGCGCCGCCAAAAGCAATCGCAAAAAGCCACCAAAACCTCATTGCAAACCTCATCCCTCCTCCTTTGTTCGACCCCCAGCCTCGAACGCTCATAATATCGTCAAAAAATCCCAAAACTCCCGCAGAGATCAAGGCGAAAAGGGGAAGCCACGTTTGGGATCTGTCCAAAAAATCAAGCCGAGCGATAAAATTCGTATCAGTCAAAGTGGCGAACCAAGGAAAGACGTATTCTGAAATAAATATGACCGCAAAAACGCTGAACCAGATTATCACTCCGCCCATAGTAGGAGTTCCCGCTTTTTTCGCGTGAAATTTATTTACTATACTTAATTTTTCTCCGTCAACCGAATTCTTCTTTATCTTTATGCCTATTTTATATCTGTAGAGAATATTGGTCCAAATAGGCGTAATCATAAAAGCAAACGCAAAAACTATCATTCCGGTTGAAAGAACTTTCAAAATATCGATAACTTCAGGGATGTTTTGTACTTGTGAAATCATTTTATTAGCTTTTAGCTTTTGGCTATCAGCTTATGTATTATTTATAAAATTAAACCCGAAAACCTATCAGCTAGAAGCTATAAGCCAATGAAGCTAACTATATTTTACTCTGCTTCGAGATATTGAGCAATAATCCTATCGCCGCCATCAAAAATATTAGAGAGGTTCCCCCGTAACTTATAAAAGGAAGAGAGATTCCGGTCAAGGGCATAATGGCCGTGACCGCCGCAATATTTACGAAAGCTTGGAAGAATATCCATGAAGCTACTCCGATGGCGACAATTCTTCCGAAGTTATCCGGCGCGGCTTTGGCGATCTTTAATATCCTAAGGGTAAGAAGGACGAAAATTATGACAACTATTCCGGCGCCCAGAAGCCCCAGCTCTTCCCCGATTATCGCAAAAATAGAGTCCCCCACCGGTTCGGGAAGATAATTGAATTTCTGACGGCTGTGCCCCAAGCCGAGTCCGAATATCCCTCCCGATCCGATTGCCAAAAGCGCTTGATTTATCTGGTATCCCACTCCTTGCGGATCGTGCTCAGGATTGAGAAAAACCAAAAAACGATTCATGCGATAAGGCGCTATCATGATAAGCGCTGCCAGTCCGGCCAAGCCGGCCAGAAATATTCCAAAAATATGTCCCACACTGGCTCCTGAAACGAAATACATTGAAACCGCAATCATGATGATCACTCCTAGAGTTCCCGTGTCCGGCTGGCGGATGATCAAAAAACCGGCTATCGCCAATATGGTCAAAAAGGGAATCGTGCCCTCATATATATCTTTTATCTTTTCCGTCCCTTTATTTTCCAGCCAGGCCGCCAAGTATAATATGATTGAGATTTTTGCCATTTCGGAAGGCTGGAAGGATATCGACCCCAGATTTATCCAACGGCTGGCTCCATAGATGTCGCTTCCTATCCCGGGTATAAAAACCAAAACCAAAGCAAAAAGAGAAGCGAAAAAAAACGGAATGGAAAACTTTTTCCAAAAATGATAATCGATTTTGCTGAACAAATAAAGGAAAAAAAGTCCCGGGATGAAGCCAAATAAAAATTGATGCTTGATAAAATAGTTGGGATCCTCAAAGCGGGTTTGGGAATAAAGCACTCCGGCGCTAGCAATCATGATCAAACCAAAAACAGCCAGGGTTAAAGCCAGGGTAAGCAAGGTTTTATCGAATTGTTTTTTTGTGTTTGACATCTCTACAAATTACGAATTTTATGAAACTACGAATCGTTTTATAAATAGTTTTTAAGACTAAACTAACGATATAATAACCTTACCGCTTTGCTACATCGCTAAATTACCTTCTTCTCTCCTGTCCCATCATGCCTTGTTGCATATCACTTATGCCTTGTCATTGTTTTTTCCCTCCATTTCTCAATCTCCGCATGGTTCCCGCTAAGGAGGACTTCCGGCACCTTCCAACCATTGAATTCTTCCGGTTTGGTATACTGGGGATATTCCAAATTCTTCATCGCTTCGCTTGTCATATTGCTTCGCTTGTCATATTGCTTCGCTTGTTGAATTGATTCATTTTTAACATCTTGAACATTTTCAACACCTTGAACATCTATAACAACTTGAACATCATTAAAGCTCTCTTGATCAAGGGACTCCGGATTTCCTAATACTCCCGGAAGAAGCCTTGTGACCGAATCGACAACTGCCATCGCCGGAATTTCTCCTCCGGTCAGGACATAATCTCCTATCGAAATTTCTTCGTCCGCTATATGCTCGGCCACCCGTTCGTCCACCCCTTCATACCGCCCGCATATCATAATTATATTATCATAATTCAAAAAACGCTTGGCATCTTCCTGCGTATATTTTTTTCCCTTAGCAGAAAACAATATTGTTCTAAATGTTCCATCGCCTTGCTTGTTAAATCGCTTTGCTCGTTGTATTGTTTCATCTTCAACACTTGCAACATTTTCAACATCTAGAACATTTTTAATTGTTTCCACGCAATTAAAAATCGGTTCCACTTTCATCACCATCCCCGCTCCTCCGCCATACGGAGTATCATCGACAGTCTTATGCTTATCCCGGGCGTAATCTCTCAAATTATGCACGTTGATTACGACCAACTTTTCTTTCTGCGCCCGCGCTAAAATCGACTCGCTGAAATATGAATCAAAAATATTTGGAAAAATTGTGATTATATCAAATCGCATATCTAGTATCACATAACGCGTAGCGTGCAATATATAATCTATGGCGTGTAACTCGCAACGCTTTATACTCCATGCTATGTGCTATGTGCTCCATACTCTATGTCATTCTAGCATTTTTCAATAAATTTAAAAAGGAGTCTGTCGATGATTCGAAGACTCCCATTTTTTGAAGAGCAAAATATTTTTTACGCCAGCCGAATATCCCGCAGCGCTCCTTTGCTATTGAGGATTTCGATTTCGGACAAACTAAGAAAAGTCACCGTCCTTCCCTGGCTGTCAGCAACATCCAGGGGAAACCCCGGCAAACTTCCTTGAACGATCGAACCCTCGCCGACGCTGTCATAATAATCAATAATAACTTTTTTTCCTATCAAATTTTTCATCGCTCTTCTCCTCGGATTCATTTTCTTCCGCTAACCTTATTATCAGCGGATGCTTTTTCTTGAACTCCTCTATCTCTTCCATTATCCTCTGCCTCATTTCATTGCAATATGGAGAATCCCTGGAAGAGAAACTGGCGCTTCGGATATTCCTCTGCAATTCCTCGTATCGGGAAACGATCGGAGAGATGAAGATCAGCACCATGGCGCATCCGGATGCTATCACGATGGACAGTACGAGAAAAAAATTTCTTGCCGGAAAATTGTGAAAAACCGTGGCCGCTACAATCAATATGCACAAAGGCACAAGGATGAGTTCCATCCCTCTGTCTATCTTACCGCTATTCATGGGCGATCCTCCTTATCGCTTTATAAATCCATACGAATATCGGGCTTGTCTTTGACAATTCATCTTTGAGAAACTCTGGATAATTTTCATACTCCCTTACTTTCCTCCAGAATGAATAAACGGCCAAAATAGCTAGCCCAATAATAATATTCGGCAAGATCAAGCCGCAAAAGTTATCCTGCGCCCTTTCACAAAAAACAAGCGCAAAAACAGTTAACGAAAGATAAAGGACAAAGCCTCCTACTAAAATAGTAAACAGGCCTCCCAGCAAATTCCTGACGTTGCTTTCGCCCATAATTTCACCTCTTTTTTCAAGGAACTTTTTTCTAAAATCTGACTTCCAAAAAATTTGAAAGCTATTTCATTGAACATACAACATATAACATGAAGCATCATTACGAATGTTCTATGCTTCATGCTTTATGATTTATGTTTCGGCGGTATCGGATCATAGCCTCCCTCATTCCACGGGTGGCATCTTATCACTCTTTTAAATCCCAAGAAACCTCCCTTAAGGATACCGAATCTTTCTACAGCCTGATAGGTATATTCAGAACAGGTCGGATGAAAACGGCAGAATCTTTCGGAAAAAATAAAGCTAAAAATCCCCTGATCCGGAGACAGGAATTTCTGATAAAGCCTTATTAAAAACAGCAAAAATTTCTTCATTCGCATAATTTTATAAAACTTTTGCCAATTAGTCAAATAAAATGTATAATAATTTTATATTTAGATTCATGCCTAAGACCTAAACAAAAATGAGAGAAGTCAAATACAAAAATATAAACTGGATAGACTTTGAAAATCCCGATAAGGAAAGCACTTATTATTTGCAAGAAAACTTCAATATCCATCCGTTGGCCATTGAAGAATTTGTCACGCCTACCATAAGACCCAGGGCTACGGAATACAATAACTGCATATTTTTGACCGTCCATATCCCTCTTTTCGATGCCGTAGAGAGAACGACTTATCCGGGAGAACTCGATATAGTAATAACCAAAAATCATCTTATTACGGGGCACAAGCAAGACATTTATCAGCTAACCGATTTTTTCAGAAAATTGGAATCAAGCGAAGGCAGAAAAAAACTTTATATGAATGAGACCCCTGCCCATCTCCTCTACCATATATTGGAAATGCTTATAGAATCCTGCTTCCCCAGGTTGGCTCACATCCATAAAAATATAGATGTAATCGAGGGGCACGTCTTTAACGGAGACGAAACAGAAATGGTTCGTGAAATTTCTCTCGCCAAAAGAGATATTTTAAACTTCAGAAGGACTTTAAAGCCTCAGAGATCGATTTTGGAATCATTGGCTCAGATGGAAACGAGGTTCATACCGAGCGAACTTAAACCTTATTACCAAGACCTGATCGGCACCAATATAAGGCTTTGGAGCTCTCTGGAAAGCGCCAAGGAAACGATCGAGTCCCTGGAGGAAACCAACAATTCTCTGCTTTCTAATAAATTGAACCTTACCATGAAAGTTTTGACGATTTTTTCCGCCATAATGCTTCCGATGACGGTTTATTCCAACATCCTGGCCATGAGCGCCAAAATACCTTTCGCATCCCACCCTTTCGGTTTTTGGATCCATATAGGAATAATGTTTTTTATATCACTTTTTACTATAGTAATGTTTAAAATTAAAAAATGGCTTTGATCAAGTGACAAGAGACATGCGACATGGGACAAGGATTTAATTTTTTGCAATTACTTGTTATCAAGCGGTTTTTATAATAAGCTAAAAGCATATCATTGGACATAAAACATTGGACATTAAAAAGATAAAAAATGCTCCATGTCACGTGTCGCATGCTACATGTTGCATATATACAATACTCTCACCAACAGAAAAGAAGAATTTAAACCGATACATCCCGGAAAAGTCGGCATGTACACTTGCGGTCCGACGGTTTACGGCTACATCCATATCGGAAATATTCGCGCCTACACCAATGCGGACATCCTCAGACGTTATCTTGAGTATGCCGGATATGAGGTCCGCCATATAAAAAACATCACGGACGTCGGACATCTAACGGATGATGATTTAGCCCAAGGGGATAGTGGCGAGGACAAGCTCATAAAAAAAGCTTTGAGCGAAAAGAAAACCCCCCAGGAAATCGCCGATTTCTATGAAAGTTATTTCAGAAGCGTGGAAAATGAGATGCATATCCTTCCGGCTCAGTATTTTCCGAGAGCTACCGCCCATGTTCCTCAAATGATTAAAATAATAGAAGGTCTCATAGAAAAAGGATATGCCTACGAAAAAAATGGCAATGTATTTTTTGATATCTCAAAATTTAAAGATTACGGAAAACTTTCCGGAAACACTCTGGAAAACTTAAAAGTAGGCGCCAGGCTCGAAGAACATCCCGACAAAAAAAATCCCTGGGACTTCGCCCTTTGGCTCAAGGCGCCCGAAGAACACCTGATGAAATGGAAAAGTCCTTGGGGGATCGGCTACCCGGGCTGGCACATCGAATGCAGCGCCATGAGCACAGAATACCTGGGAGAGACCATCGACATCCACACCGGCGGAGAAGACAATATTTTTCCCCATCATGAAGCGGAAATAGCTCAAACCGAATGTTTTACAGGAAAACAGTTTGTTAATTATTGGTTTCACGGAGGAATGTTGCAGGAAAAGGGCGAAAAAATGAGCAAATCCAAAGGAAATTTATATTTGATTGAAGATATAAAGAAAAAAGGATACACCGCTATGGATTTAAGGATGTTGCTTATTTCATCTCATTATAAATCTTCTTTAAATTTTTCTTGGGACGCGATGGACCAAGCCAAAAAAAACTTGGATAGAATATCCGAATTTATTAAAAAACTAAAATCTGTCGAGCCGATGGAATTATCAAAAAAAGGGAAGTTTGATGACAAAAAGCTGAAAGGCTATCAAGACAAATTCGAATCAGCTATGGACGATGACCTAAATACTCCCCTGGCTCTTAGCGCGATTTACGAAATGATAACAGAAGTAAATAAGCTCATGAATGATAAAAAAATAAGCGCCGATCAGGTGAAAGATATTCTGAATTTCTGGGAAAAAATTAATGATGTTTTGGGGCTGAGATTATATGAAAAAGAGGAAGCTGTCCCTGATGAGATAAAAGAACTGGCGGAAGAAAGAGAAAGTGCCCGGAAAGAAAAAGATTTCAAAAAAGCCGACAAAATCAGAGATAAGCTCAAAGAGAAAGGCTATGAAATAAAAGACCTGGAAGAAAAATACGAAATTAAAAAAATATGAAAAGAAAACTGGCATTATTTTTATACATCGTAGGCCTTAGCGCCATAACTTACTGGGCTTATCCCGTAATAAAAGAGCGCTATTTTAACGGTGGAAAAGATGCGGAAATATCTTCATCGCAAGAGAATAAAGATGCCTTAAAAAATGGATCGGCAGACTCTTATTCCACTGCGGAAAACGGCAATAAAAACGAACCTGGGCCAAAAGAAGGAGATGTTAATTTTCCGGAATCGGAACAAGGCAACATGTTTCTGGAAATTACACCTGTTGACTGCGACAATGAGTGCATTTATTTCGAAATCGAAAAAGAAAGGGACTATTGCAAACAAGTCTGCGGGCTGAGCGCTCCGACAGATCCACAGGATAACGGTTGCGATGCCTTAAGCGGACTAGAAAGAGACTATTGCTGGAAAGACGAAGCGGTAAGAAAAACCGATTTTTCAATCTGTCAAAAGATAGAAGATTCCAAAATAAAAGAAGTATGCCAAAACAGGATCACGGAGGATATAATTGATAATCAGCAATTGAAAAATTAAAAAGACAATTTAAAAAAGTGTATCTTTAAAGATACACTTTTTTATTGCTATCTTCTCGAATAACTTATTAATTTCATCTTTTCTTCAGCTCATCCCTTATCTCCCTGAGCAACCTGACTTCTTCCGGCGGCCGCTGGGGCTTCTTCTCTTCTTTTTTCTTGAAACGCTCAAATTGTCTTATTACAATGAATATAGAGAAGGAAATTATGAAGAAATTTATCACTGCATCGATGAACAATCCGTAATTCATAGCAACTGCCTGAGAATCTTCCGTGGCTTTTTTTAGGGTCAATGATAAATCTGAAAAATCCACTCCCCCGGTAAGCACTCCTAGCGGAGGCATAATGATATCGGAGACAAAGGAACTCACTATTTTGCTGAAAGCGGTTCCGATGACTACTCCGATTGCCAGATCGACAACATTGCCTTTTATGGCAAATTTTTTAAAATCTTTAAACATATTAAATTATTTAAATTATTATTATCTCCCTTTGGAAAAGGGATATGTCTCGCCGCGACGAGACAGAGGGATTTGAAAAACTTTAAATCAACGCAAACGTCTGCTAATTTGAAAACCTTTCAAATCCCCCGCATACTTCACAGGCACCCCCTTTAGAAAAGGGGGATTTCTACCCGAAACCTAAACTAAAACTTATCCACTTCTTTGATAAACTCATCAAGCAGATCTTTCTCATCCACTTTTTTGAGCAATTTCCCTTTTTTCATTATAAGGCCTACACCTTTCCCTCCGATTATAGCCAGATCGGCTTCTCTGGCTTCACCGGGACCATTTACCACGCATCCCATTACCGCCACCCTGATATCCTTGTCTATTCCTTCCAGAGATTTTTCAACTTTTTGGGCTAGGCTCACGAGATCAATTTCAGTCCTCCCGCAAGTGGGACAGCTCGTTACGGAAATTCCTTTTTTGCGAAGCCCCAAAGACTTGAGGATTTCCCAGCAAACCCTTATTTCCTCGACCGGATCAGCAGTAAGCGATACCCTCATTGTATCCCCTATTCCGTCATAAAGCAAAATGCCCAGTCCGACTGAAGACATAACTGTTCCGCGAAAACTTGTCCCGGCTTCCGTTATTCCTATGTGGAGAGGGTAATCAACTTTTTCTGAAAGCAACCTATAGGCCTCGACGGTTCTTTCTATGTCATTGGCCTTAAGAGAAACTGCGATATCATAAAAGTCATTCTCTTCTAAAATTTTTATGTGTCCCATAGCCGATTCGACCATCCCCTCAGACGTCACTTTCCCATCATATTTCTCTAAAATTTCTTTTTCCAGAGATCCTGCATTTATTCCGATCCTAATAGGAATTTTTTTGTTCTTGCATTCTTTTACGAGCATCTCGACTTTTTCTCTGGATCCGATATTTCCCGGATTGATACGAAGCTTGTCCACTCCCTGTCTTATCGCTTCCATAGCATATTCGGCAGAAAAATGAATATCAGCTACCAACGGAATATTAATCTGTTTTTTAATATTTCCCAAAGCTTTAGCCGCTTCCATATCGGGCACAGCCACGCGGATAATCTCACAGCCCGCCTGGATCAATTGCTTTATTTGGGCAACAGTCGCATCAACGTCTCGGGTATCGGTATTGCACATTGACTGAACTGAAACTGGAGCATCTCCGCCGATATACATGTTGCCGACTTTTATCTTTTTGGTTTTTCTGCGATTTATCATAAAAATTTTCTGGTTTAAATTTAGCATATCCATTATAGCCATAATCTAAAAAAATATCCAGCCAAAGAGATTCATAAAGATTCGTAATCGCCCGCTTGCAATGCATGCGCAAAGCACTGCAGGCAGGCAGAGATTAAAAAAAACCGCCTTTTAAAGCGGTTTCTAATTTGAATATATGATTCTTGGCACCGACCTACTTTCCCCGGAAAAACCGGGTATCATCGGCGCTGAAGGGCTTAACTGCTGAGTTCGGAATGGGATCAGGTGTACCCCCTTCGCTAGAGACACCAAGAATCATATATTCAAAAAAATTGTAGGTTTTAAAAAGCTCCAGCCAGATGTATATAAATGGCTGTTAACTGTTAACTTTTTTCCTAATGGCTACTATAGTATGCCACTAAGCAAAAACAAAAAAAGGTTTTAGTTTATTAGTACTCCTCGGCTAAACGTATCACTACGCTTACACCTAGAGCCTATCAACCTAGTCTTCTTCTAGGAAAACATAAATTACCTTATCTTGAGGTAGGCTTCCCGTTTAGATGCTTTCAACGGTTATCCCTTACGAACATAGCTACTCGACATTGCTCCTGGCGGAACAGCCGATGCACCAGAGGTTCGCTCTTTCCGGTCCTCTCGTACTAGGAAAGAATCCTCTCAAGTAATAACGCCTACGGCAGATAGAGACCAACCTGTCTCACGCATGTTTTTCACGCATTACTGCGTGCATTGGACTATAACTTCATCCACAAATAATTATGGAGGCTAACGTCTAGTCTCTACGGGCTTTGTCAAATTAGACAAATTCCCTCGGTATTGTCCGCGATTACTCGCTAGGATTCTACCGATATTAGTTAGCTTCTCTTTTGTTATTGCTAACAAAAGCCGCCATGATGTGATGTCTATAACCTCGGATTCAAACTGTAAAATTTCCTTTTTCTAAAAGCTAAAAAGCCATTTTACGGTTTGAACCCAGCTCGCGTACCTCTTTAATTGGCGAACAGCCAAACCCTTGGGACCTGCTCCAGCCCCAGGATGAGATGAGCCGACATCGAGGTGCCAAACAGTGCCGTCGATATGAACTCTTGGGCACTATCAGCCTGTTATCCCCGGGGTAACTTTTATCTGATGATCTTCCACGCTCCTACAAGCGATGGTCGGTTCACTAAATTCTACTTTCGTAACTGAGCGACTTATTAGTCTTTCAGTAAAGCTGGCTTATGCTTTTGTACTATCAGTCCGATTTCCATCCGGACTTAGCCAACCTTTGTAAGCGCCTCCGTTACCATTTAGGAGGCGAGCGCCCCACTCAAACTACCCACCAGGCACTGTTCCCGTGCTGGTAAGAATCAAGCAGGAAGTATTATGTAGTATGTATTATGTTCAGACACTAAGATATATATTGTGGTTTGCCATACTTTATACTTGCTACTTTATACTTTCTACCAAACTCTTAACAGCACAGGGTTAGAATTAAAATAATGACAGGGTGGTATTCCACTGGCGACTCCACCGCGACCTGGATCGCGGTTTCAAAGTCTCCCACCTATTCTCGGCAGCCAGAATCTTAATTCAATGCCAAGTTGTAGTAAAGCTCCACGGGGTCTTCTCGTCTTGCCGTAGGTAAACGGCATCTTTACCGTTATTGCAATTTCACCGGGTCCTTCACTGAGACAGTTTCCAAGTCGTTACGCCTTTGATGCGGGTCGGAATTTACCCGACAAGGAATTTCGCTACCTTAGGACGATTATAGTTATCGCCGACGTTCACTGGCGCTTCGGGGATTGGCTTGCACCGCTCCCGTTAACGTTCCAGCACTGGTCAGGCGTCAGCCCCTATACATCCCCTTACGGGTTTGCAGAGACCTGTGTTTTTGATAAACAGTCGCTTGGAATCTTTAGCTGCGGCCAATGCATAGCACCAAAAGCACGAATATCAAAATACGAAACTCAAAACAAATTATAATTTTCAAATTTTTTAAATTCAAAACGGCCCTTAATTATTTGAATTTTGATATTGTTTCGGATTTCGATATTCGGATTTCGAATTTTTAGTGCTAAGCACTGGCAAGACATCTCGCGAACTTACGTCTAGATTTTTTGCCGAGTTCCTTAGCGAAGGTTCTCCCGTTCCCCTTAGGCTACTCGCCCTGTTCACCTGTGTCGGTTTGCGGTACGGATATGAAAACAATAATCTTAGAAGTTTTTCCTGGCACTCTGCTGGCTGTCGTTAGCTCCTCCGAAGAGAAGCGTCCAGATTTTCCTTGGACTTAATGTATAACGGATTTGCCTGCTATACATCCTCAGAAAACCTACATGAATCCAATAACATGCGACAGTTACTAAAATGCGTCACTCCATCGATTGTAATCATAGTCACGGAATATTAACCGTATGTCCATCGACTACGCCTTTCAGCCTCGCCTTAGGACCGACTAACCCTGGGATGATTGCCATTGCCCAGGAAACCTTGAACTTTCGGGGTGTGAGGATCTCACTCACATTGCGGTTACTCATGCCAACATTCTCACTTCTCTGCGATCCACCATGGCTCACGCCTTTGGCTTCGGCTCACAGAGAACGCTCTCCTACCACCCGTCGCTCGAGAGCGACAGGTCCATATCTTCGGTATCATATTTAGCCCCGTTACATCTTCGGCGCAAAGTCTCTAAGCTAGTGAGCTATTACGCACTCTTTAAAGGATGGCTGCTTCTAAGCCAACCTACTAGGTGTTTAAGAAACTCTACTTCCTTTGCCACTTAATATGAATTTAGGGACCTTAGATTATGGTCTGGGCTTTTTCCCTTTTGAGATCCGACCTTAGAGCCGGATTTCTGACTGCTCGAATAAGAAACGCAAGAATTCGGAGTTTGGTTGAGTGTTCTACGGCGAACCGCGAACACTCATCCAGTAGCTCTACCTCCCGCGCTCATTTAACGAACGCTAGCCCCAAAGCTATTTCGGAGAGAACCAGCTATAGCCAAGCTCGATTGGAATTTCTCCCCTACGCACAGGTCATCCCCTGATGTCGAACGATCAGTGGGTGCGGGCCTCCCCCCGATGTTACTCGGGGTTCGCCCTGCCCATGCGTAGCTCGCCTGGATTCGGGTCTAGTCCATACGACAAAATCGGCGGTTAAGCCTCGCTTTCACTATGCATATCTTACAGAGTAATTTATGCAAGCCGTATAAAACTAACTCGTTGGCTCGTTCTGCAAAAAGCACGCCATCGCCGTGCGCAGTGCGGAAATTCTAAACTCTAAACACGAAATTCTAAACAAATCATAATTTTCAAAATTCTAAATTCAAAATTTTTTTGAATTTTTGCAATTCGAATTTTGATATTGTTTCGGATTTCGGATTTTAATATTCGGATTTCCGTACTACGTACGGCTCTGACTCCTTGTTAACATATGGTTTCAGATACTATTTCATCTCCCTTATCGGGATGCTTTTCACCTTTCCCTCACGGTACTTGTTCACTATCGATCTCGTGTAATATTTAGTCTTGGAAGTTAGTGCTCCCGGATTCAGACGGGATTTCTCCGGTCCCGCCTTACTTGAGAATAATTTCATCGCTTCATATTTTTTTTCGCATACAAGGCTATTACTTCCTTTGGCCGTTCTTTCCAGAACGTTCTGCTAAAAAATATGAGGCAATCCCGATTAAACGAGTACAATTATCTCGCAACCACCCGTCGCCCGAGGGCGACGAGTTTTAGACTGTTCCGCGTTCGCTCGCCACTACTTGCGGAATCTCTATTGATTTCTATTCCTCCAGCTACTAAGATGTTTCAGTTCACTGGGTTTGCTCCATTATCCTATGAATTCAGATAATAGTAACCGCACACAACACGGAAATTCGAAATTCAAAGCATCAATTTCTAAATAAATTAAAATTTTCCAAATTCTAAATTTAAAAAGTTTTTAAATTTAAATTATTTGGACTTTAAAATTGTTTAGGATTTCGGATTTTAAATTTCGGATTTTCTGTGCTATGTACGGCTGGGTTTCCCCATTCGGAAATCCCCGGATCAAAGCTTGCTTGACAGCTCCCCGAGGCTTATCGCAATCTGCTACGTCCTTCATCGCTCACACGAGTCTAGGCATCCACCATACGCTTAAGTAACCTTTTTGTTGTTTTTCCCACCGCTCGAAAGCGGCAGGATTCACCCCGTGAAATTCTCGCAAGCGAGACCAGCAAAGCTGGATTACACGGGGTAAAGTTAACAGTTAACAATCATTTAAGATCGTCAACTGCAATTGCTTTGTTTCCCGCCGCCGATAAAGCGGCAGGATTTACCTACGCCTATTTCTTGGCCCCGATCAGATTTTCCGCAATTGCTTGATCTGGATCAAAGCTACTCAATAGGTCAATATTAAATTTTTAAGGTTCGCTTCATCCGGATCATTCTTACCGGATTTGCGCGGAAATATTTTTTCATGAAATATTCACAAAAAAGTATTTCGGCACAACTCCTATTTTACATTATTTTGTCCAGACTTCCGCATAATTCCGCCATCCGCAGGACCAAATAAAAAACTCGCCTTAATGGCGAGCAATCTCTTGACAACTAAAAAATAGCTGTAAAAAAATTCACCCGCTTTTGTATTTAGATTTGTTTTGTTGTCTTTTCAAGTAATTTATTATCTTTAAAAAATTACATCATAATAAAAATCTTGAACGCTCATACATAATAACAAACGGCTAAAAATGTGTCAAGGCCTTTTTGGCGATTTGTTGACAGCTCGACGGAACGATTCCAATATGGCTGTCTTTGTTGCCCAGAAAAAGCCTAAGTATGATTATTTTTTTCCGAAGAAAAATTTCTGGTAAATTCATGAGACAAATAATCGTCCAGCCTTTCCAATTCTCCGGGCTCAAATTTTCCGGAATTTTCCTTCAAAAGATCGATGAACGGCTTGACCGCATAACCGTCTGTTTTTTTGAGCTTATTGAAAATCTCGTAAATATCTTCCGGAAATCCTTTCGGGGAATCTATGATTATGGAAGACGGATAATGGGCGTAGAGCTTGATATCGAATAAAGATTTTATAAGAGCTATTTCTTCTTTTTTTGTAATTTTAGGAAGAATTTCTTTTTCCTCCACGGTAATGTCTTTTTCAGGATCATTTTCCGACCCGCCCTCTCCCGCTGGAATATTTTCCTCAATATCATTTTCCGCCTCATTTGAAAAAAACGCCTCCCCCTCAAGAGCGACTAGAATTATCAACGCAGATGCTATGGATGCCGTTCTTTTCGGATCGGAATATCTCTCTTTTTTTATCCATGAGACAAATCCTGCAAGGCCTTTGCCCCTGGCATGATCGGGAGAGACTTCCACAACCTCTTTGATTTTTTCCAAGGCAAGCCCGGGATTTTCACTCATGCCGGAATAAGCCCTTAATATTTCTTCTTTTTCTAATCCGGACGCTATCTCCAATTCAGCGACCTTTTCGTTCAAATATTCCCTTTTTTCATCAAATGCTTTTTTCAAGTCCGGATTTTTGGTAATTCTCATATAATCGCCCACTCTCGAAAGATGCGCCGAGGCCTTTTCCCAACCGTTCATCTGATTCATTCTTTCCTCAATTCCGGTCCCTTCATTTTCCACATAACTCGGCTCTTCAAACTCAAAACCATAGTTGCTATTATCAGCCGAAATATAGTCTTTGGGAGTTATTTGTAATCTTTTGCCGTCTAAGCTCGACATATTCTTATTTTCATTAATTTTACCACACCCTCTTAAAAAAGAGAAATGCCTACAAATTCTGCAAATGCTAAATTGCAATACAATTCCCCCTGGATCAAAAAACGCGATTTAACCTATCGCGCCTTGTCTGATAAATTTCATGAAGATCCGTATCATTCCAGATCTTTTTCGAAACTTATTTTGCTGTCTTCATTATTCGGACGTTCTTCGAAATCGGTGATTGAAAATCCGTATTTAGTCAGATAAGCCAGCATGCCCCGTTCGCTGTTTCTCACTTTGGTTTTTATTTTTTCATATCTTTTATTCCTGGCTATCGCCAATCCGAAAGCCATAAGTCCCTTAAGAATTCCTTTCCTTCTGAAATCTGGACTTACTCCAGTCATCCAGCAATAAAGCGACCCGTCGCCATATTTGTCATACCACACCGCATATCCGGCCGGATTATCCCCCAGGTAAGCAACCGTAATCAGATGATATTTGTCTTTATATCTCTCCTCAAAATGCTCCCGGGGCTTCATTTTCTCAGCGCCGAGAACCTTTTTCCCGATTTTTATGACCTCGTCTATCGAGGCCTCCCTGATTCTTATTTGAGTATCCATGATATTATGACTATATTTAGCCTGTCATCTTTATTCTACCATACTCTTCTTGCCATACAAACTAACTTTCAAAATCCCCTCTTAAAATCCAGATTTAAAAAAAATTCATATACGATTTTACTTTTGCATTAATTTTAAAATACAAAAAATAACATACCGATGAACATACCTTTGAACATACTATAGTATGTTCAAGACTGGATAATCGTCAGAATTATTCCGTGTCCCCGAGAAGATTCGAGCCTCCGACCTTTGACTCCTCAAGCCAACGCTCCCCGCCTGCCTATGCCTGTGCCCTCGTGAGGAATCCCTGCCGGCGCTCCGTCGGCCAAAGCCTATGGCGGCGTACGACCGGCAGGCAGGGAACCTCAATTGTGTTCCCAGGAGGATTCGAACCTCCGACCTTTGGCTCCGCAAGCCAACGCTCTATCCAACTGAGCTATGGGAACATGCAAAAGAATTCAACCACAAAATGGCGCGAATATCAAGCGCATAACATTATACCATTATCTTGCGACCGCACAGGAATTGTATAATAAGAATGATTAAAAAAATTACACGACTTTTAATTTGTATTTTGAAATTTTAATTTATCCTATATATGCAAAAGTCTCTCTATCGTGTCTATCATCGTAGGTTTTTGCTTCTTTTCCGGAATGAAATCCATCAAGACCTCCCTTAATTTTACAGGATCGATCTGGTGAACCGGTATATGGACATAAGGAACGAGGAGAGCGTCCGTATGAAGGCTTAAAATCTTCGTATGGGGCGGCTCATAAAAAATCCAAAAAGATTCTACGCTGTCAAAATCATACAATTCATTTCCTGCCATGACTCCTTCATGAGTAATTTTGAAATCTAGAACTCGGGGATGCTTTTCCAGTTGGATATAGCCCACTATCCCTATCAGGATGAAAAGTATCGCCATGATGGGACTATTGTTTATGAGCGCGTAAAATACTATCGCCGCCAAAATAAGCGAAGCCACTAAATACCAGACTTTTTCCTTGGGATAATGCTCATATTCCGGACCCTGCCATTCGATAAGCACGTCGCTATGCTCAGAAATCATAAAATCATGGGGTTTTTCGAGATAATCCCCTTCATGATTTATGCGGATATTGTTTTTTTTATGCCCGCTTCTCCGTAAGTCGATATTCATAATATGAAATTTAAATTTTATTAATTATAGCACATTAAAATTATGCAGACAAAAGATAAGCGGTTTACAAACAGGCCGGCAACTGTTATAGTAATCTCTGAAATAAAAATGTAAAAGATTTTTGGAGAGATGGCAGAGTGGTCGAATGCGACGGTCTTGAAAACCGTTGTGCCCGAAAGGGTACCGGGGGTTCGAATCCCTCTCTCTCCGCCTTCGCTCGCCGAAACGGCGAGCTACGGCGGACAAGTCCGCCAGTGGTTCGCCGCGAAGGAGAGATTCGCATATGTTCTATGTTTACATATTAGTATGTTCTGATGGCAATCTATACACAGGTTGTACTAATGATTTGAAAGATAGGATTGAAAGACATGGAAAGGGATATATTGATTCAACTAAGGGTAGATTGCCAGTGAAATTGATGTGCTATACATCTTTTTCTGGTAAATACAAAGCTTTTGAATTCGAAAAATATCTAAAATCAGGTTCGGGCAGGGCATTCATAAGAAAGCATTTTATGTAAAAAGATTATAGTATCGTGCAGACCGATAAACCCGCTTATCCGCTAGCCGGCGAAGTGGGATTTTTTTATAGAAAATATAGATAGAGGATCAAATAAATCATATCAAGCGCCTATTTCAATTTTTCCCTTATCATCTCCATCGCCTTTTGCGGATTGGCTTTTCCTTGTGTCTCTTTCATAACTTGCCCCATCAAGAACTTCAAAGCATTTTCTTTTCCTGACTTGTAATCATCAACAGAAGACTGGTTATCCACTAAGATTTTATCAATAATATTTTCCATTTCTCCATCATCTTCCATTTGCGCCAAATTCTTTTCTTCAATAATTTGGGACGGATCCCCTCCGGTTTCATACATCTCTTTGAGAACTGTCTGGGCGGCGCTGGAATTAATTTTTCCATCCGCCACAATTCCGATGAGCTCAGCGTAATTTTCCGGAGTAATTTTGATGCTTTCTATCTTTTCCTGGCTTTCAAAAAGATACTTTCTCAATTCAGTATTTATATAATTTGCAACCAGCTTTATCAGCTTCTCTTCCTCGGCCTTAATTTCTCCCGCATCTCTTTTCTCTGCTATCTCGCTTATGGTTTTTTCAAAATAATCAGCCAAGCCCTTTTCCATCGTAAGAAGCTCCGCATTTTCCTGGGAAATCCCATATTGTTCCATGAATCTCTTGATTTTTTGATCCGGAAGCTCGGGAAGATTCCTTTTTAATTTTTCAATATAGCCATCACTGAATTTCATCGGCGGGATATCCGGCTCGGGGAAATATCTGTAATCGGCCGCGGTCTCCTTGGTTCGCTGAGAAATCGTCGCGTTCCGATTCGCATCCCAGCCTCTGGTTTCCTGGACAATTTTTTCGCCTTTGTCCAAAGCTTCCGCCTGGCGCTCTATCTCGTAATTGATCGCTTTTTCTACAAATTTGAATGAATTTATATTCTTGACTTCGACTTTTGTCCCGCTCAACTTATCCTCGCCTTCTTTATGAAGAGAAATGTTGGCCTCGCAACGCATATGCCCTTTTTCCATATCGGCATCGCTTATGCCGATATAGCGGCAGATCTGCTGGAGCTTCTGGCAAAATATTCTGGCCTCCTCCCCGCTCTCAAAATCCGGTTCGGTCACAAGCTCCATAAGCGGAACACCGGCACGGTTAAAGTCTACTAAAGAATAGCCAGTTCCTTTGGGATGAGTTAGCTTACCGGTATCTTCTTCAAGATGAATCCTAGTAATACCTATCTTTTTAGTTTGAATATTTGAATTTTGAATTTGATTATTGTTTAGGATTTCGGATTTTGAATTTCGAATTTCCAAAACTCCGTTTTGGCATAGAGGTTGGTCGTACTGGGAAATCTGATAACCCTTCGGAATATCCGGATAAAAATAATTCTTTCTGTCAAATTTCGACTCCTTTCGCAATTCACAATTGAGCGCCATTCCTGCAAGTTGGACAAATCTAACGGCTTTTTCATTAGGCACAGGAAGAGTCCCCGGATGAGCGGTGCAAACTTCGCAGATATTCTTATTCGGCTCCTTTTCCGCCCCCATCCCGTTCTTGCATTTGCAAAACATCTTGGACTCGGTCTTGAGCTCAACATGTATTTCCATCCCGATTGTAGCGCTATATTTGCTCATAATTTTTCCCGCTATAACTCCATCATACTCATTTTACCATATTACGTAATATGGTAAAATATATATTTTTGATTACTGCTATTGTTTTTATCTGTCATCACCGCTTCCTCCGATCTTTCCCCTCTCCAGACGGCTATATAGCTTCTCGATATTGCTCCCGGCGACTTCGTCCATATCCAATCCCAGCTCCGTCGCCAACTGCGCGACATACCAAAGCACATCCCCCAATTCCTTCTTTATCATTTCCCGAGTTTCCTCGTCAATTTTTCCCTCCTTATCCCGGATGACTTTTTTTATCTTTTCAGAAACTTCCCCGGCCTCTCCGGAGAGTCCCAAAGTGGGATAAATAAAATTATTATCCTTGTCCGGATAGAGGGCGGTCTTTCTCGACTTTTCCTGGTATTCTTTGAAATCCATATTTTTATATATATCTTAATCTATATATTTATCGATTATTCCGATCACGTCTTTAAAAACTTCCTCGACTGACCTCTCCCCGTCTACAACGTGAAAATTATCATACTTTCCGCTAGTATAAATTTTGTCATACATCTTAGAAACTTCTTCCAATTTTTCCTTTTCTTCAAAAAGCTCTCGGCGAAATCTGGAATCCTCTATTCTCCTGATGCATTCTTCCGGTGAAACTTTTATATAGATGGTTATATCCGGAGCACGAAACTTCTCGTTTATCTTTTCCAGCCATTCCACGTCATTTTCCAGAGATCCAAAAGCAAAAGTGGAAAAATAATAACGGCTGGAAATGACGTGATTGCCTTTCTCCAAAGCCGGCCGGACTTCTGATTCCAAATGATGCGCCCTGTCAGCAGCATAAAGCAGCTGTATTCCGGTATTGCTCAGCGTCCATTGCTTGGCAAGAACCGACCTGATCAATCCGCCGATCAGGCTGCCGGAAGGCTCAGAAGTGGTGTGAAATTTTTCCCCCTTGTCCCTCAGATATTTCTCCAAAAAACTTATCTGCGTGCTCTGTCCCGATCCGTCCAATCCTTCAAAAACTATGAATTTTCCCTGACTGCCGGCAGGCAGGATATTTTCCCCTTCCATTGTTATATTATACCACTTAATGATTAATACCTGCTACATTATGATTTATGTTTTTCAATTATGTCTTGCTCCCCTCTTCTTACGTCAAACCTGTTCGGCTCCTCGTCTAGGTGGAATACCAACCCGTCTTTTTCAAATAATTCCTTCATATTATTGATCATTTTAAGTATCTGTTCAACTAATGTCGGATGGACGAATCGGGTCGATCGGAGTTCAGTCAGATAAACCAGCGCTTTTAAATCTCCTGAAAACCTGCATGGAACCCGATACCCCATCGCCATGAAATATTGCTTGTCTGTTTCAGAAGCATCGATCTTTTCAATTTTTCTTTCCTGCTCTTTGATGAATTTTTCAGCCTTTTCTCTTAAATTTTCCGGCAAAGCGTCCAAATACCACTCATTGAATCCGTGGATCATCACTAAGAGAGGCATCCTTTGTACGATTGCGCGATGTCTCTGGAAGTCCCTGAAAGACCCGAAATCCAATAAAAATTCAAAAGCTACTGTCCCGCACTCTCCGATTGCCGCAGGCAACTCCGTCTTCATAGGTCTTGATTTCAAAACTTCTCCATATTCGGAAAGCATTTTCCTATCAACATTATCGTAAATCAATTCGAAGTCTCCGGCACTTTCATTCTTATAATAATATTTATCTCGCATCCATTTTTTATTGTATTCTTCGGTATGCGCAAATCTTTCGTGCCCGAAAGAACTGGGGTACATTTCCTTGAGAGCTTCTTCGGTTTTCTCGGCAATATCCCGAACCTCTTTAAGCGGATGATGTCTGAGAAGCATCAGCTCATCGGCAAACTGGCGAAAATTCATCCTCCAGGCTACATTGGTAGTCGCTCCGGCCGGGAGAAATGATCTGGTAATATCAAAGGCTCTCGCCTTAATCGCTTTTTCATATATATTTATATCTTCTTCCTTTCCCTTCGGAAATTGTTTTTTTAGATGTTTTCTTACGGGCTCTTGGGCTTTAAGATAAAATTTCCTCCAATTCTCCAAAACTTCTTTTCCTTCTTCCTTGCCGGTGGGATCCAAGAATTTCTGCTTGGAAAAATCAACGTATCTGGTCGAAGCTTCCTGCCCCGAATAAAGCCGCCAGTCCTGAATGGCTTTGGCGGCCAGCATCGATATTCCTTCCACAAAAACGGTCGCGCTGCCGCAATCTCCTATGGATTTATGCCCGTAGCCCACATAAAACTTTTCCATAAAATCCTCCGCGCCCTTCTCTTCCAATATTTTCAGATGGCTTTTTATTCCCCCGGTGGAACGCGAATGGAGCGCTTGGAGCATGGCTTCCGCCTGCCCGTCGATCTCGGCTCCGTTATTCAGAACCAAGACGAACCCGCCGTTGTCCAAATCTCTGATCACGTGATTATTTTTTTCATTATTCATCATTATCTCATTAAAATTTAAAAGACACCGTATTTTATTTTACCACATCAGCTTGTAAAAATAAAAGGCCGCTTATGCCCTTCTAGCATAAGCGGATAAATTCCTCATTGTTTTTTTTCTACACATAGCCCTCCGGCATCCGGAGAGGCTCTCCAAAATTCTGTTCGGGAAATCTTTTCATAAGTTCTTTTTGCAGGGGGATCATAACTTCCCGCATTGAAGGCTCGGCAGCCTTGCTTGTGCGCATATGAAGAATATGATGCCACTCTGCCAGATTCGCATAGACAAATATTTCCGTCTTACAGGAATTTGGAAGAACCGTGCGAGCCGCCTGGGGGGAATTGTTTTTTATCAACTTCATATAGACGGCCTCGGCTGATAAACATTCTTTCCCCCATATCTCATAATCCTCGCTGTCCTCTTTGAAAAATACAGGTTTGATGAAAGTAATGCGAGAACCGAATTTTCCATCGCTATAGCAACAATATCGCTGGCTCTCTTGCAGAAAAGAGCAAGGGCGATGCCGGACGATTTCATGAGTCACCGCGCGACTGACGATAAACTTGACCGCCAAATGTCGATGGCGAGCCTGGATTTCCGGTTCCATCTGATCGATTTCCTCTAGGGAAACTTGCCGACAAGAAATCTTTCTTGATCTTTTCACCGGAAGCAAAGATGCTATATCCTCAAAAAAATAAGGATGATTTTTATTCATGTCAAAAGCAATCGTCCTTATTATCTCATTTCCAGGAAGTCTCATCAGCATTTCCCGGAAAGCGCGCACGCTTCCGGTTATCAGAGTCCTTTTTTCAAAAGGAAAATCATCGATAAAAAGATACTTCGGCATAGCCATGATTATCTCGCGCATATGCGACTTAGTCCTGGCTTTCACCTCACAGGTGCGCACGCCCATTTCGAGAACGGAATTGTGTTTGTGATTTACCATTCCCCGGCAAAATCCGGCTGAAGAGTCGGCACTTATCCTGTCCTCGCTCTTGTAGCAAACCCGGCCGGTAAACTCTATCCTTACGGCCAAGCCGATATCATCGGGAACTATCTCAAAAGAAGGAGAAACAACCTTAGGTTTGTAATATTTTTTCATAATCCGCTTTCCTCCTCATATTTGAATTTTATCACTACCCAAAAACCTCGCCTTGGTCATCAGGTTCTTTTAAAACTTTCCGGAGCAGTCTTTATCTCAAAGAATATCTTTGCGCGCATTTCTGCCGCAGCATCAACGTGAAGAAATATTCTCTTCCTTAACGATCCTATAGCCCTTGATGCTTAGCAGCTCCGGCTTCTCGATATCGATTATAATTGCGCCCGGAGTATCGATCAATGTAATAGGATATCTGAGTTTCCCGGCCATCGTTCCGTAGATCTTAATAACATTCAGTCCGTTCTTTTTGAATTTTTTAATCTCCATTTTTCTTCTCCTTATGTAAATTTTCAAAAAAACTAAAAAACAACCATTTTTGGTTGACTTATTCTTGCATCCTTTATGCCCTAAGTCAAATCTATTTATCCCGGCTCAAGAAATAAAATTCAACCAACAATATTCCCGCCAAAACCAAAAGGGCGTTCCACCAAACCAGGTATCCGGATCCGAATAAAACAATAACTGCAGTAAAAAATAAAGCCGAGAGAATTCCCTGCCTTGAGCTAAGCCCGATAGTTTCCGCCGCGACTTCTTCGCCCATAAATTTCATTCTGAGCCATACCAGAAAAGTCACAAACAGCCCGGAAAGGAAAAGAAACAAGCTGGCAAAGAAGAAAAATTTCCCGAATACTCCCGCTTCTTCCGGATCGATATAGAAGATGACAAAGACCCACGCCGCCAGAGATAGGATCGTGCTAAACACAAGGCCCCAGATGTAAAATCTTATAGACATAAAAAATGATTAAAAATGCTCGCCTTCCCTAATATTAGCCTGATTTACAAAACCCGGCAACCTTGTCAACCGAAGATTTTGCGTTTATAGTTTAAGTATGCTAAACAAAAATGACTTTGAATCTTTTAATATATTTTTACTTTTCTGGCTGGCTCTCGGATGGCTGGCTTTTATTATCACCCTATTGGGCGCTTTTTACTGGTGGATCCTTGTCTTGTTTATAGCGCTTGTAGTAGCTCTGGGAATAAGGTTTTTCTTGAAACCTCTCCTAAAATCATCCCGGACTTTCGTAATCGTCAACTTAAGCTTATTTATAATTGTCACCGCTTTTTCTGTCTATGTAAATCCGACTGTCTTTTCCGGACGCGACCAGGGATCCATAAGCGAAGCCGCCATCAGGCTCTCACAGAACAATCAGCTGGAATTTTCCAATCCGGTATCCCGAGATTTTTTTGAGATAAATTCCGCGCCCCGGGACAAAATGGCCGGCTGTATCAAAGAAAAAGGCCTGACTGAAAAAGATAACCGCTCCTTGAAAGAAAAACTGGATGGATTTTACTGCCACGCCGATGCTTCCGGAAAAGCGCTGAATTTTCCCGGATTTTTTTACACACCGGATGGAAATCTATCTACCCAATTTCCCTTAGTCTACATATCATGGCTTTCATTTTTTTATTCCTTTTTGGGTCTGGCCGGATTCATAATCGCCAACGCCATTCTCCTTTATATTTTTCTCCTATCCATATTTTTGATTTCTTTCAGTCTCGCAAAACCCCTCGGGAAAAAAGAGGCTCTTTTTGCATCAATTGCAACCTTGTCTATTGTCGCCACATCCTTTTCCTTTTTCTGGTTTGCCAAATTCACTCTCACGGAAAATATGGCACTGGCCCTCCTTTGGATAGGAATTCTTCAGATGATTTATCTGACCGGATCAAAAGTAGAAAGCTTTTACAAAAATGCGATAACGTTGCTTGTTTTATTTATGAGTTTCGGATTGTTGGTCTTTACTCGGATTGAAGGTTTGGCCTTCTTTGTAGCAATGATTTTTATCCTTCTTCTCCACAAAAACACTGCTAGATATTTTAGAATAAATTTCCTAAAGATCATTTTACCGGCTATTGCATTGCTCGTCTTTTTCTTCGCTTGGAATTTGGTCGCGGATGTTTATTTTTACAAAGCTATCATTAAAGCTTTGGCAAAAGATTTTTCCGGAAACGCCGCAAAGATTACCGGCGATTACGCCATCTCCTCTCTCAACCTTTTTAAAATCTTTGCGCTTTACGGAATATTGGCGCCCCTTCTTTTGGGATTCGTCTCCGTAATATATTTTTTCAAAAAAAGAGACTACGTAAAACTTGTTCCCTTTTTTATCGCTCTCCCCTCTTTCATATATATACTCAATCCACAGATAACCCCCGACCATCCATGGATGCTGAGAAGATTCGTCTTCGCCGTCCTGCCGGCTGCGATATTATATTCCCCTCTTTTGCTCTGCGCTTTTTTCAAAAAACCCGCACAAGCGCTTTATTATAAAATTATCCTGCTTTTTATAATTATTCTTAACCTCCCGGCCGCCATTTATTTTTTCTCTTATGTCCCCGGAATGAACCTCATGGAGGATACCAGGAATATAAGCCAGAATTTCACCGAGAACGATCTGATTCTCGTAGATCAAAAATCCGGGGGAAACAGCCAAGAAATGATCGCCGCTCCTATGAACTTCCTTTTTGAAAAAAATGCCGTTTATTTTTTCAATCCCGATGACTTGAAGCGTCTCAATACTCAAAAATATGAGAAAATATATTTGATAACTCCCAAAAGCAATGTAAAATACTACAAGGAAAGCTATCTAGGAGACAAGCTTATATCCGTCAATTCCTATTCCTTCGTCACCAATGCGCTTATCGATCCGCCAAAAGATTTTTCATTTCCTAAAAAAGAAAATATTCATGTAAAGGGAGAAATTTTTGAAATAAAAAAATAGCCTATGAAAAATAATCTCAAGCTGGATGAAAAAAACAAAAAAAATTTTAGGATTTCCGTTCTTTTTATTTTTACAATTTTCATCTTAGGCTCCCTCTGCTTCTTTTACCGTCTTCTTTTCCCTTCGGAATATTTTATGCAGTCTTTTAGGAATATGAACAGCCTGAAAAACACTGTGACTGACGTTTCCCAATCGGAAAATTCCATTTCATTCTTTGCTTCTACTCCGCAAGATTTTTCAAAAATAGATATTTCAATCAATTTGGAAAAAAAATCCGATCCGATTTCCGTATCTCAAATAAACGTAAAAAAATCCTACAAGTCATTCTTTTACCCGGAAGCTGAACTGCGGGAGAGCCTTGGAACGGATATCCAAGAAAATCTCTTAGTGGCCTCGGAGGAATCTTATTTCATCGCGGGAAACCGCCAAAAGAACCCCATAGACAACCCTCTCACTCTAACCGGATTAGGATATGCTTTTGAAAACAGAGAAACAGGAGAGATTGACCTTAGCGAATATGAGAAAGAAGATCTTCTTAATATCTCGTCCGCCCATCCTGAAGGAACGATACTTCATACTGATAAGGACAACTATTACCTGATAGAAAACGGATTCAAGAAAAAGATAAATCTCTCCGAATATCCTTATGTGAAAGATTTTAAAAATAACATATCAGTCCAGGAAGGAAGCTTGGCCATAGGAGAAGTTTGCCATCCGGATCAGCATCCGTTTTTTAAAAGGAGATATTCCTGCACAATATCCGCAGAAAAATTATCGCGATTTTCCGGAAAGGATTACCGTTTCGAATTGTCCGACATTCCCAAAAGTGTAAAAATAGCAAAAATAGATTTGGAATTCAAAAAGACGCCCAATAAAAGCAACCTCTTTCTCTTCCTTGCCGATACCAAGAATAAAATAAGAGCGAGATTTACGGGAGAAAAATTATGATATAATACGAATCTACAAAAAATGATATTCAAATATCCTGAACCGCATATTCGAAGGATCCGATCCGCCATGACGGATTATAAATTTTAATCATAAAAAAATGGAACTGGACAAAAATAAAAAACTATTGATTTATAAAATTTTGGAAATCATAATATTTCTTGCTTTTTTCGTATGGTCCGCGGCGCTTCTGGCCGAAAGCATCCTGCCCGGATTAATATCCGCCCATCTCAGTTTTCTGAGGCTGGCTATATTCTCCTTGATTCTGATAGTTATGCTGTCTGCGCTAGGGAAAATTCTGGGTTTATCATTCGATTTAAAGATAAAAAAATGGCACTGCGCGATTGCCGCCATTTTTGGAATAATCATAATTTCCCTTTCTCTGATCAAATTTCACTGGTCAGAAATTATAATAATAACGACAACTTCGCTTTTTATAATCTATTACTTTTTTAAAGTTCTTTTTATAGACAATTAAATACAAATAAAATTCTTTCGCTCCGTCCGCGACAACCGAGGTATAATAAAATTAGACTGAACGATCAGCTGCATTCCGCACATCGCAAGTGCGTTTCCAAATTTTAGCTTTTGAGCGTCAAGAAGTGACATTTCTCAAATGTCATCCTGGGCGCAGAGAATGATCTCATCTAAATAAACAGAGATTTCCTGCCTGCCGGCAGGCAGGTTCAATTCGTTCAGAATGACATGTGCAGACGGGCGGATTTTTGCACAATTTAATCTCGAATTAATTATCATTCATCCGCGACAACCGAGGCGTCATAAGATCAGGCTGAATGATTTAAAATTTCAGTGAAATGGACCCGCTCGCCTAGGCGAGCGGGGGAATATGAAATTTTAAAGAATGAAGCTTGATCTTATCGCCGAGGTTGTCAGGATGCGGTTTCTTTTTGCCCGTTTTCTTTGGCGAGAAAGAAAACGGGCATATTTGAGAATATAAATGAACTGCGCTTCAGCCCTTTCGGGGAAAGAGAAGCGCTTTTTAACTTTTCAAAAAACCCAAAGTCTCCCTCGCGCATTTCTCCCAAGAAAAATTTTTCAATCGTTTTTTCCCTTTTTCAACCATTGATCTTTGAATCTCATCGCTTTTCAAAATATTTCCTATTTTTTTCGAAAGGTCTCCGGCATCCGATCCGTCGAAATATTCTACCGCCTCCCCTCCCACTTCCTCAAGGCTGGAATTTCTGGAAACGACGGCCGGAACGCCCGAAGCAAAAGCTTCCAAAACCGGAATGCCGAAACCTTCATACAGGGAAGGAAAAACAAAAACCGACGCGCCCCTATAGATAATCGAAAGATCTTCAAAAGAAACCCTACCGGTTAAAATTATGTTTTCCCTCTGGCTGCTTTTTTCCACCGCTTCGATCGTGTCTTCCCAGCGCCAAGCCTTGCTTCCGGAAATGACCAATTTAAGATCTTCCGCTTCCCCGCTTCCCTTCAACGATTCGAAAGCCCTTATTAGGGTCTTCAAGTTTTTTCTCGGTTGGATCGCGCCGACATAGAGAATGTAGCTTTTAGCTTTTAACTTATAGCTTTTTAGGACGCTGTTCCTCTTTTCTTCTGAATATCTTTTTTCAAATAATTCAGCGTCAAATCCGTGATAGATAACTCTAATATCTTCTGGATTTATTTCCGGATAAAATTCCAGTATGTCTCTTTTGGTGGACTGCGAAACAGCGATAATTTTGTCGGCTTTTTTTATCGCCAGCTCCGTAAGCAGGTTTAATTTGAACAGGTCTCCCTTGGTGAAAGCTTCAGAAAATCTCTTGAAAGCCAAATCGTGGATCGTTACGACCTTTTTTGTTTTCTTGCTTCCAAAAAGTGGCGCATTATGCATCGGCATCCACAAGACATCGACACCTTCCTTCCAAACCTCCCAAGCAAATCTTGTCTGCGTCCATAGGAAAGGAGATGACACTTTTTTGATTACGTAATTCGTAAACTCTGGCGGAACTAGTTCCGGATTAAATTCCTTTTTATGATAAATAAAAAAATCATCTTCCGGGGAAATTTTTCCCAGATATTTAAGCACATTTAAAAGATAGACGCGCGTCCCGTCTATCCTGTTGTTGTCCAGATCAGCCGCTTGAATGGCAATCTTCATATCTTTACGAAATTACAAATTTGTACCTGCCTGCCGGCAGGCAGGCGAATATACTAATTTTGTAATTCTTACAACGATGCTCGAATTTTAAATAATTTTAAGAGATGAGAATATATTATTTTATGAACCCCAGGAATGCTCCTTATTCTAATAAAAAAGCGCTAGGTTGCCTACAGGTTCATAAAATAATATATTCTCATCATATAGGAACAAACTTAAAGATAAAAAATTTTTTTCTTGGATGCGCAGCTATATCCCTAATCCGGAATAAGCGGAGCTTATCGCTTTCAAAAACCAAGGAACTATGATCATGAGTCCGACAAGCGGAATAAGGATCGCTCCCGCGGAAATTATCAGCGTCCATAAAAAATATTTCCTGGTTTTTTCTACGGACTTATATATTTCGTCTATCTTTTTCTCTTGATTTTCAAGTTTATTCAATACACTTTCTTCCATACCCTAAAAAAACTTATTCTACAGTATCGTTCGATCGAACGATACTGTAGAAAAAAATTATGAGACCGATTATCTGCTGTGCCAATCCCTGATTTCCAACTTTCCCCCGCCCTTGTCTTCTATCACCATTTTCTGTTTTTCCCGCCAATCATATTTATCCATCATTTTTTTGGGAATGGTTATGGAATAGCTGTATGCGCTTGATTTTTTTATCTTACAGACCGCTTTTTTGTTGCCTGCTCTCATATCATAATTTATAATTATGCTAATTTGCGCATATGCGTAAATTAGCATACTATATCGATTTTAAAAAATGATTTTAAAAATAGAGGCTTCTATAGAGGCCTCTATAGAAGCCTCCAAGACCTTCTTTATAATAGCATTTTTTTCTTTAAAAATCTAATGCCGCACCGGTCCGACATATTTGTTGGTTATTTCCATAATTTACTGCTATAATAGTATATGATTCAATAAAAAAATATGGCGGAAAATACGAAAAAACTTTTTTACATCGCAACGGCAGTCCTTTTTCTGGTATTTTTCGCTTTTTATTTTTTTAATAAAAATAAGAATGATTCCGGCATCCCGCCGGAAACGGATCGGATTCCCGTTTCTGAAGAAGATCAAGAAGGCAAAGAGATCGGGAAAGAGACTTCTGAAACAGAAAAAAATGATCTCATCCGGGTCAAGGACTTGTCCGCCGGAGATGAAATATCCAGTCCCTTGGAAATATCCGGTGAAGCTCGCGGGACTTGGTATTTTGAAGCCAGCTTTCCTATAATTCTCCTGAACGAAAACGGACAGGAGCTGGGAAGCGCCATAGCCACGGCCCAGGAAGAATGGATGACCGAGGAATTCGTCCCCTTCACGGCCTTTCTGGAATTCGATTCCCGAGGAGCGCAAGAAGGAAAATTGATTTTTCAAAAAGATAATCCGTCCGATATGCGCGAGCTCGACGATTCGCTAGAGATTCCGATAAGATTCGCTCCGACAGAAACAATGACGGTAAAAGTTTTTTTCGGCAATGATAACGACGTCGACCTGTGCTCTGAGATGTATGCGCGGGAAAGAACGATCACTCGAACCCAGGCAGTCGGCAAAAGAGCCATAGAAGAACTTTTGGTCGGCCCGACCCGGGAAGAAAAAGATTCGGGATATTTCACCTCCATAAATCCGGATGTCAAACTGCAAAAAATAACCATCCAGAACGGAACCGCCTATGCCGACTTTGATGAACAGCTGGAAAGAGCTGTCGGAGGATCCTGCCGAGTGACAGCCATCCGCGCCCAGATAACCGAAACCTTGAAACAATTTCCGACAGTTGAAAATGTCGTGATTTCGATCGATGGAAGAACCGAGGATATCTTACAGCCGTAAAATATGAATAAATAAAAAAGAGACACCGAGAGTGTCTTTTTATATTGGGAATAAGGTATTCCCCTTCGGATCTGGGCGCTCGACCCACTCACGCCCTTCAAATCCCTTCTGGTTTTTCTTGCTGGGGATGAGGGATTCGAACCCCCGCATGACGGGGACTCCCGCGCAAAGTTCCGAGACCTGGACTCGAACCAGGATTAACGGGACCAGAACCCGTCGTCCTACCATTAGACGATCTCGGAACTTTAAGCAGGACAGGCGCCACTAGCTGCCTTACCGCTTGGCTAATCCCCATAAATTTCCAATAAGTCCATACTATATAAAAAACCTCTTTCAATCAAGTATATTGATTTTTTATTTCCTTCACATAAACTGACGACCGTATTTTCGCGTGATTTTTATTTATTATTTTTATTGGCTCATTTTGTTTATTATTATATAATAAAAATATGAAAATAGAATCTTATGTATCGCCGAAAAAAAATAAGCCTGAGGAAAACAGCTCTGAAAAACCTATGGCAGGAAATTTCGAAAAAACGATGCTCAGCAGGCGGGATTTTTTATTTGGATTTGCTGTCACCGCTTTATCGGCTACAGCAATAACTCAGGAACCGAGAAAAGTGACCAGCATCATAGAAGCTATAGGAAAATTTTTCCGCAGAAAGAATTATGCAGAAAATAAGGAAGGATTGACAGAAAAAAAATATGATGCTTCGGAAATCAAAAATGAAAAATATGAAACGATCGATCTGGAAAAATTGAACGCCCGGGAATTGGCAGATAAAATGATAGAGATATCACACGAGATTTATGATAAAAAAGGCTTTCTGCCGGAAGATCTGGTAAACGATCATCTCGTCGATGCCATAGAGCTAAGAGAATCCGGAGGAAGCATAAAAAATGTGAGAAACCCTGAACCGTTGGAAAACAAAGGGGCCTTCGGAGTGATGCAACTGCGAGAAGCGGCCACAAGAGATATCATCGAGAAGCTCCACCGGCTGGTCGATTACAGAGAGATAAATCCCCACAGCAATCTCCAGTCGACCGCAAAGCTGGAAAAAATAAAAAAGATAATAAAAGAGAGCCCTCGACACGGACGAGCTTTTGGGGCGATCTACGTCGCTATGTTATATAAGATATACGGCATAGGAAAAGAAGAATACGAAGCGGGAGACAGGGAAAAGGCTCTGAAAAAGATAATAACGGCTTATAAGGAAGGGCCTACTCTTATAAAGAAAAAGCCCAATTTTATAAAAACGAAACCGGCCAAGGATTATCACGAGCGACCGGAAAGGCATCTGAATTTTTTGAAAGAAATAAGCGACGGGATAGAAGCGATGCATTTTAAAACTGACAAAAGAAAATTGGCCAGACATTTAACTTTGGAAATAGACAGATTTAAAACCAAAGAAGATGATGAGATAAGAAAAAAATTAATAATGGATTACTTGAAAAAAATAAAGAAAATGGAAAACAGGATAGGAAGAGGCTTGGAAAACCATGAAATAATGAGCGCAATCGAAGCATTGAATCCCGGGGGAATCAGATTCGACGCAAGCCTAAGGGCAAAGAAAAATCCAAAATCATAAAATCCCGCTCTGGCGGGTTTTTTATCATCGCATTTTTTATTTATAATTTATACATAATTTCAAATTTTCAATTTCAAAATTATGATCCAGCTCACCTATAGTCTCGGAACCTCTGGGGCATATATTTTTTTACATAGCTATTATTGGGATCAAACACGTCAGCTTCCGCCCTGATTTCAATATCTCGCACTTCCCTGGAAAAATTATACGGCCAAAAAACCCTGAAGTCCCTCTCCTGCTGGGAGCTGATCGTCCGCATCTCGTTTTTTCCCAATGCCAGAGGATTTCCACTCTCGTCCCTCAGGATTATATCGATCTCAATCGAGTTGAAGTCAAAATAGCTTTCATTCTTCATCAGTCCGAAAACTTCGCTTTTTCCGCTCTCTTCTGCATAATTTTTGTTGTAAATGCTAAGCCTTGGCTCTTCATAATTTAAAAATTCTTCCCAAGCGACATCGATTATCTCAAACTTAGCCGTATAGGGATGTACCTGCGACTGCAGATTGAGCTCTATGACATATTTAGTTTCTCCCGGAAGGATGAAACTTTCCCCTCTCCTATTGGCCAAAGAATTTCCTTCTTTGTCCACCAGATTGAATTCGTAATAAAATTTAGCCGCCCCGTATCTATTGTTGGGATTGTCCAATTTGGCCATAACATCATAAAACTCTCCGGTTCCCTGCACGAAATACTTTTCCAAGATTTCCATTTCTTGGACGACGATTTCTTTTTCGCACGGCTGGCACGGCCCCCCGCAATCGATTCCGTCTTCGGCTTGATTCTGCTCTCCGTCAAAACAAGTCGGATTAGGCTTTAGTACCATATAGAAAAAAAGTCCTATCGCGGAAAAAATCATCAGATATATGAATATGATAAATAATCTTTTTAATCCTCTCTTCATATTTCAGCTACTTTAAGAATGCGGGTTTATTTATTTATTTATTTGACCCGAGGCTCCTCCTCAACGTCAATTATATCAGAAAAAGTCGAAATGCCAAACATTTGATATTCATTTTTTGATCCGTATTTTTTATTTGTCAATCGCCAAAAATTAGGATAATATTGGAATAAAGATAAATAAGTAAATTTTAGATTATGAGATTAATCGTAAATCTGCCGGCCTTTAACGAAGAGGCCAAAATTGGAGAAACTATAAGAAAAATCCCCCGCGACATAAAAGGGTTCGACGAAGTCTTGATCCAGGTGATCGATGACGGATCAAGAGACAAGACAGCCGAAATTTCCAGAAAAGCCGGAGCTGATTTTGTGTATTCTCATTTTCCCAACAAGGGTATCGGGATAACTTTCAGGAGAGCGGTTTTTAAATCCCTTAAAAACGAAGCGGATGTAATGGTAAATATGGATGCCGACGGACAATTCGACCCCCGGGACATTCAAAAGCTGGTAGAACCTATAATTAGTGGCAAAGCTGACATGGTGAGCGCCGACAGATTCGGAAGCCATAAGGCCAAAGACATGCCTTGGGCAAAAAATTTCCTTAACCGGCTGGCAGCCAAAATAATCGGGAAATTTTTGAACCACAGGATAAACGATCTGACCTGCGGATTCAGGGCCTATTCCCAAGAAACGATGTTGCGCCTCAATCTTCCGGGAAATTTTACCTATACCCAAGAAACCATAATCGACGCAATAGGAAAAAATTTGGAAGTAAAGTGGGTACCCGTAGAAGTTACTTATTTCAAAGAAAGGAAATCCCGAGTGGTGAAAAGCATCTATAATTATATAAATAATAGCTTCAGGATAATAATAAAAGCTATCCGCGATGTCCGTCCCATGAAATTTTTCGGCATCCCGGGATTCATATTGCTCCTCGTATCCTTAGCTTCAATCGTCATATTTCTTTCTCTATATCTTCAGGATTTCAAGATAACTCCTTACCGAAATTACCTGTTGCTTTCGATAACTTCCCTTCTGGTCGGTTTTCAGTTTTTGGTCTTTGCCCTGATTGCCGATATGATAAAAGCTAATCGCAAACTGATAGAAGATCTGGCATATTTTGAAAGATCAAAAAAATTCAAGAAAGCTAAAAAAAATCCTAAGAATGAATAAAAAAAATTTTAAAATACTGTTTATTTCCCGCGCTTATCCCCCCGTAATCGGAGGAATAGAGAACCAAAATTACGGCATCGGAAAGGCGCTGTCCCAAATAGCTGAAGTAAGAATAATCGCCAATAGGCGGGGGAAAAAATTCCTTCCCTTTTTCATTCTCTCGGCTTACTTTCAATCCCTGTTTTCTCTCTGGAAATATGATGTTGTTCTTTTTGGGGACGGAGTCCTGTCCCCCTTGGGACCTTTGCTTAAATTATTCCATCCCAAAAAAAGATTTTTCAGTATTATTCACGGTTTGGATATAACTTATGCCCAAAAAAATACCTTCCTGGGAAAGATATATAGAAAAATAAATATTCCTTCGCTTAAAAAACTTGATAAGCTTATAATGGTAGGAAATCATACAATATCGGAAGCAGAAAAAGCCGGAATTCCAAAAGAAAAATGCTTCTTCATTCCCAACGGGTTCGATCTTTATTCCATATATGAAAAACATTCCCGAAAAGAATTGGAAGACTTGTTAAACATAAGGTTAGAAGGAAAGAAGGTTATGCTAAGAGTGGGAAGGTTTGTAAGGCACAAAGGACTTCTGTGGTTTATTAAAAATGTGATGCCGAAGCTTTCCTCCGATTATGTTCTGATTGCCGCCGGAGGCAGAGTCGCTAGAAAAACAGCCGGAGACAGCGACATTTACCCGGAATGTGAGAAGGTCATAAAAGAATTAGGATTGGAAAATAGGGTTTTTCTGTTTGCTAATATGCCCCAAGAAAAAATGAATGTCCTATTTAACGCCGTTGATATTTTCATCTCTCCCAATATTAAGGTTCCGGGATCAATGGAGGGATTCGGGATAAACGCCATTGAAGGAGCTGCTTGCAGAAAAGTAGTGGTGGCTTCCCGATTGGAAGGATTAAGAGACGCGATTTATGACGGAAAAAATGGATTTTTAGTCGATCCCGAGGACGCAGACAAATGGAAAAGAAAAATAGAAGCTATTATGGAGGCTGACGATTTCAGATCGGCTTTTGGAGAACGTGCTCAGAAATTCACCATCGAAAATTTTTCTTGGCAAAAAATAGCTTTGAAATATTTAGACTTATTAGAAAAAGAGGCTTAACTTCAATCAAAAATGTTTATTATCGAACAAATTCTATTTTATTTATCCTTGATTATCATCCTATTTCTTCCGGGATATTTTTTACTTCTGGCGATTTTTGGCAAAGATGTGAGGAAAATTTTCCTGCCTTTGGAAAATTTCACTATTTCTTTCGGATTAAGCCTTATTGCCGTAAATTTTTTGATAATAATTCTGGGAAAAACGGGAATTCCGATAACGACACTTTCTATCTCGGCAATTATCGGATTTTTTCTGACAACTTGTTATTTATTTTATAAAAATAAGAACAAAAAAAATAAAGTAGATAGGCAGGAATCGATATTTGCGGATTTTTCGAAAAAGCAATCTATATTGATAATTCTGATAATTTTTCTTACCGTATTCATAAAAACCGCTTATCTAAAAGACGCCATCTTCCCTACTTCCACCGACCTCGGCCACCACATGTACTGGGCTAAACTTGTTTCCGAAACCGGAAATCTCCCCGATTATGAGAAACTGGAAATAATTGAAGACGAGGGAAATTATTTTTTGGAAAAAAGCGATATCGCCGATTTTATAATTGGAGAACATCTGGTTTTTTCCGCCATAAATCTCCTGAGCGGAGCTGATTTCATTTCTTACTTTCCCACCCTGGTCCTCTTTCTCATAGATATAATCGGCATTCTGGCTATTTTTATCCTGACCCTTAGAATTTTTTCCAGAAAAAATTTTATCACTCCCAAAAGCCTGATTAAAAACCCGCTGAATATATCCATAGCCGCTCTTCTTCTTATGGGTCCGATTTATGCCATATCTTCTCCGCAAGCCAAATTCGTAAGCGGAGGAGTTGTGGGAAACATAATCGGCAATCTGCTTATCCCCCTTTCTCTTTATCTTTTTTTCAGAGCGTTGAAGGAAGAAAACAAAAACCTGATGACTCTGGCTCTGTTTGCAAGCGGCGGAATGTTCTATTTTCATCATCTCAGCTCGCTGATTTTTATCTTTATCTTCATCTTTATAATATTGTTTTTCACATTCGCGTCTCTGCTCGATATCGCATTTTTAAGAATCAAGGAAAACAAAAGCCGCTTTTCCGATTTTTCAGACTTGATGAAAAAATATTTTAAAATCGCTTTCTCCGCTCAAAACATAGTATTTCTGGCAGCAATATCCATATTTGTTTTATTTATCCATACGCCTTCCTACCTCAACTTTGACGCCACTTCCACAGCTGTCGGCGCCCCTTCCAAATCAACCCGGACGGGACTCACTCCCGCTCAATTCAAATACGCAGTCGGAGAACCACGCCTGGCGCTGGGATTGATAGGAATTTTTCTTTTGTCTCTAATTGCGCTTTCGCACAAAAATTTCAAAAAAAAGAATACTTTTGAAAAAATTTTAGCTCCCGCTTTTATCATCGGCTGGACAATCGCCTTATCGGTTATGACCCTCAAGCCTCATTGGCTTTACATAAACATACCTTCGGGAAGAGTCGCCAATTATACAAGTTTTCCGTTTGTCATATCCGCTTCTTTCGCCCTGGTCTGGCTGGCTTATTTCATAAAAAATTTAAAAGGGAGCGGATATTTTTCAGTGTCCTCCAAGATCATCCTCCTGTTTTTTTTCCTGATGACGCTTACTGTTTTTTCTTCCGGACACTACGACAATTCCCAATCTTTATCGGGAAGAATTGACAATCAATCGGCGTTGGAAACCTTTCATGCTTCCGGTTATCTGACCGAAAGGATTGACAGCGAGATTATGACGATAAAGGATCACAATTACATAAAAGCAGATGCCTGGATGAAGCTTTCTTTCATGAGAGATTATAGCTATCCTTTGTCTAGAGGATTTTTCAAGAGATACGAAGATCCCACTAAGCCTCGCGAAATGTGTACGCTCTGGATGATAGAATCTCCTTCCTCAGAAAAAGCTCAAAGATGCTATGCGGGAACCGGCACTCGATTTGTAGTGATAAATCCTGAATTTGACAGCATCCAATTCGAAAAAAACGATGACTTCTGGAAAATTTATTCCGGGAAGCATATTGAGATATTTTATAGGCATTGAAGAATATTATGAAAAACCATAAAATAATAATAGTTTCAACGTTGGCGATCGTTCTGACGAGCTTTTTATTCCTAAGCATCGCGGAAAATCGCCAGCATCGGATTAAAAACGGATGGTTTTTATATTTTGAAAATCCAAAAAATGATTCCATGAGCTTCGTTATTGAAAACTATTCCGATGATAAAGATTTCTCCTGGTCGCTGATTGTCGATGGCAAAAAGATAAAAATGGAAAATATAAAAATATTGAAAAATGATTCTAAAAATGTTATGATTCAAGGACTTCCTGAAGGGAACTTTTTTGAAATAAAGGCTGATCACGGAAAGGAAGAGAAGAACATTTATAAGAAACTCTAAGCAGATTAGATATTTTGCATATTAGTAAATTCGTATTCATTTGCAACTTATAGAAATTCAATGAAAATAATAGCCTATCCCGATCCGATACTGGAAAAAAAATCGGAAAAAATAAAAAATCCCCTTGATCCCGAGATTCAAAAACTGATAATCGACATGATCCAAACTATGAGAGAAAATAAAGGCATAGGATTGGCGGCTCCTCAAATTGGAAAATCAATCCGTCTTTGCGTTATCGAAATTGATAAAAAATCATATGTTTTCATAAATCCCAAAATAACGTCCGAATCGAAAGAATGTGATATTTCTGAAGAAGGATGTCTCAGTTTCCCCGGGAAATTCCTACCGATAAAAAGATTTTCCGGAGTTACAGTAAGGTATTTGAATGAAAAAGGAGAAAAGTGTAAGATAAAAGCGGAGGCTCTGCTGGCCAGAGCGCTCCAGCATGAAATAGACCATCTTAACGGAAAACTTTTTATAAATAAATAATAATCCGAATCTACGAATGACATTTGAGCGTTCCGATCGCAATAATTTAAATCCCGGATAAATCCGATGCGATATTTAGAGGAATTCGAATAAAATTTGTAGATTTGAATTATATCCGTAGATTCGGATTGTGAAATTATGGAAGAAAAATTAAAAATAGTTTTCATGGGCACTTCCGATTTTGCCGGAATCGTCCTTGAATCTTTGACAGGAAGCCCCTATGAAATCTCGGCAGTAGTCACTCAACCGGACAGCAGAGACAAGAAAGGAAATCTACCGAATCCGGTAAGAGATATCGCCCAGAAAAATAACATAAAAATACTCCAGCCTGAAAAACTGGATGAAAATTTCACAAACGAGATAAAGGGCCTCAGACCTGACGTTTTTATAGTCGCTTCCTATGGGAAAATCATTCCAGAAAAAATATTGGAAATACCCAGAATGAAATCCCTGAACGTCCACGCTTCGCTTCTTCCAAAATTGCGCGGTCCCTCTCCTATTCAAAATTCCCTTCTTCAAGGAGATAAGGAGACCGGAATAACCATAATGCTGATGGACAAAGGAATTGATACCGGGGATATATTATCCCAAAAAAAGATAGCTATAAACGATGATGACGATTATATAACTCTCACAAGCAAGCTGGCTGTAGCAGGATCCAAATTATTATTGCATACTGTTTCCAAATGGATTAACGGAGAAATAAATCCAGTCAAACAGAACGATGGGGAGGCCACTCTTTGCCAGCTCATAGAAAAAAGCGACGGGCAAATATTTTGGGGCAAAAGCGCCTCGGAAATTCATAATACTTTTCGCGCTTTCCGAGTCTGGCCGGGAATTTATACTTTTTGGGATAATGAAGGGGCTGTTAAAAAAATATCACTGACTTCAATATCGGCGGAAGAAAATGAAAATGAAAACGAACGGCATTTGGGAGAAGTCTTCCAGAAAGAAGACAAAAAAATACGCGTAAAAACAGGCAAAGGAAACATAATCATAGAAAAATTACAGCTGGAAGGAAAAAATGAAACTGAGGCAAACAGTTTCATAAACGGATACCCCGGCTTCATAGGAAGCGTGCTAAAATAAAAATATGTCCGAAAAAATTAAAAAAGAAAATAGAGTTTTCCTCTTAGGTTTTCTTCTTATCCTCATAGTCGCAACAATAACTTTCATGCGTCCAGTTTTTAAATTTAATAAAGGAAAAACAGAAGCTCCGCCGCAAACACAAGAAGTTTATGAATATGCATATATTACATCCGAGGAGCTTGGAGAAAAAATAATAAAAAAAGAAAAGTTGAAAATAATAGATATTCGGGATGCCGTAAGTTATGAAAAGGAGCACATAGAAGACTCGGTAAACATAACGCCAGAAAAAATAAAGGATGAAGTAATAAAATTGAACAAAGAAGAGCTTATAGTCATAGTCGGATATGATTTCGAGGATAAAAACGCCGAAGCTGGCGCAGTCAAATTCTTCAAAGATTCCGGATTCAAGAATGTTTTAGCCCTATCGGGAGGAATTTACGCTTGGAAAACAAAATCCAACAATACAGTGGGCATAGGCGATCCGGAATCCGTTTTGGACAGGGCAAAGATAGAAAACATACTTCCGGAACAGCTAAAGCTGGCCATAGACAACGGATATCCCGTAACAATAATAGACACTCGTTCGGAAAATCTTTTTTCGCAGGGACATATACCCAAAGCTATGAACATACCCCTTAAAGATTTGGAAAGCAAAAAGGAGGATATCCCCTTGATGGAAGAAATAATAGTATATGGGGATTCCGAGTTGCTTGATTTCCAATCGGGAGTCAAGCTCTACGATCTAGGATTTCTGGCCACCTATACGATTGAAGGCGGACTTAGGGCCTGGCAAGAAAAAGGATTCCCGATTGAAAAATGAAAAAACCGCCGACATTTTTGGCGGTTTTTTCATTAGGACTATTTTTTAATCACTGCCAGAATATCATCGCTCTTGACTATCAGAAAATCTTTTCCATCCAATTTTATTTCCGTTCCGGAATATTTATTATAAATTACTTTTTGCCCTTTTTTTACTTGAATTTTATTGCTTTCCCCCACTTCCACAACCTTGCCGATTTGAGGCCTTTCATTCATTCCTTCGGCCGATTCCGGAAGATATATGCCCGCTTCTGTTTTTGTTTTTTCCGATTCTTTTATCGGAGAAATAAGAACATTGTCTTTTAAAGGTTGTATTCCCATTTTTTTGCTTTTTAATTATTACCAAACAATAAATATTTTATATTTTTAATTTTTTTTGTCAATATCCCCTTGAGCTTTTCTATTCCTGTTTATAAGCTCCTTTATTTTTCCCATGTCCTGCTTCAAATTTTTAATTTTTTTAGGCGCTACATATCTTGTCTGAGAAAGACTCATAGGCTTTTCTTTGGAGACATAAATCTTCTGCTCCGTTCTCACTCCGGACTTTATTCTATCCGGGATATTTTCTTTTTTCACTTCTTCCTTTTTCTCAATAATTTTAAATTTTTTTTCCTCGTCAACGCGCTTTTCTTTGGATCTTTTCTCTTCATTCTGAAGGCGCGCTATCGCCCTTTGATAATCCTTCAGGCAGTCTTTGCAAAAAGTCGGCCTTTCTCCGTCAGGCTTAAAAGGAACACCTATCTCTATCCCGCAAGTGGCGCATTCGGCTTGAAAAAGATGCTTCTTCCCCTGTTCCCTATCTTTTTTTTGAATCGATTCTTTTTTTTCTCTTATTTCCTCTGCGGAAACAGAAGGCGGTTTCTCCTTAACCTTGTAATTGGAGCTAGAATCGCCTTCTCTTAAATTCGTTCCTCGGATCTTTTTTATTGCGACTTCCTCGGATACGCTCTTAAAATCTTCCTTAGCTATCATTCCCGTCCATCGAGAAATCTTATCTTCTATATCTTTGCGGATTCTGGCATACCTTTCCCTGGAAATCCTTATGACCTTCTCGGCGTTCTCCTCAGTGCCCTTGATATCGATCGGAGGAAGAGCGGTAGCCGAAAAAGCGTTTCCCGCGATTCCATCAATCATCAGCTTCAAATATATATTGTATTTCGGAAGATTGACAATATCGTTCATCATGAAAATAGGTTCGAATTCTTTTTCCAAAAATTCGGCGTCCTCCGCCCCCACTCTAAAAGCGATTATCGTTCCCACATTTCCAAAGATGGCGTCCCTCACTACCGTATTTCCGTCAAAAACCAGCTGATTGATATATTGATGCGCCACCAGCAAGTTTAAGCGGTATTTCCTGGCTTCGGATAAAATATTAGCAAAAGATTCCGTAACAAAATTTTGAAATTCATCCACCGTCAGATAGAAATTGCTTCTCTTTTCTTCGGGAATATCGACTCTTTCCATAGCGGCTAATTGCAATTTTGTCACTATCATTCCCCCTAGAAGGCGCATAGCGTCCTCTCCTATTCTTCCCTTGGAAAGATTCACTATCAAAATCTTGTTCTCCTCCATTATATCACGCATGTTTATGGTAGATTTGGTCTGTCCCACTATATTCCTTATGAGAAAAGAAGATAGAAATTGTCCCACTTTATTTTGTATCGCCGCCACGGCCTCTTTCCTGAAACGATCGTCCCATGTTTCGAATTCATCTATCCAAAAACTTTTTACGATCGGATCTTTTATCTTTTCATAAACCCGCTGGCGATATTTTTTGTCGGACATCATCCTATTTACTCCCATCATGGTCGAACCGGGATAATCCAAAAGAGCCAAAATAGCGTTATTGAGTATATACTCCATCCTGGCGCTCCAAACATCGGGCCAAATTTTTTTAAAGACTCCCATCATTCCGGAAGCGACAAGATATTTTTTATCTTCATCGACCGCTTCCAAAATATTAAAAGCGACCGGATATTCGGTATCCGCCGGGTTGAAATAAACCACATCATTGATCCTGTTGGCAGGTATGGCTTTTATGAGCTTTTCAGCCGTATCTCCGTGCGGATCGATATAAGCCACTCCATATCCGTTAGCGATATCCTGCATGACAATATTCTCCAGAAGGGTGGTTTTGCCCATTCCGGTTTTTCCGATCACATAAATATGGCGTTGCCGATCTTCGGTTTTGATGCCGAATTTCACGTTTTGGTTTCTGAAATTTGTTTTGGCGAAAAAAGTTATATCTTGTTGCATAATTTATATTTATCCTATGGGCAGATTAGCCGGAGCACTTCCGGTCTTAGTCTCAATCTTGCGCAGAGAAGGAGTGATAACAGACATATTAGGAAGATGAAAAATGGTAGCCAGTTCTTCGGTATTCAAATGAAAAGTTTTTCCGGTACGATCTCTTTTGACATATCTCCTAAATATCGTCCTTTGGCGGTATCTCATCCTTTGCTCCACGAAGAGGTGGAGCGCGAATGTTTTGGTATCATTGTCCATGGCAAATCCGTTGGTATTTATATCGGAAAATTGCTTTATGCCTCCCGCCACTGAACCTACGACGACTTTATTGAAAGCCTCTCTCCTTCCCAGATAAATCATTCTCATTTTCACATTGAAAGCGCTTTTGCCTATTCCCTCCTCGACCATTTTTAAAACTTCTCTTTCTCCGGGAGTAAGCCTGAATTCTATGGGAACATTTTCTTCGCCTTTTTCGGTTGCGGATTCTTCGGGAGGAGCTCCGAAAAATGTTTTTAACGCCCCTATCGCCACATCAACGATATCTCCCAACACACCCTCCAAAAATCCTCTTTTTTTACCTATCGCCCTTCCGGCCAACTCGTTGGCCAATTCTTTGCCCGTATCATATTGGCTGGCGTCTTTCGGGGTAATGATGAATTGAAGCCAAAATTTTTGGCCAGGACCTATTTTCCCCATACTTTCAACAATGGAAGCCAACGGGTCAAGAGCTTTTCCGGTTATGTCTTCTTCAAACCATCTGTAGCTTTTTATCGGATAGGGATCCGGTTTGTCCAATTTGAAATCAGTTCCCCAGAGATCCCACTCTTTATTAGGAACCAATTTTGGAACGTTATTTACATAATCAGGAACGATTTTGATTTCAGCCTGGGGATATTGGGAATGGAAATTGGACTCAATCAAAGGAGTAAAATTTTTAGGCGTTCTTATATAAAAATGAACCCCGCCCTCGTCACTCACCAGCTCAAGACTGTAATACATCGCCATTTCTCCGTTGACAAATTCTTCTATGGCATTTATTCCCTTCATCGATCCGAGCATTCCGGAATAAATAAGTTCCATCGGCTGAGGAGTCGCCTCTATATCATTCGGAGGCACTATTTCGATAAGATCCCATTCTATATTTGACCAAAAGTTATCCTGGACGAAATCCATCCATAATATTTTGAACAAGAAATAGAGGGCTACGGGAAGAACTATGAACCAGCTCGCTCCCACGGCCTGTCGCATTTCTTCTGAAAATAGCGCAGAAAAACTTTCGATTATTATCTCCATTTATTTTTGTTTGGCTTATGCAAAAAGATATTTAGAAATCCCGCTTAAACGCGATCTTTGACCTCATTTTTTTTCAAAAAATATTTCCTTTTGTCCATTTTCTTGAAAAAATTATTCAGATTTATTATAACTGTAGCTTCTTTGACATTTCTTACCGATAAAACTTTTTCTATAATTTCGTCTTGAGAAACCGGTTTTTTGCTGACCTTCAATATTCCCTCTATGACATCCTTGACCGTTCCTTTCTGATATCCCCACTCTTTGAGAGCATAAGTCCCTCTGCCGACTAAGACAAAATTTTCGTCTTTGATAAGCTCGTTGTGCACCGTCTGAGGATGAGTTTTTTTCTTGTTCAGCTTATATTCATCTATCATTCGGGCGACTTCTCTGAAATGCAAAGGTTTTTTCGATTCCTTTATCACCAGGTAGGCCTTTTGTCTCATCCCTTTGGGATTTATCTCCTTCCAGTCAGCCATCCCCCATTTCCCGAAGACTCCTTTCTTGATTTCCTTGGAAACGGTCAGATAGGAAGCGAGTTTTTCCTTCTCGAAATCCGGATACAATTTTCTGAATTCGTTAAAGATTCCTTTGAAACTCAAGACTCTTCTTTTCTCCTCCAAGATTTTTCGAGTCTCTCCAATTATCTTATCCCATTCTTCCCTTTTAAATCCGGCTAACGCCACGGATTCTTTCATATTTTCCTTATCTCCAAACATATCGAATTTATCCGAACAATATAAGATAAAATCCAAAAAATTACCTCCATCTTCTCCTTTAAAAAAGGAATCTATGAGGTCGCTTTTATTAATTATACCATATTTTTTTTCTATTGTAAATTTGATTTTTTCTTCCGCTTTTTTGAAAAAAGGATCCTTTTTGGAAGACTTCTTGGCCTTGCTTGTAGCCTCCTGGATTATCTGTCTAACTCTTTCCCTGGTAATGCCGTAATCCTGCCCTATTTGACCCAAGGTCTTGATTCTTTTTCCATAAAAACCAAAACGATCAGATATCATCGCTTTAGCTCTTTCGTTTATTCCGCCGGTAACGGATTTCACCGCATTTTCAAAAAGAGAAATTTCGGAATTTTTTTTAATGATGGATTTATTCTTCATAAAATAATAAACTAAAAAAAGCGGCAAATGTTTTTGCAAAGCTAGCCTTTTTTATAGTTAAAAATGATAAAAATATAGAAAATTCATATTTAAAATCAGCGCTTATTCGGAAAAAATTAATTTTTCCAATCGATATAGATTAGCACATATTTACATATTTTGTCAAGCATTGCTTTGCTTTTTTATATAATATATACTTAATTTTGTCATACAAGGATACGCGCGATATCCTTTATCTTTTTCTTTAAGCAAATGGCCAGAAGCAATAAAAATGAAGACGAATTGAGGGTTCCTCCCCACAACATCGAAGCTGAGCAGTCGGTTTTGGGATCTCTTATGCTCGACAAGGATGCGATTATAAAAGTCGCTGATTTTTTGCAGCCAGGCGATTTTTACAAGGAATCCCACAATAAGATATTCGAGGCGATGCTTGAGCTCTATGAAGAAAGAGATCCGATCGACGTACTCAGCATATCCAACAAGCTGGAAGAAAAGAGCCAGCTCGAAGAAATCGGCGGCTCCAGTTACGTGGCTTCCCTGGTAAACTCCGTCCCTTCCGCTTCTCATGTTTCCCATTACGCTAAGGTTGTCCAGAAAAAAGGGATGCTTCGCCGGCTTATCACCGCCGCCGATAATATTCTGGAAATGGGATATTCCGGAAATGAAGATGTCGAAAAAATTTTGGATGAAGCCGAACAAGGGATATTCAAAGTTTCTCAGAAATATTTAAAGCAGGATTTTGTCCCCATCAAATCAATTTTGGAAAGCGCCTTTAACAGGATAGATGAATTACACAAAGACGACAGCAGCATACGCGGAGTGCCTACAGGATTTCCGGATATCGACAATATCCTTGCCGGACTGCAAAAGTCCGATCTGATAATATTGGCCGCCAGGCCTTCAATCGGAAAAACGACTCTCGCTCTCGACATCGCCAGACAGATAGGAATCCAGACCAAGGTTCCCGTGGGAATTTTTTCTCTGGAAATGTCGTCCGATCAGCTTATCGACAGGATGCTGGCCGCCCAGGCGGGAATTGATCTTTGGAGGCTTCGGACCGGAAAACTGCGATCCAGCGGAACGGAAAATGATTTTGAGAAACTGAATGAAGCAATGGGTATTTTGAGCGAAGCGCCGATTTACATCGATGACGCCGCTTCCGCCAATATTATGGAAATGCGCACCATGGCCAGGAGGCTTCAGGCAGAGCATAAGCTGGGACTGATAATAATCGACTATTTGCAACTTATGGAAGGAAGAAAAAGCTCCGGAGACAACCGCGTCCAGGAAATTTCCGAAATATCGCGCGCCCTTAAGCAACTTGCCAGGGAACTGAATATCCCGATTCTCGCCCTCTCCCAGCTCTCCCGACAAGTTGAATCACGATCTCCGCAAATTCCGAAACTTTCCGATCTCAGGGAGTCGGGCTCGATCGAACAAGACGCCGACGTCGTTTTGATGCTTTACCGCGAAGACCGCGAAAAACCGGATACTCCCAACAGAAACATCGTGGACGTCATCATAGCCAAGCACAGGAACGGGCCTCTGGGAAAAGCCAGCCTTTATTTTGAGGAAAAATCCACGACATTTAAATCTCTGGAAAGAACCCATACGGAAGAAGATATGGCTACTGAAAATAAATAATTTAAAAAAAATAAAACAAGAAGTCATTTTCAAAAAAATTATAAATTTTTATTTTTGAATTTTGCACTTTGAATTTTTAACGTGTATCCCAAGATATTTCAAAAACTGATAGATAATTTTTCATCACTTCCCTCCATCGGTCCCAAAATGGCCGAAAGGCTGGTCTTATTTTTATTCAAACAGAACAAGGAAAAAATAAAGGATTTTTCGGAAAATTTGGCCAAGCTTAAAGAGCTTCGCTACTGCGAAAGATGTTTCAACATATCGGAAGAGAATCTTTGCGAAATATGCAATAACAAACAAAGAGAAGACGATGCGATCTGCGTGGTGGAAGATCCTCTTGATATAATTTCCATAGAGAGGACAGGGATTTACAAGGGATTGTATCACGTCTTGGGCGGATCAATGGAAGCGGGAGAAGAAAAAAATGATCTAAAAATACCGGAGCTTTTGGAGAGGCTTAAAAAAGAAGGAATCAAAGAAATAATAATCGCCACCAATCCGACAACAGAAGGCGATATGACTTCTCTTTATCTTAAAAGGAAGCTTCAAAATTTCAAAATAAAAATTACCCGCCTCGGACGCGGACTTTCAACCGGAGGAGATATCGAGTATGCCGACGAGCTGACTCTGAGCTCGGCATTGACGAATCGGGAAAAATTGAACTGATACACGATTGGATCAAAACTTAAAAGCCGCCTTATAGAGGCGGCTTCTTTTGATATTATATTTATCCGATCTTTACTATTTCTACTTCCGTGATCGGCTGTTTATGGCCGAATTTGATCTTATATCTTTTTTTGGCCTTGTGCTTTATCCCCCAGACTTTTTTGTCTTTTTTCTGGGCGATTATCTTTCCTTCGACTTTCGCGCCTTTTACTAGAGGAGTTCCTATTTTGGCGCTTTTTTCGTCGCCTATAAACAAAACTTCGGGAAATTTAACCTTATCTCCCTCTTTTCCCTCTATTTTTTCAATCTTGATCTTGTCCTCTTCTTTGATTTTATACTGTTTTCCTCCAGTTCTTATTATCGCTAACATATTTTTACCCTGTTTAAATCCGACTCGCCGTGGCGAGCGGAATTTTATTCCAATAAAATTATTAACAGGATGAATAAAACAAAAAAAATTATCTTGGTCGCTTAAAACCACAAAAACAATAATAGCTTTTTAAAGATAAAAAGTCAAGAAGCACATAAAAGATATGATCTTTGGATAGAAAAATTTCCTATTATACGAAGCGGTTTTATTATTCTATCATCATCTCCAGCTCAGGAGCAAATTCCGGTTGGTCGACATTTAAATCGACATTCTTTTCTGCAGAATCATCACATAGAGGCGGGTTTTTCAAAAATTATTTCTTCGTCTTGTTTTTCGATGCTTCCGGGAGAAATTTCATTTTTTTCATTTTTTTGCTTGCTGGACTGATTCATTACCAGATACAAAACCACCGCCACAAAAACAACTATGGCAATCGCCGAGATTATTATCGATAAGGATTTTATTTGGCTTCTTTTCATTTTTTTATTTAATTTGTTTCTATCTAATTATAATTTATCCGCTCCCATTATTTTTTGGAGTATCGTTTTTATCCGTTTTTGTAATAAATTATCAAAGATATCTTAAAACATCCTAATTGATATTCTAGATTATGTATACTTATTTTTCCTTTTTGATATATTTTCTTTAATTTATCTATTTTTTATTATTTTGACAAAAATTATTCTGCGCATTATTGAACAGTAGCCCTGCAACACATAATTTGCATCTGATTCTGGCCGTAAGACAGAGCGCCTGTCATAACTTCCCCTGATCCGCAAGTAACCATAACATTATCAGGGACATTCTTGCCATAACAGTTTGTCAAATTTAGTCCTCTACCTGATCCGGTCTGATCTTGCCCACACTGCACCACTCCGCTGGAATCGGTATAAAGCTTTCCGCAACCGGGATATTTCGTTATCCTAAGTCCATGGTTATTATTGATGACAAGATTGCCATTATCATTCATCTGGAACAAATATGGGGTCTTTTCCCAAGCTCCGAAGTTATTTGCGAATCTCGCTATGGAAAATTGGTTCGAGCCATCATAATAAAGACCGGTTGACTTGGTGGCGGTAGCATTATTGAAGTAGAACAAGTTAGAGCCCTGGGGACTATTCCAGCGGATATATTGGTTTCCTGTGATATCTAGATAGTTCGCATTGTCGAGGCCGAGGTTCACCACCGTACCGCCATTTCCCCACCCGAGATAAAAACCTCTAGTACCATCTTGCCTTCGACCCTCGAAATAGCCATAACGGGTATTGTCCGAATATTGGGCTCTGTGCCAATTATTATCGGCAGAAATCGCCCATTTTCCGTCAACTTGATATCCTCCGTCAGCTCGCATCAGATAGGGTGTAAAGGTTCCGCTAGTGTGATCATTGGCTTGGTTTAGCCTGAGCCAGGTATCATTGCTTCTCAATACTTCTCCTCGACCGCTGAAAATATATCCGCTTCCTGTCCATACATTTCCGCCTGCTGTTATATGACTGCCTGAGACAATTTGATTTCCTACCAACAAGGACTCCCGCGTATAAACAGAATAACTGCCATTGTTCGTATTTATGTCCAATGTCCCATATTTTGTCTGCCCCGTATCAGACACATTGATCGGCGCCTCGAGATTTCCCCCTGGAGGATCAAGTTCGGGTTCCGCCCAGGCAAAAACAAATTGGACAGACGCTCCGACCAGAACTCCTATCACCGCCACTCTCGACCAATAATAAACGCTTTCTTTTTTTATAATTTTTCCTAACATAGTCTTATGTTATTAATTTTTTTATTGATTATTTTAAATTTTTTAACAAATCTTCCTTGCTTGGAGCCGGAACCTCTTGAGTTGATGTTTCCTTCTGTTTTACGAATTCCAATAATTCATTTTTCTCAAGAGGAACGATTTCTTCCTCACTATCATTGTTATTCTCAACCACGTTCAAAAGAGTTTCTTTATCTGTGGAAACATTTCCTCCAAATCCTTCTCTATCTTTAGTATCAATACTGGTGTCAAAATAATTATCGCTTTCTTCAGATTTTTTGTTGAACTGGTTAATCATCAGATAAAAAACCATAACCGCAAAAAAAACTATGGCGATCGCCGAGATTATTATCGATAAGGATTTTATTTGGCTTCTTTTCATTTTTTTACTTCGTCTAAAAAATAAATTTATTTATTCCTCGATTGATTTATTTTATTGCTCCTGTATCGGCGCTATTTCTGCTCCATCATCCAATGTCTCTCTAGGATCCGGCACGTCTGGAAAATCTCCGATTGAATCATTTGGCGCTACATCATCATAATCCTCAATTCCTCCTCCACTTGGCGGAACTCCAAAACTTTCATCAGAACTTAAATTATCAGAAAAATCGGAATTATTTCCACTATTTTCACTTTTTTGATTCGAGCCCAGCGAATCACTCTTAGCGCTATCGATTCCCGATGTTCCGTTTTTTGCTCCGTTATCCGTATCTGTCTTTTTGCCCATCGATATCATCAGATAAGCGAGTATCGCCAGGACGACCAAGATGGCCAAGATAAAAATTACAACCGCTTTGGTATTATTATTTTTTTCCGTATTTTGTATGTCCATAATTTTTAATTTTATCTTTTATTATAAAGCTTAATTATTTCTTAATTGGTCTCTATCCAATTGGTAGGATCCACTCCCGTCCCTCCGCATTTTGTAGAATTTTCTTCAACTTGAATACATGGATCAGCAAGAGGCATGTTGGGACAATCTGTAGCACAAGTCTCGCTAGGATCATCAATCACACAAAGATTCGGATTTTGGACACAATCGTTGGCTTGCGAACCGGAACCGCAACCATAATAACTACACACTTGAAAAACTGTTACATCAAAGGAAGCACTACTTCCTAGATAGGAAGCTAATACTGTTTCTGTTCCCAGACTATCAGCATGAACTGTTATATTATCTGTACCGCTGAGACTGACAGAGTTATTGGGACTATCTGAACCACTCCATGCTGCAACTGAAGTGACATCTGCTAGTGGATCAGAATCATTGCATCCCGGATCCATTCCATAACAAGCTTTTATATCTTCCTTGGTATTATTTATCGGAAGATTAAAATTTGAAACCTGGAGAGTCGAGTCGCAAGAGTTGTAGCACACCTTCAAAGTTTTTCCCATCATTGCTCCGCCGAAATTTATCCATCCTAGTTCATCCGACCAAGCATAGGTGGGAGTATTCAAATTTCCATCCATCTTGCTTATTTCAACCCCATACCCTGTTCCCTTCAAACTTATCCATCCTTCCCAACCTCCGGAATTTTCTAAAGCATAGGCAGTTTGTATGCTTTTTATCCTCGCCCAGCCTTCCAACCAGCCTCCGGCCCTCCTGGCCGAGCATTCTCCGCTTGGACATCCGGTTAAATCCCCAGAATTAAAACTTATCCATCCCACATTCTCGCTCCATACATATCCTGAAACAGGTCCGTCGGTGGAAGGAACCGCAAGGCTGTAACTAGCCCCGGTAGCTTGAGGACAAAATGCAGTTTCCGTAAGTTCACCTTCATTGGAAGCGCAATTGGAACTATTCGCGCTTATCCAGCCGAAATTGGTATGGCTCGTGTCTCCGACAAATGACTCAGTTCCCCCGCCCCAAAGCCAGCCGATGACATCGGCCTTGGCGGAAAAGCTTAATCCCGCAAAAAGCGCAACAATAATTATTGCCAATATTATTTTTTTCATTTTTTTATATTTATTTTTTGAAGTTATTTTAACCAGCTTTATTATACAATAATTATTTCTTTTGAGCAAAAAAATAAAATGGGTTATCCACAGGGTATGATTTTCGTGCTTACGTTACATGACAGGATAAAAATACTTTTTATTCTCTTTAAACAAAGCCTTTTTGCGTTTCTTAGAAATTTCGTACATTCGTAAAATTCGTAATTCGCCCGCCTGCAATGCATGTGCATAAGCACTGCAGGCAGGTAAAGAAATACTAAAACCTCGCATCATCATCCAGCGACATTTTTTTCTTGAGGGATCTGGCTCCGCGCATAATTTTGGTCCACAGCTTGTCTTTTTTCTTTACAATTTGGATCTTAAGCTCATCCACCACCAGATCGATCGAGCCCTCGATGCTTTCGGTCGTCTCTTCCGCCCTGAATAGGTCCCGAGGAGTCGAAACCATCACCTCCACCCTGAAGAGTCCTTTTTTGTCCCTGTCGATCTCTACTTCCGTCTTTAAGATTTTATCCAACACTTTCTCTATTCCGGAAAGCCTTTTTTCTACATATTCCCTGGTTCGATTATCGATGGTTACATCTTTGAACAGATATTTTATGTTCATAATTTTTCCCAACAAATTTAAAAATTATTTTATTTTTACGCCATTAATATTTTTTTATTTAAAATCCGATCAGCTTCACTTCTTCCTCCAATTGGATCCCGAATCGGTCTCTAACTTTTGCCTTTATCAAGCTGCTTAATATTATAACATCTTCCGCAGTGGCATTTCCAGTATTGATTATGAAATTGGAATGTTTTTCGCTCACCTTGGCGCCTCCGATTTTTTTCCCCTTGAGCCCGACTTCTTCAATCAGCCAGCCGGCCGGAATTTTATCGTCTTTTATCTTGAGTCCCGTGTCTCTCTCGAATTTATTTATTATTTCCTCTTTATTGACAACCGGATTTTTGAAAAAACTGCCGGCGCTCGGATAGCGGGGCTGTTTTTCCTTCCTTTTTTTTATTATATCTCCGATCTTTTTTTCGCTTTCTTCCCTTTTTCCCGCTTCCATATCAAAAACAGCTGAAATTAGAATAAACTTTCCGGAATTTTTTTTAAACAAGCTGTTTCGATATCCAAAATCACAATCTTTCTTTTCAAAAGTCATCAATTTTCCTTCTTCGACGCTTAAAGTTTTGACTTCTATCAAATTATCGCTTATTTCTCCGCCAAAGGCTCCGGCATTTCCCGCAATCGCCCCGCCGACTGTTCCCGGTATTCCGGCCGCCCATTCCAATCCTCCTAAATTATTCTTGGCAGTTTCCATTGCCAATTGAGATAAAGAAGTGCCCGCTCCGCAAAAAACTTCCCTATCTTTTATTTCGATTGAGGAGTTGGATATTTTTATCGCCAGACCGTCAAGACCGTTGTCGCTCACCAGCAGGTTGGAACCGCCGGAAAATATGAAAAAATCCTTATTATTATTTTTGGCGTAATCGATGGAATCGGCTATATCGCTTTCGCTTTTGGCCTCGACAAAGAATTTGGCCGGCCCGCCGATCTTAAAAGTGGTATACGGAGCTAAAGGAATATTTTTTTGGATATTTAACATAAGAAATTATTTCGCTAATTCATGAGTAACTCTCCATACGTCTCCGGCTCCCATCGAAATCACAACGTCGTTTTCATTTATCGAATCTTTGAGAATATCGATCGCATCTTCGACCCTGGGCACATATCTGGCTCTCCTGGGATAATATTTATTTATGAGCTCGACCAGATCTTCGGAACTCACGTCTCCCGAATCTTCTCTGGCGCTTCCATAGATATCCAAAATCAGAATTTCATTGGCATCCCCGAAACTGTTGGCAAAATCTTCCAGCAAGGCTTTCGTCCTGGTGAAAGAATGGGGATGAAAAACGGTTACGATATTCTTATCGGGGAAAATTTCATCAGCGGCTCTCAAGGCGGCCTTTATCTCTTCGGGATGATGCGCATAATCGTCGATAAGAACGGATCCGTTCCTTTCTCCGATTTTTTGGAACCTTCTGGCTGTTCCCCTGAATGAACTGAGCACCTCCCTGACTTTATCCGGATCCAATCCTAGCTCATTGCAAAAAGCGATTACGGAAGATGCATTAAGTGCATTGTGCGCTCCCGGCAATTTTATTTTGAAATCGCCCAAAGATTCACCTTCATGAAAAATCTCGAAAGTCTGAGAAAACTTGACTCTTTTTATCTTTATCAGGTAATCACTTTCTTTGTTGAAGCCGAAGCTTACCTTCCGGCACTTGGCTTTTCCCGCCACATCCAGCACGTCCCTGTTATCGTTGCAGTAGATCAAATATCCGGTTTTGGGGATTTTTTTTGCAAAATCGATAAAAGCGTTCTTGTAATCCTCGGAAGTCCTGTAAAAATCCGGATGGTCATAATCGACACTGGTAAGGATCGCCGACCAAGGATCGTAATATAGAAGCTTATTCTGATACTCATCCGCTTCAATGATGAAATAATCACCCTTTCCATAAAGACTGTTAGCCCTCCAGTCGATCACCTTGCTTCCCACCACGGCGCTGGGGCTAAGTCCCATATTATCGAGAACAAAAGCCAGCATCGCCGTAGTCGTCGTTTTGCCGTGAGTCCCGCAAACTGCAATTCCCATTTTCTTATTAAAGAGATCCGCCAAAGCTTCCGGATAGCTTTTCATTTCCAGATTTCTTTTCTTGGCTTCCTGAAATTCCGGATTTTTTTCATTTATACAGGTCGAATAAACTACCTTGCGGACATTTTCCGGAAGGTTTTTCTTATCATAAGAAGAAAAAATTTTTATTTTGTTTTTTTCCAAGATATCTCCGTAAAAATGATCTCCATCGTCTGATCCCGCGACATCATATCCGAGATTTTTATAAATCACGGCCAAAGCGGAAGTGCCCGCCCCTTCAATGCCTATGAAATAAATTTTTCCGGACTTCTTCTTGGTCATCGGATTTTTTACCGCGACTGGCAAGCTAATCCTAATTAGCTATTTCCAGCAAACCTTCCGTAATTTTGTCAGACGCGTCAGAATGATAAAATCCTCCTATGTTTTCCATCAGTTTACGGGAAAAATCCTTATCTTGCAACATTTTTATTATTTTTTCCAGAAGAATATGCTCTCCCAAATTGCTTTCTTCCAAAACGACCGCTCCTCCGGCTTCAGCCAGCTCGTAAGCGTTCATACTCTGATGATTGTTAGCCGCGCTGGGCAGGGGTATCAGTATGGCAGGTTTCTTATTGGCGGCGATCTCAGAAATTGAATTGGCTCCCGCCCGGCTTATTATCAGATCGGCTGAAGCATAAGCGTTTTTCATATCCTCAAGCTCAAAAAAAGAAAACGGGAAATATCCTTCGTGGCCTTCCTTTATTCCATGCGCTCTAGCGCCGTGAATCGCTTCCTTATAATTCTTTTCTCCCGTTATGTGGACGACTTGGGCATGCTTCAAAATATCAGGCAGAGATTTGACAATCGCCATATTTATCGCCCGCGAGCCTTGGCTTCCTCCGATAACAAATATCACCGGACGAGATTCCGTAAGATTAAATTTTTGCAAAAAAGCCTCCTTGCTCCCCTTGTTTATATCCTCCCTCACGGGATTTCCCGTCAATAAAACTTTGTCTTTTACAAAATACCTTTCCGCTCGAGGATAAGATACGGCGATCCTTTGGGAAAATTTACCGATGATCCTGTTGGCGATTCCCGGAACGGAATCCGATTCATGGGTAAGTATCGGAATCTGATAGATCCAAGCGGCAATCACGACCGGCATGGCTCCGTGTCCTCCTTTGGAAAAAACCGCGTCAGGCATAAACCAAAGCAGATGCCAAAGGGATTGCAAAATTCCAAGAGGAAATTTAAAAATATCCAAAAGATAAAGCAAGGAAAAATAGCGCCGAGCCTTTCCGCTCATTACGCTTCTCACCCTGATACGATTTTTTTCCATGACTCTCCTTTCCAGACCGCTGTTGGGTCCCATAAACATAAATTCCGCCTGGTTATCTATTTTTCTTATGCTATCGGCAACGGTTATCAGCGGAAAGATATGACCTCCTGTTCCTCCGCCTGTTAGGACTACTCGCATATATTTTTTGGAATTTTTAATTTATAAATAATTTAATGTTTCATGCTTTATTTTTCATCCCCTACGATCCATAGCTCTTGTCCCTTGCTTTATTCCTTGTCGCTTGTCGCTCATATATTGTCTCTTAAAGACTATTTCCATTCATAAGAATCAAAAGCCCAGTTCACCATTTCCCTGGCATCCCCCCAGCGATAGGGATCGTCAAGCAGGACCGCCACTATCCTGTGCCTCTTGAGATTATCGGTTGCCGCCAGCATAAGAGAATATCCCGCCAGCGGGGTAAATCCGGTTTTTGCTCCTAGGCATTCCGGCATCTCTTCCAAAAGAGCGTTCGTATTCATTATCTCATGAGCTATTTTTCTGTCAAAGGAATATATAGTCGTGCTGGGAATTTTAAATATGTCCCATATTTCATCATATTTCATCGAATAAGCGGCGATTCTTGCTATATCATAAGCGCTTGAATAGCATCTTTCCTTATCCTCCGAGATCTCCAGTCCCGAAGGAGAGCAGAAATCCGAATTTTTAAGTCCCATTTCTTTGGCTTTTTCGTTCATCATTTTTACGAAACCTTCTTGAGTCCCTCCGATGTGCTTGGCCAAAGCTACAGCCGCATCATTGGCGCTGTTCATAAGCATCGCTTTTAGAAGCTCCTTTGCGGAAATTGTTTCCCCCACTCTCAGCCTTGTTCCCGGGCAATATCCCGAACGGGGACAGCCTATTTTGGTTCCTTCTATAAAGACAGCTTCTTCATCGATAACCACCTTTTCATTTTCCAAATCACCAATAATTTCAACGACCAGAACCGCCGTCATAATTTTGGTGAGAGAAGCGATCTGGCGCTTCTCTTCTCCGTCGTTATAATGGAGTATCGTTCCCGAATCAACATCTATAACAACCGAGGAATGGGCATTGGGAATTTGAAGATCGGAGATCCCTTCTTTTTTCACAGGAATATAGAATGGTATGGGAAAACTGTATTGGGAAAGCAGGCTGGAACTGTCCGGACTGGTCTTGGCATCCATCTCTCCCATTACTGCCGGAGCCTCTTCGGATAAAAAATTATTTTTTAAAAAACCACGGGCGTAAAAAACAAAAAAGCCTGCCAAAAAAAACAGCAACAGGATTGCGATTCTAACGGAAGCTCTCTTTCTTCTGAAATTGTTATTTCTCCGTTCTAATATTGATAATTGATCCGATCCGTCCATCGTGGGAGAGTTTTTCATAATCAGGCAAATCTTTTAAATTAGTTAAGCCCAACTTTTTTATAAATTCAAACGAAACTTTATACAGATATCCTCTCTGATCCTTTTTATTTACGGCTCTCACTATCATTCCTCGCATGAGAAGATTTCTGAGAGTGAAGCTGGAATTCACTCCTCTTATCGCCTCTATATCCAGTCTTGATATCGGACCCCGGTAGGCAATTATGGATACTACTTCCAAGGCCGCCTTGCTCAAAGAATCCTGCAAATCCCTTTTTATTATTTTTTCCACATAAGAAGCGTTTTCCGGATTAGTCGCCAATTGGACGCTGTTTCCGCTTATTATCAGAACGATCCCCCTTCCTTCGGCAGTATAATCTTCCGACAATCCCTCTATCGCTTCCTTAATCTTTTCTTTGGAAATTTCCAGCGCTTTTGCCAATTGAGAAAAATTAATCGGAGTCCCTTTAGAAAAAAGCAAACTTTCAACAATCGATTTTGTCTTTTCTTTTTCCATATTCCGTCTAATAATTATTATTTTCCCTATTTCTGACCTTGAGCTTTATGTCATTAAATATTTCCGCCTGTTCGACAACCACTATCCTTCTTTTGACCATTTCTAACATCGCCAGGAAAGAAACGATTACTTCGACCTTGTCTTTGGACTCTTTCACCAGATCGCTAAAAGAAGTTTCGATCCTTGTTTTTAAAAATTTTTTAAGGCTGTCAATCTTTTCTTTCAAGGAGACAACTTCTCTGACTTTCTCTTCCTCCATTTTCTCAACAGCTGGTATTTCCTCCAATATCTTGGAGAATGATTCTGCCAGATCCCCAGCCTCCAGATCGGAAGGCGGAGAAAAAACAGGTTCTCTGTCAAGAAAACTCTCTCTCGAAAAAGAGCGGGCGGACGAGTTGAAAAGTTTCCCCATTTTGATAGAAGCATCTTTGAACTTCTTATATTCCATCAGCTGTTGCTCCAGATCGACTATTTCTTCTTCCTCCTCCTTGCTCAAAACTAGAAGAGGAAGCAGGGACTTGGATTTTATCAGAATAAGTTTCGAAGCCACGGTCAAAAATTCAGCTAGATTTGAGAGATTTATATCTCGGCTGTTCTCCAGATAATCCAAATACTGATCCGCCACCTGGGCTAGGCTGATTCTGGTTATATCAAGCTCTTCCTTACTTATGAGATCGGCCAAAAGTTCCAAAGGACCCTCGAATTGTTTTATTTTTATATTATACATCGATAGTATTCTACTACTTTTTTAGAAAGTTGGCAACGTGCCATAGAAATATCAAAAAGCATCCGTTTGACCTGAAATTTCCGAAAAAAAGCATGCCACATATTTGTTTGCCGTAGCAAGCAAATGATTAAGGAAAAAAATTAAAGATCCGACCTATCGGAGAATGAAAAAATCAGAGCTTCGCTCTGATTTTTAAAAATTTATTTCAAATCTTCGATGATGGCATTCTTGCTCATTATGGATTCAACGACTTTCGCTTGTCCGTCTCCCGTCTTGACTGTAATCTTTACCAGGATATCATTCAATCCGGATTGCTTCTGAATCTTAAGGGCGTAATTTTCATAGCTTATTTTTTCCGGAAGATTGTAAGCTATTTCAATCGTCTTTTCTTTTCCGGTTTCCACTTTTATAAGGCCTCCGAAATAAGTCTTTCCGAGATCGCTCCCCGTTCTAGGCTCATCTACAGCCCCATCGAAGTAAACCAGCTCCGATCCTTCAGGAACATAGATCCTCAGATAGCTCTGATAATCTTTGGTGAACCAGTTTTTTTCCTTGGCAGTATGGTTATATTTCAATCTCAAAGTAGCTTTCGGTTTTTCTCCCGAGAAATCTATGAAATAATCCATTGAACGTCTCACAAAATAATCGCTTTTGTAAGCTCCCAAGTTTGCATCCACTGCCATCAGATAGTCATCGTCCCAAATTTTGTCAACTTCTCCCGTCCAATCAGCCTCCTGCGCTATTTTTTGCAGATCATAATCTTTGAAATAAAGCTGGATATTTTTATTTTCCAATTCTCCGGTAATCACTTTGAATAATCTGGTTTTATCCAAAATGGAAAAATCTCCGATCTTTTTCAAGAGCTCCTTAAAGAAAGTTCCCAAGACCTGCTTCCTATCCCCTCTCGTTATCCCTTGGCCTTCAAAATCTATTTCTACCTGCTTTTCCAAATTGATAAGAACATTTTTGGAATCATATATCCCCGGAAATCCTTCCAATTCGATCGGACCGGTGATCTCCAATATTTTTTCCAGGACAGAAACATTGAGCGCGATCACTCCGTCGAATTGTTCCAAGCCTTTTCCGAGATAATAGAACTCCATGGCTTTTTCCGCGTTAACTTTGAAATCCGGAGAATAATTGGAGTCGCGAAGCTTCCAGGCGCTTATGCCAAAAATTTCTCCCATAGGATAAGGCATCGGCGACGTATCGGGGATTCTTTCATCAAAATTTCCCGTATCGTGAACTTCGTAAGAAACTATATCCTCTCCCTTGGTTTTTATTATCGCAAATGAACCTATAAATCCCCCTCCGGGACGAATTTCCATATTATTCTGCAAAAGAATCAAAAAAGTCATCTCTCTGCCCCTGTTATCCAAAATATTCTTAGCAAGCTTGGCAAAAGTCGCCAAAGATCCCCTAGCCTCTTCTTGTGATGTTCCGCTATCATGGTTTTCTCCCTTGCGGATGAAATTAAATACGGAAAAAAACAAGGCTACTGCCAAAATAATGCTTAGCCATATGTATAATTTGTTTCGAAAATTATTTTTCATAAAATTATGCTATTCTCCTTTCAAAAGCTGGTTTAATCTTCTCTTATATTCTTCTTCCGTAGGCTCCTCACTTGATTCCTCCGGCAATTTTTCATCGAAATATCGCCCGCTCCCCTCCGGCTCTTCCATGACTTCGAAAGGGAGATTTCCGGGAACAGATTCCGTTTCTTCGATCCTCTGCGACTGTTTGCTTTGCTCGGATATCTCCATCGGAAGATTTTGAGGAAAAGCGGCCTTTTTAAAATAAACGGGTTCGACTCCCGATTTTTCTGTTGGAAATTTTTCATCCGCATAGCCCTTGGAAAATGCGCCGGAAAGATTTTCAATTTTGGATCTGTTCTTTATCAGCATATTTTCGATTCCTCTCGATGTGTCAGGCGCCTCTTTCTTCCTCTTTAAAAAAATATAAGCCGAATTCTCCAGATAGTTCAGAACGATTTGGATGCAGAAAGAGATCAATCCTCCGATCAGGACGCTCGCAAGCGCGATAATAAAAATTCCGCTTTCGGCTTTACGCGTTCCTCCCCTGATTATCCTTATATCCAAATCGTTTTTTACATTATAATAAATGCTTGCGATATTGATAATTTCTTGGGAGGTCTTTTCCGCCTGGCTAACCGCTTCGCTCCCTATATAGCTCTCAGTTTCGATGCTCAATATAGAATCTCCGTCTCTGATTTTTAATTCCGCTTCCGGCCTTTCGTTTTTCTTTTCAAAGATATGGACGAGATTGTTTCTTATCTTGTCGATCTGAAAAGCCGTTTTTTCATTTTTGGGAATCAACAGTAAATCAATGTTGGAAAAATATTTTCCGCTGTCCAGAAGCACGACAAAAATTCCCGCAGCAACCGCCAATGCTACTATAAAAAAATTTATGTCCGGCTTGATTTTTGTGCTTTTTCTTATCATAATAAAAAAGTTTTCTAAAATCATTATACGCTATTTGACCGTCAATACTATCAAAAAAGCGTAGGACTTGTCAATATTCGACTAGTATTATATAATTCAATTGTCTAAATCAAATACAAATACAAACAAACGAGGTTCTTTGGAGGGATTTTCAATTTTTGAATATCCGTTTAAAAAAAGAGCCTGCAAAAAACAAAATGCCGACAACAAACAGCGACGCAGACAACGCCGCAAAAATTGAATCACTTAGAAAAACTATCTCCAGCGCTGAAAAAACTATCCAGAGCGCCAAGGCGATGCTTTTACAATTGGAAGGAAAAAAGAGAGCCGGACGCAGAAAAAAAATAGAATCCGGCGACGGAACCGTGATATATGGGACTTTTGACGGACAAATAATGATTGGCGACGACGGAAAGCAATATCCGGTCCCGGCCAATTACGCTTCCAAATCCAAGCTGGTGGAAGGCGACATGCTCAAGCTTACGATAGAAAACGGAAGTTTTGTTTACAAGCAAGTCGGTCCGGTGGAAAGGAAAAATCTGATCGGTGTAGCCGGACAAGATGAGTCGGGAAATTATTTCATCATAGCCGATGGCGTACCCTACAAAGTTCTTTTGGCTTCAATCACCTATTTCAAAATATCTCCCGGAGACGAAGTTGTCATAACAGTGCCTGCCGAAGAAAAAAGTTCCTGGGCGGCCATTGAAAACGTTTTGCAAAAAGACGAAAGCAATACGGATTATTCCGACCAAGGCGCCGAATATGATGGAGACGAAAAAGAGCCGATTGAATTTATGGATGACGAAGATGGCAATGATGAAAAAAAGGGCGAGGAAGAGGAAGATTCTTCGAATGTTGAAAGCGGAAAAGAAAAAAATAAAAAAAGAGAAGAACAAGATGATGTCGTAAACGAATGGATGAGCGACATTGAAACCATAAAAAAAGAGATCCAAGAGGAAAAAGTAAAAGCTAAATCTGAATAAAAAAATGAACGACAACACAAAAAAAACAGCCGGCCAGTTCATAAGATTTGCAATGATAGGCGTAATAAATACATTGGTTGACCTCGCTATTTTAAACGCGGAAACAATCATAACCGGAATAAAAGACGGATCCGGATACGCCATCCAGAAAGGTCTCTCTTTTTTAGTTGCGGTAACCGTAAGTTATTTTCTCAACAAGCATTGGGCGTTCGAAGACAAGTCCAAGAAGGATGAGGGTAAAAAATTCTCCCAGTTCCTGTTCGTCAGCATCATGGGAATGCTTATCAATGTTTCTGTCGCAACTATCACTGTCACATATCTCAAGGCCCCGATAAATAATTTACTGAACCTTTCTTTCCTCAACGATCAGGTCTGGGTAAGCATCGGCGCTCTGGCCGGAACAGCTGTCGGACTCATCTGGAATTTCACCGGCTACAAGATCTGGGTGTTTAAAAAATAAAAAAAATCTGATTGAAAATCCGTTCGTTCAGGCGAGCGGTTTTTAATTTTTATATATATCTTTAAAGATAAATATAAAGATACGCAATCTAATATTTTTATCCATTGTTCGGATAAAAGAATTTATAAACGATAAAAGTCCCCCTCTTTATAAACTCGATCAAACATGCTAGAATAGTTATCGTTGAATACAAAGAGCAAATTCAACATTATAACAATTACAACAATTAAACATTTTTTTATGTCTTCAACTTTATACAGGAAATACCGCCCAAAAAAATTCTCAGAGATCGTCGGGCAAAAGCATATTGTCAGAACGCTTTCCAACGCCATAGCTCACGACCGGATCGGACAAGCTTATCTGTTCACCGGACCACGCGGAACGGGAAAAACCACAATAGCCAGGATTTTTGCCAAAGCGGCCAATTGTCTGGATATCCGAAAGACGCCTGGGGAAACCGTTTCTTCTGAGCCTTGTCTCAAGTGCGGAAATTGCAAGCAGTTTCAAGAAGATAAGTTCACGGACATCATAGAAATAGACGCCGCTTCCAATACCGGGGTAGATAATATACGCGACCTGCGGGAAACCGCCAGACTTTCTCCCCTCCGGGGAAAATTCAAGGTTTATATCATAGACGAAGTGCATATGCTTTCCCAGGGAGCTTTTAACGCGCTTCTAAAGATTCTCGAAGAACCACCGGCTCACGTGATCTTCATACTGGCTACCACGGAAATCCACAAAGTGCCTGAAACGATAATCTCACGTTGCCAAAGATTTGACTTCTCCAAATTCACCGTAGAAGAAATAATCGAAAAACTTTCCGCCGTGGCAAAAAAAGAAAAAATAAAAATAGACAAAGAAGCTACGGGGCTTATCGCCCTTATGGCCGAAGGCGGGATGCGGGATGCCGAATCATTGCTTGAACAAATCATCACTTTGGAAAAAAATGACATCACTTCCAAAAAGATTGAGGCTCTTTTGGGAGTTTCGGGGATAAAATCGATAGAAAAGATGACCGATCTTGTCTTCGCAGGGAAAACCGGCGAAGCTTTAATATTTGTAAATAAGATTTATCGCGACGGATACAATCTCGAGATATTTTCCAAAAGCTGGCTGGACTACCTCAGAAAAATGATGCTCTTTAAGGCCGGTCCGGAATTGGAAAAGCAGATCTTTTCCAGCCTGACCAAAGAGCAGAGAGAATCTCTGAAAAACCTATCCGCCAGAACAGGCGCAAAAAATCTGCTCGTCCTCATTGACAGATTATCCGAGTCCATACCTAAGATAAAAACATCTTTTATTCCGCAACTTCCGCTGGAATATTTGATTGTGGATCTGACCGGAAAATCTGAAGAAAAAAATGATTTTTCAGGCAAAAGCGGAGGCAACGATCCTGACAACGATTCCGAGAAAAAAAATGGGGCGGAAAAGTCTCCAAAAAATTATAGCTCTTCCGCGGATACGGAAAAAAAGGATATTTCAAAAAAAATAGAAAAGGAAGGGGCAGAAAGCAAAGCCGTGGTAAAGAATCCGCCTATAGATATAAATGAGATAAAAAAGTCCTGGCCGGAAATAATCGGAGAAATCGGAAAGCATAATTATTCTCTTTCAATGGCTCTTTCTAATTCGCTTCTTATTGAAAATTCCGATTATGGAACAATTGGAATAGTCGTGAGGCACGCTTTTCACAAAGAGATTCTGAATAAGCCGGAAAATAGGTTGACAATAAAAAATATTTCCAATAAAATCACAGGGTTGAATTTCCGAGTTCAAGCGGTAACCGAAGCGGAGTCCGGGGTAAAATTAAAAAGCATTTTTACTGAGGATAATATTGCCCAAAAAGACGGCATCGACGATAATTCCCAAGGATCGCTTTTGGCGGATGCGATGAATCTGATGGGAGGAACAGTTGTCAAATGAAGCCGATATGTTGCCCGGTAGCCCTGCCGGCGGATGCCAATCTGATAATTGGGCCGTAGCCAAGCGGTAAGGCACCAGGTTTTGGTCCTGGCATGCGGGGGTTCGAATCCCTCCGGCCCAACCTTATATCGAATAGGAGTTCATCCCGCATACGCTGGACGTCCGGCGGATGCCGAACGAATCCCTCTTCCCCGATAAATAAGCCGAAATTTCTAATTCAAATGCAAACTGCATACAAAAAA